>DATMNP010000058.1:0-92498 GCA_035568935.1 Opitutaceae bacterium | reverse complement strand
GACGCCGGTATATTGTCTCGGCAGCTTCCGACCCGACCGTTGCCAGTCACGCCGGTGCCGATAAGCTACTGCGGACGGAACCGCAGGTTCAGTTTTATGGAGGTTTCTTCTTCATAGTTGAACAATTACTTGTGCGACCTGCGCCCCGACTTGCGTCAGAGCAGGTTCGCACCCCTGAAGGAATACCATCCCTGCCCTTGCGGGTCAGCGTTCACATCACCGACAATTACGTGATCCATCAGGATAACATCGAGGACTTTTGCTGCTTCACGAAGTTGTCGGGTAACTTGAATGTCGGCCGCACTCGGGGCTGGGTCACCGCTGGGGTGATTATGCGAGACGACCAATGCAGACGCACCTGAAAGTATGGCTCCGCGGAAAACCTCGCGTGGATGAACCAACGTATTGCTAACCGTTCCAAGGGAGACGAGGTGGCGGCCTAACGGATGATTCTTCCGATCAAGATAGACACAGTAGAACGCCTCCTGCATGGGATTCTCTTCGAACGCGGGCCGTAAGTAATCCGCAATCGTCGCCGGATTGTTCAGGCGTACATCTTCGCCAAGGGAGACAAGTGAATAAATCAGTTTAGCTTCATAAACGCGCATGGTAAGCGCTCGCGCGAACTGCGTTCCCTTCTCAACGTCGTGTCGAGTTATCTCGGGTGCTGCCCGTTTGAGCACCCGCTCGGGATGGGCGAAAGTCAAAGCGCTGAATGGAGCGCCGAGGCACGGTCCCGCTGCGGGACCAACGAGGGGGAAGCGGAATGTTTGCGCGTGGTGGAGATCGCGGAGCGATACGACCTTGACCGCCCATAAAATGGGGCGAAACGGACGGGGCAGAGCTAGAAAATCACGAGCAAAGCGAGGTAATTAGGCTCGTCAATGCGTGTAGTCGCCGCGACTTCCGGTCGCAAAGCGAGGTTTTAAGTGGACGAAAACTGCCGACGCAAGGATCGGGCGTGCTCCTCATTCATAGCTAGATATTCAGAAAACGAGGTAGGCGATGAAGCTGACGCGTTAAAAGATAACATTGGGTCAACCGCCCGAGTTGTAACAAAATTTCCTAATTGAGAAGTCGAGAATCCGCTATGCAACAAGGCCGCGTCTCCTAAGCACACTCTCCACTTGCTTTGTGTGCTCCGGGAATAGCCGGACGAGATTGGCCAGCATAAGATATGTTGAACTGAATGACTCTGCGGAGTCGGGAACCGTAAGCAGAAAGGCAATGCGGTGCCTCTCTGAATCCGCGGTTCGCTTGTCCTTCGCATAATTTTCTGAAAACGCACTTCCTACGCGATGAATCACATCATCCTTATCAATACTCGAGCCTAACATTTGCGTTCGGCGAAGCGCGTACTTGGCGCGGCCAGCATCAACCAAGTCGGCCTTGGCCTCCATTATTGCAATGTCACGCTGTGCACGAGCCCAGGTAGAAGGATCACCGATTTTTTGAAGCGAGTCTCGCACCGTATTCCACAAGTAACGCTTGTCGCTGTGAAACTTCTGATCAAAAAGTGCCCGCCAGGCATTTGCTATCGCCGTAGCCCGGAAAAAATCTCCCTTATCTTCTCGTGTCAGTAAATCTTCCAAGCCCTCCTCCCACTCCGGAGATTTCTTCCAGTCTTTCCAGCAACGGACCGGATCCATTAGAGTTTCAGACCACACCACAAACGGAAACCAGTGCTTTGGCGGAGATTGATATGTCAAAGCTTTCGCGACACTTAACAGCCAACCCGCGGCCAAATGCGGTCGAAGCATTTTAGGCTTCACGCCCAAGGGGCGTTCTCCGTCAGAATTTGGGATTAGCTTTTTGGCCTCTGTGAAAATCCTTTCGGCTTCCTCCGGAAAACCACACCTTGCGCTAGCTTCAGCGACGTCACAAAGAGCGTTTACTTTCCTACATAAACCGTAAATGCGATTTCTTGTTAGCTGCTCCGCCGCAATCAGTGCCTTACCCGACCGGTCCGAATCACCAAAGTCCGCTGCTAAACAGGCATAATTAATAAATATTTGAATTTTTGCTCCGATCGGTACATTGCGGCTGTCGGCAGCGTCTGCCTGGACAGATATATGGTTCGTAATTCTTGCGCGCCATTTCGGATTTGGCGTCGCGGCCTTCGCAAGATCACTCCAAAGCAGGATGCTGTATGCAGTAGGATCAACACCGCATTTATCTGAGACTAGATCACAGGCGAAATCGAAAAGACGATCACTTCGCCCAATATCTGAATGCCTTGCGGCAATCTCAGCCGCCAATTCAGCACGGTGAACGGATTTAGGCCCGCCAAGCCGTGCGGTTCCAACCATAATCGATTTAACTAGAAATGTCAGGGCGTCTGAACGATTTCGCTGCCGAGCATGGCGAAACCACAGAGCCCAGCCGGTCGCGACGTCTTCCGGCTTCCAACACCTAGTTTCAAGCAAATCATTCACCAACCCATTTGCTTTTTCCTGCGAGTATTCATTGGCCCAAATAGAGAGACATCGATAGATTCCTCGACCTCGATCCGTTGCATTTCGCGCAAGACAAATCGTTTTCGCTATCTCATGTGGAGTTACTTCGCTTAAATACGGAAGGACTTCCGTTGCAGTGACAATCGCCTGGCCCCACTCAGGGACCTCAAGCATGCGAGGCTGTCGGGCTCGGTCTTTGCTCTCGGGTCGCGCAAGCATGTTGGACAAACGCGAAGAATCGTCCTCCAAAAGCAATACGTCACGAATGGCATCCACCCACTGGTGCCTTTTCGTTGCATTTTCCTCCGGTGACCAAACATTTCGTTTTGTCATCGTCATTACGGTTTGCGCTAACCACATAACCTGTTGGAATATTTCAAGCGTATGCGCATTGGGCCTCGATTTGAACATCTCCCAGCGCGCACAAGCGTGATCCCAATGTTCTGCTGCCTTCTTTTTGAAAAAAGCGCGACTCCACTCCAGTTTTCTTCCGGTCGGTTCAGAAAATGCTTCCGCGAGCTCGTACGCGATAGTCACTGCACCTGGTTGATTTTGGCGGGCGAGGCTGAGAAGCCAACTATTCGCAATGTCCTCAATATAAGCAATCTCTTCTCTGCTCGCGTGCCCGCACTTGATCGCACAGCCGACTCGCCACGCACATAATTGACCAATGGTCTCCCAAAACTTATATGGCCTTTCGCCTGCCCTAGGCTCGTTCTCAACCAATTCTCGTGTGAGTTCTTTGAGGATATCGACCCGATTTGCAGCTCTTGCGAGTCCGCCCAGATGGCGAATGCGGTCTGCTCCATGTCGGAAATTTGGTACACGATAATAGAATGGAGCAATAGCGTATTCCATTGCCGCTTGCCAATTCCCGTAATTCGCCCACCCAGAGATCAATTCACAGCGACACCGAAGCCCGTGCCATTGCTCTTCGGCTAAAAGCGACTGCCCGTCGCTATCGGTCGATTCGATCAGCCACTTGGTAAACGCTTGCTCACGCCCACTAAACTCAGCAACGCCAGTCACCAGTATTGGAAAAGTGTCCGCTGGTAGCGAACGCCAAGCGATTTCGGCGAACGTTCCGCTCCCATTGGGGAGATCAAAACATCGTGGAAGCAAGTCGGCAACTATATAGGTCCACTGATAGGAGATTTTTTGAGGCGCTCGGCTGAAGGCGCCCATGTACTCGTTCCGTTTAACCTGATTGTGCTTCTGGTGATACAACCAGGCTGCCACCAATCGCCACATCCTTGTCGCAGTAGGATCCCATTGGACAGGTAAACCAGCCATTTTTTCAGCATAAACCAGCACATCGTCTATTTCCGTAATTTCTGCGTCGATACTTTGTTCGTTTGTCAGTAATCTCACCAGCGTCGCTTGAGTCAACGATAGCTCAGTGACCGCGATTGGATCTGGCCTCATGTCGTGCGTGGCATCCTCAAGTGCTAGACGAATCGATGTAAGTGCAAGCGCCGGCTCCTCGGGAAAGACCTCTGTTTGTAGTTTAGTAAAATCCGGGTTAGCGAATAGCATCTCCAATTCTGCCCAGGCGCATTCCCTGATTAAATAATCGGGAAAATATCGCAGGGCATGAGGCTCCTTTCGGAGCCAACCATTCTTGCAATAATCAAGGAGGAGCGCGCGACTCGCATCGTTCTTATTTGGTTTTAGAGCCAAACGGATGGCCTCGTGATTCAAAGCGAAGCAGTGCTTCTCGGCGTCAGTGTCATTTCGGACATCTAACCAGCGCAAGACTTCGGGCGGCAATGATTCGAGCCCCGCAGTTGTCTTAAGCATTTCACTCAATTCTTTACGAGAAAGCGGACCATTTGCCTCGCGAAGTTGATTAATAACCCGCATGCCAAGCTCGACGTGAGGTTTTTCAAGGGCTAGTTGATCTAGAATTCCCCACTGCTTTTGAACATATTCGCTAAAGCTTTTCGGTGTAATCGCGAGCAAAGCTTGCCACGGTCGGCCAACCAAAAGTTCGGCCCTGATGTCATCTAGAAGGTAACGCGTAAAGAGTGCGGCACCTTTCGTAAAAACAAATAGCGTGGTGGCGAGAGTTTGACATTCGATAGTTGTCAGACTCGGAACTGAGTTCTCGATCCACTTCTCCAGTCCCGATGCTGTGAGGGCACCTAGAGCATATTCAACGCAATGAGCATCCCCCGCAGCTTCTTTCCATTCTCTGATCACTGGTCGCGGAGTATTGCCGGTTCGGCATGAAACAATTAATCGAACCCGCTCCGACGGACTTAAATCCAAGGGAAATATTGGTTCCAGCGTACCGGCGACCTCATCAAGTCCATCGATAAAGATCACTAAACTTCGGCGCTCTTTTCTGTTGCGCCAGATTGTCCATGCCACGCCCAGATGGTCCTTCGCAGCCAACGGATCGAATTTCGGCGGAATTTCTTTTATCTCCCAGTAGAGATGCTCGGTGAGGCGCCTATAGAGCGACTCAGGGGCCATATTGGTTTTCGTAGAAGAGTTTTGGGCGAAATAGTGAATGAAGACACTCCTCGTTGCGGTTTCATCGATCCGCGATTTCAATCCTGTCATCAACGCGCTTTTGCCGTGTCCAATTGGGGCAGCAATGATCGTTATCCATTGCATTGTGCCCTCAATCCATCTGGTCAGTCGATCAAGGTCGTCATCACGGCCAAAAACATGGGAATGCCGTATCTCAATATCAGCAAAAGGCCGTAAAAAGTGCTTAGTAAAGCCCAGGTCACTTGCAAGACGATCTCGCTGTGCTAAGAGCCGTTGTTTTGCTTCGGGCTGAGAGTATGCGATGAGCCGTTGGAGTCGCCCGATTTTTCCCCAACATAAATCCTGCTTGCTTAGATCGGAGCCGTTGATTGCAGCATCCGAATCCTCGAGTTCCTCTAGATACGCCCCGCATTCGGCTAGCCCTAAATTTCTAATAACAGCTAATAGGGCATGTTTCATGTCCACCCAAGCCGTCCCCGACGTTTTTGAAACTATCGCGGTATCTGTGAGTTTCGCGTCTGGCGACAGGTCAATCGCAGCGAATAGTTTTGCTGCAAGGCGCTCGGCGAGTTGGCCTTTTACTCCACCTTCAGGATCGTGTTTGGTTTGGCCGCCGGTTCCTACAACTTGTCCCACTCGGCCTCCTGCTATTCGGCCGGTCGCGAGCACTTCCAACGGCGCATAAAATGGTGTGCCAGGGTCGGCACGCCATCGCTCGTAAGCCAAGGCCAAAGCAAGACCAAGACTATCTCCGCGTGGTTTCTTATCATGGAAGCTGACCTCAACTTGGACGGAAAGGCCTTCGGGCACAATTCGCAACCTTTGCAACTCTCTTAGAACTCTGGACCATTCCTCCAGGTCGCGATGATCAGCGTCGCGACAGACTGCTGCCCCGCTCGTGACGAAGAATCGGAACGGAATCGCTATCGCTTCCTTTACGGTCTGCTCAGGGACAATAGCGAAGACACCATCGGCTCGTAGAAAAGCAAGTATTCGGTCAGTAACTTTCCCCCACAGGCGTGTTTGATCCGGGTTCAAGCCTTGGGGCTCAGTCTCGAGCACTGCGACATCACAATCACGGAGCGGAAGCAGCAAATTTTCGAACTCATCTCTAAATTCGGCTGCTGCCGCCGGGTTATAAGCGGACTGGAAGCGATCGAGTGCGCCGTCGAATTCCGCTGTGATGCGCGCGTCGCTTGCCTTCGCATAAAGCCAACGTCTTACCCAGAGTTCGACAGCCACCAATTCATCGGGTCGATGGCCGACAGTGGGCTTATACCCTATTAGTTGCGAGTCTAGCCAAAGCGGTGGATCGTGAGGTGTCTCAGCCGGCATTTGCGTAGGATTTAGAGCAAGCGCAAAAGTTTCCCTCCGCTTGCGCGAATCGCGAAGATCGCCGAGCGATCCTCACGCCGAATTGTCGCCAAGGGTCCGTCAAATGTGTCGAGCACTCGGTTGTCGCGACCGATCAGTTCGGCTCTATCAAAATCCAGCGATGGATTGCCGGCTGGGTCGATAATCGCTATCGAAATCTCCAACGAGCTTTCCTTGAAGCGCAGACGACACAAGCTTCCTTCGATGTGCCGCTCCCATTCGTCAATCAACTCATAAGCTGAATCCCGAGAGCCCGCGGCCAGTGGAAGGTCATGCGGTTGATAATCCAACAAGCTATCGGACGCGAGTTGTAGCGTCATTACTTGTGTTTCTTCATCTTGATATACAATTCTCGGATCGTCAGCATTTACAATAGGTGAGCCCACTCTCTCCCAGATCAATTCTGGCATATTATCCCCGGCTAGAGAGTGGCGAAAAACAGTTCGAGACTCAGTTAACTCTTGAGGTGAAAGGTGACCAACAAAACGGCTCGATTTTTTCAAGTTAACAGAGCTAATCGTTCGAGTATTCCAAAGAGAGAGAACCTGCAGCATTGCATCGCTCCGCCCGGTCAATAGTTCGCTGGTTGTCGCGGGTTCCGGGAATGGCCCAAAGGGAGAGATCACCATCACATCGCCTTCCCAGGCGTAAAGAACAGCAACAAGAACAGGGCGCCGAGCCTTCGGCACAACCCAGCCTGCCAGCAAACGGATTTGGCCAACCTCTGGCTCGGCGTCCGCAATGATAGGGCTCGCCAATCTTCCCCAAAGTGGGTCCTCGCATTGAGACTCGCGAGGCGCAAAAGGGAGCGGCTCCGCATACTCGGGCTCAGATGTTCTGATTTGCTGTTCGATTAACCATAAGTCTCGCCAGCGGGCTAATCGCTCGGCGTAGCCGCGCGGAGCCGGTAGCCACTGTAATGTTGGAAGTTTTGGCATGGTATTGCCTAAATACTAAGAGTCAGGTTCCATCCGGTTTTCCGGAGTCAAATATTTTTCCACATTTCTCACCCAAATATCTCAGAACTAGGCTAGTAAGTTCGTTCACCATGATCGGATCGTTTTCGGCCGCATATTTCGTTTCAAGAGCATCAACCAAACGCCGAACGGCCGTTCCTTTGGCCGCGTATAGCTGCGATTTCTCGCAATCAGCCATTTTCACAACGTCGGGCGCGGTGAGCGACCGATCGGTGAAGAAAGCGCCCAACGCTACTTTTTCACGATGCGGCATCGCGCTCAACCATTCCTCAGCTTCGCCTTGTGCGATGTGTGATAGTTCTTCAAACGATGCCGCTGAAGCCGGGTGAAGCCCTCGGAAATCAGCCGGAGCAAGCATTTCCTCGAGCGATGGAGCATCCGGCAGGTCGATCCGCTCGATAGATACCCTGGTGAATCCTGAGACTGCATCGCGCCTACCCCACGTTTCTTTCACGGCGCAATCCCGTAGAGCAGTGAAAAGTACCTTCGATGCGTAGTTTTCTAGGACCCGAAGCCGTCCTTGGTCATCATCAACAGATGCTGCCACTTCAAACATCCTGATCTTCAGCTCCTTTGCCCCTGCGAGACCGCGAAGCACGAACTTGGTTTCAAGTAGATGCCAAGCCCAATCCAACTGATCGTTAAGTGTACCAGACCAATGGCGGTGCGCTGCAATCTTTGCCCATGAAGAGAGATCGGCCTTTGTTTTATCGCAACATTGACCCAACGCGCATAACTCACGCCACTCAATCCACGCTGCGAGGTTTGGCTGGTAGCTCATATCGGGTTCAGATTGCGCTGATACCAATCTGAGAGGGATCGTTTCTCTTGAATATCGAGTTCCCACTTGTGAATCCAACGCCGCACTCGCGCCACTCCGATACGTCCATCAAATTCGGCTACCCAAATCTGAGCTGGATTGAGCATGGTCCCAAAGACTGTCAAATGTGTCGGATTGTCGGGTCTTAGGCAGGCTAAAATCGGACCGGTTTCTCCATATTTCGCAGTGCGGCCGAAAAGAAGTGGAACCTTCTCAAAATAGGATTTTAATTCGCTCGATCGCACAGAAACACCGGGGTGCCCGTCGCGATCTTGGGCGCCAACATAGCTTTCGAGGTAGTTTCTCCAGAGCTCTTCTTCTGCCCACCAAAGCGAGCCGAAGCGCGCATTAAGTCGCGCCAGCCAGAGCACCTTCTCGTAACGGTCGATTTGACGCTTCTGGCTCATTGCAAAGAGGAAAGGGGGAATTATCGGCAAATGCAACTCAGCGGTGCATGTTGGGCTTAGACGCCCAATTTAACTTGATTGCAGGGGTTTTTTGCGACGCGGGAATGCGTTTTTGAAAAAACGACACAACGGAAATCACATTCTCAATACAGAACTCCGGAAAAGCGCACATCTAATGACTCTTCCTTAGTGAGATGAACACCACCACACAAAACAACCACCCAGCAAACACCAGCAAGCATGGTAACAATGGACATCACGGAACATGGCTGCCCGGTCGGGTAAAGCGGGCGCGCAAGGTTGATGGATCTTTTATCGGAGAAGCTCGCGCTTCCCGAGATTCGCAATGGGGCAAAAAGATAACCCGTGAGATCCCAGAGGTTAATTTCGGGATGCGTGAGGACAAAACAAACGAATTGGTGAGCGCTGCCCATGCGGCTGCTGCAATTGGTAAGCCGATTGAGGATGTAAGACGTCGCGGTAGACTAATGTTCGATGCTGTTTGGGCGGATGAGAAGGGCCGCATCGAGGCCCGTCGCAAAACGGCTATTCGGGAGATCGAACGCAATGCGTCAGATCGCGCCGTTCTAAAAAAAGATCAAGATGCTACGCCACGGATGATCGTAAAGCGCGATGGTAAGCTTTCCGCGCCGAGCGGATACGGATTCATTGGGTTCCTGGCAGTTGTTGCAGCCCTAATTACGGTACTGGCGTGCGAATGGCTTAGTGCGGCGACATTGCGCAAATTCGAACTTCAAAGCCTCGGCATGGCTTTGATGCTTACCTCACCTATCATAACCTTCGCGTTTGCCACGAAGCTTTTGTTTCGCCGCGATCCCTCGGCCAGGATGCGGATTATTCAAGTGGCTTTTCACTGCGTTGGGGTTGTCGCGGTCGCCACTTGGCTACTTTTGTTGGCCACGAACTACGGCACAGCATTGCGCGAAGACTACGAGCTGCCAAGTAAGGCGGCCACAATTGTTTTCACTCTTGCGCAGTATCTCGCGGCATTGGCCGGTTCGTCCTGGCTCACAATCCTACTCGCCTCGCTTTTCACACCGACGACTGTCGTATCGTCAAATCCTGATTGGGAACGTATGGCCAAGGCAATCGAGGAAATTGACGGGAAGATCAATCTTTCGACTCTGGCGATTGGTCGTGAAGACGCCGAATTGGCCACCTACGAGGCGTCACGGGATTCCTGGATCGCAATTGGAGAGGACGCCTATGAGCGCTCCCGGCATCGCCTCTCGCTTATCGAGGAGCGGATCAAGTTCCTCGACAGCAACTGACCACTGAAGAACACCGCAACCTAATTCTCATTCACCATGCGCATATTCAATATCTTTCCCTGCATCGCAATGCTTCTCAGTGCCCAGGTTATCGCTCACGCAGCCGACGCTACGATTCAAGTTGTAGTATCGCCGTGGACTACGCCAGCACAGCGCATAAAGGAGCAGCAACAGATCCGAGCGTTCATTCTCAGGCGAGCTCCCGCCGGAACCAATCTAGAACTCTGGGATGGCTGGTCGCTCGAGACCCTCGGTGAAGCAACAATACCTGCGCTTCGGTATGATAACGCGGCGGCAAGGGCTCAGAATCGCGACCTTGCTCGGCTGTTGGCAGGCCTCAAAAAGTGGGCCGAAACCCCTCAAGAGGATGACGTTAGCCTCGCCGGTACGGCGGCTCTTAGGGCGCCCGAACTTTTGCAGGAAATTGGAGACGAGCAGAGCGGAGCCTATCGCTCAGTGATTCTTATTGGCAGCCCACTGTACACGAATCAAACGGAGCCGACATTTTCGATGAGCGATGGGCGCTATCCCAGCGACGGACATTTGAAATGCACACTGTCGGAATCGGTCTACGGCGTGGCCGAAAAGCAGGGCCGGCTAGACCAAGTGTTCGTACATTGGGCGATTCCAAGCTCGGCGGTTTGGAAGAATGAACTGCATGAGCATGCCGTCACGCGCTTCTGGGTTCTCTTTGTGCAAGCCCAAGGCGGCAAACTCGTCACGTTCAATACCGATTTGCCCCGCGTTCTACAGCGGGCTCTCAGGCAGGATTTGATGCCGGTATTGTCTGCCCAGGCTGATCCTTCGGACGAAAAACCGGTGATGCATTCGGCCGCCCCGCGTGACGTGCCTGCATGGCTTGAGCAAATTCCTGCGCCTCCAGTTGCTTTACCAACACAAGAGCCAGAACCAAAACCCTCTAAGATTCAGCCTACACCAGTGGTGGTCATGCCCAAACTCGTGCCAACACCTCAGCCGACAGTGATCCACAGTATGGTCGTTGCTCAATCGTCAACGGTGTCAGTGGCATCTCCGCCTCCGGCCCCGATTCACATCGCGGTACCGGTTACCCTAGACAATTCCAAGACTGGGATCGGCATCGCGTGGTCGTCTGATGTTGATTTGGATTTGTACGTCCAGCCGGCTCCGGGAAAAAAGGAAGTCTATTATCGCGATGATCGCTCGCCCGAAGCGTTCCTCTACTCGGATGAACGCCACGCAAATGTCGGAGGACTCTACGAATTCGTGGAATTTCGGAAGCCGGTTGATCTAAATCAGACCACGGTCTGGGTAAACTACTACGGCGGCGCGGCCTCAAATGTCACCGGCCAGGTCGTGCTCTTCGATCACGGCCAAATCAAGGTCGGGACATTTGAGATCGTGGCGGCGCACGGCAATCACGGATGGAGCAGCCGCGACCGGGCAAACAGTCCTTATTGGGTAAAAATTGATCTTAACAGCCTCGTCGAGGCGGCTGCTCCGCTGGCAGCGCAAAAACCGTGTGAGAAATAACGTTTTAATTATTTAGCCAACATCACCAACAACTAAAAAACACTACCATGAGCGACGAAATCAAACCACTCGGCACCATTCGCGGAAAACGCAGCAGGAAGCCCTATAAGTTCTTTTGGCACTCCAAGAACCATCATGTTTATATCGAACAGTCGGGCTTCTTCAGCTCGTCCAAAGTAAAAACAGGAGTTATCGCCTCCAGCTGGGAGATGGCCTACCATGCCGCCGAGGCCTACGCCTTTGATCGATGAAGATTTCCGCCGGCGCGTTTGCAGCCGACCAATATCCACAAAATGAAAACAATCGGAAGATATCTCCTGCTCGCTTTCGGATTCATGGCGCTCTGCCGAATATCCCCGCTAGGCGCGGCTGTGGCTGTCACAACTTGCGTCATCCGCTGCCTATTCAAAAGCGGGGCCGTGCGTTACACAGCGGCGATGCTTCTTCATGACAGCGTCATGGGCATTTGGCACCGGATATTCGGGCCGCCCCGCGTGCGTGCAGAGATAGTCGAGCCACGCCACAAGCAGGATTAGAAAACTTTTTAAGAAATACCTCCATGAAAATTCTCACGTCCATCCATACCGCCGTTTTTCTCTCTATGAGTGCCGTGATGTTCACGGCCGGTGGCTGTGCCTTCTACCCGCTCGGACTCAGCAAGGAACAATGGACAGCACTTTCACCTGAGCAACAGGCTCAGTATCAGGCCCGACAATCTGAAATCGACCAAGCGAACGCGCAACAGGCCGAAGCTGAGCGTGCAAGGCAAGAACAGTTGGCAGCTGAAGCTGCGGCTCAGGAGCAGCAGCGTCTGTCGGCACTCTATCAGCAGGCGCGCTATGGAGATATCATCACAGTCACGATCCAAGGCGGCATGGTGGCCTTCTACGGGAAACGGTATCCCTACGAGCCGGTCTGCTTTGATCTTGTCCGAGGCGAGACCAAGTTGATCCAGATTGCGCGCCAGGGGCAATGCTACGCGACCACATTGATCGAGATGCACCTCAGTGAAGATGGAAACACTTTCTACTTTGATGCTCCCGCGCGCAAACGATTTGTCGCATTGAATAATGGCTGGGAACGCGGTGCGGAATATCACCCGCCCGAAATCGGCAGTCATGACGGACATTCTGAAGCAGTGGGTGTTTGCATTCGCATTCGCTACCGGCCGATGCCCGGCGATCATCGGCCAAGATTCGATTCCAATGGAGATTCGGGCAGGCCGTGAGAAAGCGGGTTGCATAAATATCACCCGAAATACCAACCTGAAGATCTCTAAATGTTATGCATCTCGATTTGTTCGAACGTCACCTTGCGATCGGCTCCCGCGAAGAAGCCGTGAGAATGACCCGGATGGACAGACGTTTTTGGAATGTCATTTCGATTTGCAGCCCGACCACTGTACCGGCAGATTTGCGTGAGGCGAAGCGGGTTCATCCTTTGCGCTTCGAGGACACCGAGGACTCGCGCGATCCCGAAGCCGTTTGCGTGCCCAGAGTCGAAAGCATCGCTGCCGCAATCCAATTCGCAGAGGAAACCGCTCCAGGCGGACTCTTGGTGCATTGCCAGATGGGTTGGTCGCGCAGCCCGGCAATCGCCCTGGTCCTGTTAGTTAAAAAGCTATGGCCGGCGCCCGATGCGCTCGACCGCGCTTGTGCAGCCTTACTCGCCGTGCGCCCGCGCAGTCGGCCCAACATCCTGATCGTTCGGTTGGGTTTTGAGCTCTTCATGCCGCAGGAGCAGGCCAGGACGTGGAGCACCCGAGTTTTCGAGCACCCTCCGTTCGTTATAAACCGCACGGAGACATCGAGGCACGCGGAGTAATCGTTCGATAGGCCGTGATCCCTACTCCTTCCATGAGCTCGAACTGAGCGAGAGAAGCGCTCCGCTACTTTAGGGCGTGCAGTGTGGCTACGTCTGGCCGATTATCAAAAAACTTGGCGAGAGCTTCGTGAAAGATGCTACCGGATTCCGATACGATCGAGAAAAGCGTCATCGACGAATGAAACTTGAGGTGGTCGGGGTGACCTAAAATTTCGCGGATCCCCTTCCCTTCAAATGCAAGAACAAGCCGTGTACACTCAATGAGTCGCGGACCGAGGCATCTGTGGGCCAGGAAAGCGAGGGCTTCTTCTTTCGAGTGTATGGCGAACTTCCGCGCCATCAGGCTGTGGCCAAGCCCCTCCACCTGTGGGAAGATGAACCACATCCAGTGCGTCAGCTTTTCGCCGGCGCGCAATTCATCGAGCACAGTGGGATAAACCTCATCCTGCGCAGCGACAAACTCTGCGAACCGGTCGGCTTGATCTTGCATGGAACGATGGATGGTTGACCGCCCATAAAACAGGGCGAAATGGACAAGGCAGAGCTGGAAGAACTAAGAGCAAAGCAAGCGTCGAGTCGTAAGCCTTAAGAGCAAATTGGCCTTCCATACTTTTCATTGGCAGAGATAATCGACCAGCGTTCGCTTCAACTTTTCCTTTCGCTCCTTGCACATCTCCAGATTCCACGAGGGAAACTCTTCTGCGTGTATACGCACCGTTCGGAAGGCGCTCCTGGTTCGGTAGGCAGGCACCTTCACCGTTTTATAGTCTTCATTGCTGATGGAACGATTTAATGAACTTTCCAACACGATGAGATTTCCGATCTGGTGCAGCTCGCCCTGCCAAAGAGCGTGAACCCTGGCACGTTCGAGCTCGTCCTTGTGGTTTACTGACTCGATATGCTCGATGTCGAGTTCGGTATCGAAAATCAGGCTGCGCATCTGTTTGGCGTCGAGTATACCTTCCTCCAGTTCATGCAGAAAAGCCGCCAGACGGCAGGCTAGGTTCTTCGCCCGCACGTTGTCCGCGATCGGGTCATTATGGAATGCGACCTCGATGGTCCGCTTTTTGTCCGCCGCCAGTTTCCGCAGGCATTCGATCACATCCTCGGCGGTACTGACGCTTGCGGGGTCGAACATCATCCCGACAGCCCGATGGAGGATACCATGTAATTCGTAGACCGCCTTCCAATAAATAATGCTGAAAATCACCAGCAGCTTCGCGAGCTGGATAATGAAACGTTCGGTCAACGCAAGGTCTGCGCCAAATCGGTCACGAAAGAGGACGATCAGGTAATCGTATTTCGAGTAACGCGACCACCTGATAATAAAATCGAGCATCGAACCCGCTTCGGGACTGAGCGCAGGAACAACTTTCGACCAGTCAAAGCGCACGGCTATCAATCGCTCGAACTCCTCCAGTTGCACGTCAGTCCTCCGGCAGGTAGCGAGGGTGAAGTTGGGCCAATTGTTGATGCTTAAGACAGTGTCGAAAAAACGGTCGAAGAAAATAGATGCGCCGTAGTCGTGCAGTGTCCTCGGCAGTTCGTACCGGGCCACCAAGATATGCCGCACGAGCGAGAGAATCTCTTCGATCCCGCAAATTGTTTGGCCCGCTGCGCGGTTCCGCTCATCAATCGCCTGATAAAGCCTGCTGATCCTCTCGAATTCCGTTTCCTTCACCTTTTGCGTGACGCGCAAATATTCGTAATACCGCACTTTGAAGACATCCCCACCATTCAGGTCCATGCCCGAGGTGTTGATCGCGTCGAAGATTTGTAGTGTCTTTGATAACGTTGCCCGCGTCTCGATGACCACGAAATAAACCCGGCTCAGCAGATAAGCCGTGAATCGTCCTACATCCAACGGTGCGCTTGGGGCAGACTTCTCGTCTTCGCCGTTGTCCGCGGTGGCCTCATCGAGCAATTGCTGAATTAGCGGCACGACGTGCAGGTAGGGATTTTGCGTCTCTTCTGGAAGATTGCGCAGATCAGCCTCGATGGCCTCTCGCAAATACCGCTGCTGCTCTCCGCTGCTCACTGCTGTCACCATCCGGTTTGCTATGTCCAGTCCGGTCCAGACTGGGAGCTCCGGGCAACGTCCTTTGAGAATATTCAACAGCAGGAGCAGCGTGCTCAACCGCTGCTGACCGTCGATAACTTCCTGCTCCGTCGTCCCATTGGTTCCGTCGAGCAACCGCTTTTTCGTAAGCTGCATCGTCCCTATAAACATCGGCTCCTCCACTGGGCGTCCATTCATTCCCAGGTAATTTGCGAGCAAATCCCCGAGCAGACGGCGCACCTCGCCCTCTTTCCACGAATACGCACGCTGATACACGGGCACGCGAAAGACTAACCCCTCCTGCCATAAGACATCCGCCGCGCTTGTTGAATTGCAAGCCAACGTGCAACTCCTCGCATTGATCTCGAATTGCTGCCTCTCCTCGAATCGCTGCCGGTGGGCAGTAAAAATTCGGCGGAACTCGTCGGCGCGTTCGTTCACGCTGTGGAAGGTGCTTACCCGGTAGCTCGGCTGCTCCTCCTCTCCGAGGTCGCTGAACGAGACCCGGCAGCCAAGGACGTGATCCTCGCGATCAAATTTGCTCAGGTCGTCATCCGTGAACTCAATCCCTAGTTCAGACACTGGCTTTGGCAAACTCATTGCCAGGCCCATCGCCACCACTCGCTTCGCGTCCGAGATGGCAATGAGGTCGCCCACTTCGATTTGTTGGAAGCGATCCTGAAACTTGCCCACGAAGACTACGTTGTGCCGCCGGAAGATGTCTAGAATCGAGCTTTCCGCGGTGCCCGTTTCACTCCAGCGGGACGCGACCTTCCAGACGCGATTCATGGACGCTATCATGGGTTCCGTCGTCATATGAGTAGAATACCGTGATCGTGTGACATCTTATGTTGCGGTCAATAACAGGTCAATCGGCCTGCTTCCGGTGACAAGGTGACAGCGCGGCTCAAGGCGCTCGCGGATTGACGAGAAGGGTAATGCCACCTTTTATTGAAATTGTGGCAGAACAACGAAATCGTAGCGGTCGCAAAAAATTAGCCAAGTCCACGCTGGCTAAGCTTCAGGCAGCACGTAACAGCGCGCTGCGCGAGTCATTCCGCCTGGGTGGTGCCATGGCCGATCTTCAGCGTGCATCTGACGACCTTCAGCAAACGTTTATCGCGATGGAACGTGCGGTTCTTAGAACAAGCCCGAGAGTTTGATCGACTGGCCGGTGCTAGGCGGCTGCAAAGGGCGAGATTGTTTCCGATCACACTCCGTAGCCATGCATAAGAATCATGTTAGCCAATTCTGACAATTCTTGCAGCTTGGCATCTTCAGAAAGGACTCCGTCAAACAACGTGCCGTAGGCGACATAGATTATATCGATGCTATCGTTACGCATCTTCTCCGGCCTTACTGATTGGTGCCCTCCGTCGCGCAGCCATTTGAGGGTCAATGCCTGGAGAGCGACCGTATAGCGGAAAGGCAACCAATACATCGCGTCATCCCCGTTGGGCAGGGACTCATTGGGAAAGGTTGCATTGAAATGCGCCGTAGTAATCCCAGCCACCATTCCCTTGGCAATTTTCAACTCTTGTTCGGTAACAGGTTTCCCAGCTCGCCAATTCGGCCGTTGGTCCGCGGGCACCGATTGCTCCAATTCGGCAATGCTGCGGCGAAATTCTTCAGACGTTACCTTCTCAATCTTTGACATGAATGTTTGCACTCGAGTCTGTTGCAGTTGGATCGTTGCGATTATTCTAGCATCGGACACATGGAGCATCTGGTGACAGTACCGCGGGAAATTACTGGTTCGCTCTTGGTCCACAATGGCGTCGTAGAAACCAGCTTTTTTTGGTCGAAGGTGACGCAGGTCTGAGAAGTCTTTAAGAGCGACAACGCGGTGCGCATAGGGTTCAAACGCGGCAAAGGATTTTCGGTAATTGTCCACACCATCGCGTTTAAGGCATTCAAATGCCATCATGTCTGTGACTATCGCAACGTTACTTTGGTTCGCAAAGAACGCATCAAGTTGGCGGGAATTGCCTCCAATGGCGTTGAAATCGATGACCTTTATCATGACGTAATCTCTATGAACGAGATTGAAATTGTGTGGAGGTAGTCAACGAAAGTCGTGGCTCGTTTGCGCGGGCAGGCCGAGGTTTGGCAGTTCGGCGATTTCCGCGGCCATGACGTGAATCACGCCCTGTTCGTTTTGCACTTTGCCGGTGATAATGAGGGCCGGTTCCAGGTTGATGATGAGCCGGGCCTTCTCAAATAGCCCTGGCCGGACAATGGCGTTCGCGGTGCCGGTCTCGTCTTCCAGCGTGATGAAGCAAAATCCCTTCGCCGTGCCGGGCCGCTGACGGCACGTCACGGTTCCGGCGACTGTCACGCGCTCGCCATGCCGGACATTTCTGAGGTCGGCGGTGGACAAGATGCCCGGGAGCTTGTCGCGCAGAAGTTTCATGGGATGAGCGCCGGTTGTCAGTGAGAGGTGGGTGAAATCGGCCTGCACCCGTTCCATGTGCGTCATTGGCTTCAACGGCGATGGCGCGATTTCGTCGTTGGCGATCGCGTGCCGGAACAAATCGTCGCCGGCATTTACTGCCTCAACCTGCCAGAGGGCGGCGCGTCGGTGGCCGGCGAGCGCATTGAGCGCCCCGGCGCCGGACAAAACGCGCCGCTCCGTGGCGTTGAGCTTGGTCCGTCGCATGAAATCGGCCATGGACGAAAACGGCCGTTCCTTCCGCGTCGCAAGCAACGTCGAGATGCTGTCCGCGCGCAGCCCGTTGACCGACGCGAAGCCAAGCCGGAGCGTGTTATCGGCATCGACGCGGCATTTCTCGTCGGAATTCACGACGCAGACGGGCAGGAATTTCAGGCCGTGCCGGCGCCCGTCCTGCACGAGCGAGGCCACTGAATAGAATCCCATCGGCTGGCAGTTAATGAGGGCGGCATAAAATGCCGCCGGCCGATGCACCTTGAGCCACGCAGAGGCGTAGGCGATCAAGGCAAAGCTGATGGCGTGCGATTCGGGAAAGCCGTAGAGCGCGAACGAAGCGAGAGATTTCAGGATATAAGCCGCCGCGTCGTCGGTGACATTATTCTTTTTCAGGGCGTCGCCGAGCTTCTCCTTCATCCGGTCGAGCCGCTCCTGCGAGCGTGTGAATCCAATCGCCCGGCGCAGCTCGTCCGCTTCCGCGGCGCTGAATCCGCCCAGTTCCATCGCCACGCGCAAAATCTGTTCTTGGAAGAGGACCACGCCGAGGGTGCGCTCCAGAATCGGCCGCGTCCGCTCGTCGGGATAGGTGATTGGGACTTTGCCCATGCGCCGCAGAAGATACGGATTCACCGCGTCGCCTTGGATCGGGCCGGGCCGGATAATGGCGACCTCGATGGCCAAGTCGTAGAAATTCTCGGGCTTCATACGGGGCAACGTGGACATCTGGGCGCGGCTCTCGATCTGGAACACGCCGACCGTGTCGGCTTCCCGGATCATCTTGAATGTTGCGGGATCGTCCTTGGGCAGGCGGGCGAGGTCCACCGGCTGCCCGCGCTGCGCGCAAATTTCCAGGGACTCCTGCAGGACGGCCATCATGCCGAGGCCAAGCAGGTCAACCTTCACGAGGCCCATGTCCTCGCAATCGTTCTTGTCCCACTGGAGCACGCTTCGCCCTGGCATCCGGGCGTTCTCGAGCGGCACGTATTGCGAAAGATTGCCCGCGCTCATTACCATGCCGCCCGAGTGTTGGCCCAGATGCCGCGGAAGCCCGTAGACCTGCCGGCAGGTGTCGAGCAGCGCCGGCAGGCGTGGATGGCCGTCCGTGATTCCGGCCATTTTCAACTGCTCCTTCAGTTCCAGCGTGTGCGGATAGTCGCCGCCGTGAAACAAACTGCTGAAACGGTCGAGCACATCGTCGGGCAGGCCGATCACCTTCCCCACTTCGCGCATGGTGCTTTTGCCGCGAAACGAAATGACGTTTGCGGTCATGGCCGCGCCCAATCGCCCATAACGGCGATAGACTTCCTGAATGACGCTTTCGCGCGCCTCGCCGCTCGGCAAATCGAGGTCGATGTCGGGCCAGTCGGTGCGGCCTTCGGACAGGAAGCGCTCAAAGAGCAGCTTGCTCGCGATGGGATCGACCGCGGTGATGCCGAGGGCATAGCACACGGCGCTGTTGGCCGCGCTGCCGCGTCCCTGGACCAAGACGCCGCGCTCCCGCGCGAACGCGCAGAGATCCCAGATGATCAGAAAATATCCGCTGAATCCGAGTTTGATGATGAGATCCAACTCGCGCTCCAACTGGCGGCGCACGTCGCCGACAATCGAGCCGTAGCGCTGCTGCGCGCCAAAGAAGGTCATCTTGCGCAGGAACGAGCCCTGCGACTCGTCCGCGGGCACGGGGTAGTCGGGAAACCGGTAGCCCAGGTTCGCGAGCGTGAATTCCAGCCGCTCGGCCAGCCGTTCGGTGTTTGCGATGGCCTCGGGCAAGTCGGCGAACAGTTTGGCCATCAGCGGACCGCTTTTCACCCGGCGCTCGCGGTTGCAGGCGAGGCGTCGCCCCGCGGCGTCGAGCGTCGTGTGTTCGCGCAGGCAGGTGAACACGTCGAGGGCGTTGCGCGCGTTCGGCGTGGAATAGAGAACGCCGTTGGTGGCGAGGAGCGGCACGCCGCTGGCGCGCGCCCAATCGACCAAGAATTCGTTTTCTGCCTCCTCGCCCGGCACGAGGTGCCGCTGTAGCTCGACGAACAGCCGGTCGCGGCCGAAAATCGTACGGAGCTTTTCGCCGGCCTCTGCAGCCGCAGCCGGCCCGCGCGTGCGCCAGGCTCGCCGCACCGGGCCTTCTTCGTCGCCGGTGAGCGCAATCAGCCCTTCGCTATTTTCTTCCAGTTCGCGCCAAGCCACGCGGCCTTCGCCCTTGGGGGCGCGAAGATGAGCGGTGGTGAGGAGCATGCAGAGGTGCCGGTAGCCGGCTTGCGAGGCGACGAGGACCGGCACGACGGTTTCGTCGTCCATCGTGAGTTCGCTGCCGACGAGCGCGCGGACGCCCGCCTCTTTTCCCGCCATGTGCAGCCGGACTGCGCCATAAACGCCGTCGCGGTCGCAAAGAGCGAGCGCCGGCAATTGCAGGCGGCCCGCTTCGGCAGCGAGCGACTCCGGGAGCGAGCCACCGCGCAGAAACGAGAAGGCGCTTCGGGCATGGAGTTCCACATAGGCCATCAGTCGAACACCCCTTCCACCCTCCAGCCGTCCTTACTCCGCGAGAGCTGATAGATTCCGCCCTTGGCCATTTCGACGTGCCAGTGCTCGACGGCCCACGCCTCCGGCGTCCACCAGTCGCCGGAAATGCGCCACGGCCCGCTGACATTGCACACGGTATCGCGCAGATTGGCGCAATCGAGTTCAACAGGCTGCGAGCCCGCGCAAGCCACACACACCGGCCACGGTGGTCGAAAGCGGCGCAACGCGAGACCGCGCAGTGGATGCACCGGCGCTGGTTCGGGCGCAGGGATGGTGTCCACCGGCTTGGACAGCGTAAATGTGTCTGGCCGGTAGGTGTCAGCCGCCACAGGCGTGCCGACGCGGCCGTCGCCCACGATGGCGGCGAGCCGGGCGAGGTTTTCCCAGAATGCCGCCGGATCGCGCAGACCGGTGTCGAACAACCCATCCTGTTTTTGCGGCGGCCTGGTCGGATGCGCGACTAACCGCGCTTTGGTGATGCGCGCCGCTGTGCGTACGGATTCAAGGTGCGAGAGGAAGACGCGCATCCAGCCATCAACGTCGGTGTTGGCCTCGGGTAACCGGAATTCCCGCCGGTGGTCGGTTTCGTCCTCAAGCAGGAGCGTGAGCGAGAGAATTTCCGCGACGAATCCCGCCGCGCGCAACTCCATCGCCACGCGTTCGGAGAAACGCCGCAGGCGAAAAAGCAGCGGTTCAAGCGACTCGATGGGTGTATTGTAGTCCCATGACACGGCGAACGACTGGGCCGGCTCGCTGAGTCGCAACGGCCGCGTTGTCTCGCCCGCGGCGCGTTCCCAAAGAGCAACGCCGGCAGTGCCAAGCCGCTGGCCAACCTCAGCCTTGGAAAGCGCGGTCAGTTGACCGAGCGTTCGCACGGCCCAGCCGGAAAGAATCTCGGCCTGTTCCGCGGTGGGTTCGGCAAATGCGAGCGGGAGCGGATGCAAAAACTCCCTTTCGTCGTCGACTACCAACACCGGTTCGGCGCACCGGGCCGCAAAGACCGCCAGCAGAGGCGTGGCCGCGATGCCAATGCGCACGGGCAGCCCGGCCGCCGTGAGTTCCATGACTCTCAACCGAATCTCGGCCGAAGTTCGTTCGGGGTCAGCTCCCTGCAAATCCACGGTGCAGCAGCCGGTGCTGGTGAGTTCGACGCGTGGCGAAAGGGTAAACGCGGCGGCTCTCAGTAACGCATCCGCCTCGATCTCGGCCGCAAAGTCGCGCGGACGCAGGACGATGCCCGGGCATCGGGCCATGGCCAGGGTGACGACCAAGCCTGGAGTAACGCCGGTCGCCTCCGGGGAAACTTGTGTGATGGCCGCTTTGCGCCCCTCGCCAGCGATGAGCGCCACGGGTTGGCCGGTCAGGGTCGGGTCGCTCCGCCGCAAGGCGTGCAGCGCAAAATTGGGCACGACGAGAACGGCGTAGTTCATCCGGCCCTTTCTTCGGCCGTGTCGACGTGTCCGCGGGTGATTTCCACGACGAGCTGGGTGGCAAGGATGTCGCGGGCGAGCCGCCGGCAACCGAGAGCCTGTGGCGTGTGCAGCACGAGCCGGGCTGGCACGGCCGGCACGAGTGCGCAGGTGGTCTGAACGAGCACCGCGACGGTGCTGATTTCGGTGGCGCGTTGCAACCGATACCATCCGGTGGCGGAAGTCCGGCGGAGTTCGCGTTCGTCGCAACCTCGCGCGTCCAGGATCACCACCGAGAAATTGCCGTCGCGCACGAGCACGTCGGCTGCCGCGAGTGCATCCGCTACGCTCTGGCAGCGCACCCACACCAGATGCCGCAAGGCGTCCGCAGGCACAGTCTCCGGCGCAAATCCATCGGCCGCGTCCACCAGGGCCACGCGCCGCCGGGCCGCTCGCGAATTCATCAGCAGTTGGGTCAACAGCGTTTGTCCGCCGCTGCTTGGCTTGGCCGAAACCACCTCTGTCAGCCGGCCGCCCGGCAGTCCGCCCCCAAGCGCATCGTCAATCGCCCGGACACCCGTGGGCACGCCACCGCCCGGCTGCCGGCTTTTTTCCGGGAAGCGCGCAGCCAGAAGCGACCGCAAAGCGGCGAGAGTGGATGGGGTGCCTGACACGTGAGTTCATCTTTCTCATGCGCGCCGAATCACCCCGACCATCACGCCCTGGGTTTCGATTTTTCGCGGCGCGAGGTCGGGGTAGCGCGGGTTGGCCGCGCGTAACACCATTCGTCCCTTTTCCTTCACGAGTCGTTTCAAAGTGACTTCGGTGTCATCCACCAATGCGGCGATCACGTCGCCCGGCTTCGGGTCGCGCCGGGCCATGATCACGATGTCGCCGTCGAGAATCCCGGCGTCGATCATCGAATCGCCGCGAACCCGCAGAGCCCATAATTGCTGCGGCTTCGCATTCTTCACCCCAAAAAATCGCGGATCGACCGGAATCGATTCGAGCGGTTCCTGCTCCCGCATGGCGGGCAGGCCCGCGGGAATCTCGCCGTAAACCTGCATCTCGAAAAGCTGGCCCTGGACCTGCGCCGCTTTGTTTCCCCAGCGGCCGTCCGCCAGTTGTTCGATCTGTTCTTTGCGCGCCAGCGCCCGCAGGTGGCTCATCGCGGCATTCTGGCTTGCATGGCCGAAGTGCCGCTGAATTTCACGGGTGCTTGGGGGGACGCTTCGTTCCGCTTGCACCTGGCGGACGTATTCGAGGATCGCCTCCTGTTTTTCGGTGAGCATAGCTGTTCACGTGAACTACTGTTCAACTGAACAGCTACGGCAAGCGGAAATTGTTCACAGCCCCAAATCGAGCTGCGGCGCAGCGGGTTTGGCCGTTTTTACTCTGGGCTCAGGCGGAGCGAGGCATTCCGGCCCCTCGTTGCCTGATTTATTCACATAACGATTCACCTCTCGCTGGGTCATCCGTTCTGGGTCAAGCGGCCGGGTTAAGGCCGCATATTCGTCCGGCTCCAGCGGCTCGGCGCCGAGCCAGCGCGGCATCGTTTCCTTCGTCAGTAGCACGGGCATCCGATGATGATAGGGTTTGACGATCTCGTTTGGCGCCGTGGTCAGGATGGCAAACGTCTCCGACAGTTTCTCCGCTGCCGGTTCCCAAATGCCCGCGAACGCGAACGGTTCCTCGTCCCTCAACGTGAACAAATGGGGATACTTCATCGTGCCGACCGTCTCCCATTCATAAAATCCGTTCGCCGGCACGAGACACCTCCGCTTGGCGACGGCCGAGCGCCACGCGGGCGATTTGAGCGCCTTCTCCGCCATCGCATTTGGGAACATGCGCATTTCGTCGTTTTTCCGGGCGAATGCCGGCACGATGCCCCACATCATTCCCCTCACCTCCGCTCCTCCTTCACCCGATGCGACGACCGGCGTAATGTTCGTCAGGGTCACGTTGTATTTCGGCTTGGCCCATTCCGGCGGGGCGAGCTTTTGCGCCAACGCCTGGGCGATCACCGCGAGCGCGGCGTCGTTCTTGTGCAGGGTGTAGCGGACGCACATGAAGCGAACAATGAGGGGCTTGGCGGCTAATGGATGCCTAAGTGTCTTTCTTTTTGGCTTCGCATATATTGCAAGAGATCGTCCTACCTCCAAAGGAATTGTGCCCAAGAATCAGACTAACTAGTTTCCGATCAGCGTCCCAGCACGCCATGCAATATGGTTTTTTTCTATCAGTATCGTCCTTCATGAAGTAGCAATTCCCGATGCGAACCAATTGTCCATTCATCTCTTGCGATTCCTTCAGGTGGCGATTTTCTTCCCGCAAAGTTAAATTCTCTTCTTGAAGGGCGAGCGCGGCCGCTCGGAGCTCCATGATTTTTTCTTGAGCCTCGATTGTCGCGCCTTTTTTGATGAGATCGACTATCTCGCGGTAGTTAGGAATTGGAAGCGGCATGACTTTATTTGTCCACGTTAGGGATGTCTTAAGCAAGGACATGCGCAGCAACTCGACTCGCGCTGCCCGGCGTATTTTGAACCGAAGACATGACAGTCTGACTTCGTCAGCCGTCTCATGCTTAGTTGTGTATTCTTGCAGGACATGTTCGCACTCATGCCGGTGCTGGCGGAGTGGCCAGCTCTTCTAAGGCATTCACGGCTTCGGCGAACTTCATTACGTCGAAATCTTTCGTCTTCACTGAACCGTAGAGATAGGGACGAAGTGGGCTGAGCCGCGCCTCGATCGAGGCGGAGAGTAGCTTCTGGTCTTGGGCGGCTTTCCAAATATCAGATGTTTTCGGCTTGGCTCCGACAGGGAATAAAACGCCCAACCGCGATCCATGGACTTCCCAAAACGCCTCATTCGCGTCGGATAGTGCTCCCAGTGCCTGTTTCAGGCCCGCCTGGCCGACAGCTTCCCGCGCCGCCCCGATATTGGCGGCCAGACGCTCATCGGGCGACAATTGCTGGCCACCGCGGAAATTTGATTTTGCCCAATGCTGTGATTCAAGAAATACGCCGAATTCTTTTACCGCTGAAATTGCCGAACCGATTTCGCCCGACAAAGCATCCTCCTCTTCGGTGTCGAAGTGCGAATTGCGGTTGAGAACAAAACTCTTCGCTGCATGGACGCGGGCCATCAATTGGAGAGCTGTTCTACGTCTGGCGTCATCGAGCAACTCGCCTAGTTTTGCACTCAAGGCCACAAGGAAATGCTCAAGCTTTCGGTCTTTGAGCGATTCTACATGGTGAACTGGAATCGAACCTTCCGCACAGGCAAGGTGACACATACCTTCCAAGGCGATTCGCGCATACACGGCGGCCCCGTGGTAATCTTT
Organism: Opitutaceae bacterium; assembly: GCA_035568935.1. GTDB lineage: Bacteria > Verrucomicrobiota > Verrucomicrobiia > Opitutales > Opitutaceae > DASRHD01. Next base: position 67,338 of record DATMNP010000058.1, on the reverse strand, counting down.
TCGTCGCAGGTGGCTGTTCGCCATCTCGATTCTATCGCCGCTGTCCTCTACCACGACTCGCGGAGAAGGCTCCTGCTCCCGGTGGTCTTCGAATAGGACGACGGCCTTCCACGGGGCGTCCATATTCGAGGATTTAAGATGAGCCTTCAGCCGCTCAAACCACGATTTGCTGTAGGTCAGGATGATGATTTGCCACTGTTTAAAATACTCCTGAACTAGATCGATCACCTTTACCCGGTTCGACATGTCCAGTCCGATCAGAATGTCGTCCAATGCCAACAGCCGAAGGCCCGTTGCAGGACTTTCCTTTAGCGCTGAAAGGAAAAGGCAGATCGCGAGGGCACTGAGTCGTGCTTCGTTAAAAAAACCGTGATAATCGGAAATTTGCTGTTTTCGAAATGCTGGCAACGCCAGCAATCTCGGTCCGTCGATGCGCTTTGGGCTGCTCTTGAAATGTCCCTTAACCAAACGGAGTTCCACTTGGAATTCGTCGCCAAACACTTTGAGCATTTCAGTCGCTCGACCAGCGAGATCATAAACAGCCTTCTCCAAGACCTCGTTAAATGTCGTCAAATCCGCCTTAAAAGTGGCCTCTGCATTTTTCCTCCGCCAAGTACGTCTCACATCTTTCTTCAAACTTTCCCATCCGCTCTGGAATGTCTTGTTTTTCCCGTGATAGGGATACGTATAATAGGGCAAGAGACTGCGGATTAACAATGGAAACAAGTCGATTTCGGCCTTCTCGTTGGATCTAACGTAATGAACCTCCAGCAAAGATTTGTAGTCGAGAAATCCTTTGCCCTGATTTAGGAAGCGGACCAATTCATGCGTCGTATCATTCTTTTGGGCCGACCATTCAAAGGATTGATCTCCGAATTCCAGCTTTAGCGCCGGTTCATCCGAAGTGAAACGATGTTTGTGGTCGATAATCGAGACAGGTCGCGTTGCGTTCGGATGACTCGCCGTCGGCTCGGGCACGCGAATACCGGGTGCTTCGAAAAACATTCGAAGTGCGTTAAACAGTGAAGACTTACCCGCTCCGTTCTCTCCGTAAATCAAAAGATTTTCTCCTTTCGGCATATCGAGCCGAAACGTCCCACGATAAGCCCGGTAATTGCGAATTTCCACGCCTGTTAATCGACGCAAAGGAATTCTTTTTGTTTCCGGCGGTTGAGGAGTATCCGCGACTGGCGAAACCGTCGCGCTAGGTGTCGCAAGAATTTCGTTCATGTCTTCCCCTCGATGATTCGAATTTCCTCGATACTATCGAGGGCGAAGAGGCTTTGGCGCAAGGAGTGGTCCGATTTATAAAGCTGCTCGAACTTGGCGCGGAGCCAGGTTAGTTCGGAGCCGGCTTTCATATTAGCGAGCAGTTCCAATTCGGCAGCTTCGGCGAGCCGGAAGAAATGCAGGCCGGCAGCGTGCAGCGCATCAGGGAAAAACAACTCATAAACGAGTGCATTCACCCATTGCTCGAAATAACCCGCCAGCAACGTCCCGCCTGCGCTGTCCGGTAAATCGCCACTCGCCACACCACTGCGGTGCAGCCATAGGATATATTCAACAAGCTTACTGAGAACATCTTGCTCGGCCTTTCGCCAATTTGGTATAGGCAACGCTTTGATGATATTTAGTTGAAGAGCGAGAAACCCTCCGCGAGGGACGCCAGAGTAGGTGTGAATGAAAAACACCCCGCATGTGGAGTTCATCAGCGCGAGAAGGGCCTTAGGGGCGTTCGGTATGAAGAACAGCTTGTTATTGACATACATTCCATGCGGAACTGCCTCATCAAATGCAAATGCGTCGGAACGGTTAATCTCCTGATACACGAGTTTTGGTCCCTCAAAAAATGGCACGTATGCTTGCTGAGGTTGACGCAATTCACACCATCGCTGTCTCGATGCGCGTTTTTTCAATTCGATCTCGTAGCGCTCGAGATGGCGCTCGATCGCTGGAAATTTTGCAATTTCAATGCCGTGATAAGCGTAGATCACGTATGTATCGCTGAAGGTGACGCGCCATCGCTTGATATCCTCACCCGCCATATAAGGTTTGATGATTTCGTCTGCTTGTGGACATTCCTTCAGCAGCTCGGATCGAGTTTTCCCACTAATCAAGAATGCCCGGTTCAGTCCCGTAATCAGTCCGGCCTTGGGCTCCCAATCGGGAAAATCACCAAGGCACTTTCTACCTGCGCGCATTTCGTTAAGCACTCGCGCTACCTGTCCCCCCACAAGCTGCCAAGGCTCTGCGGAGAACGAGCTTTGGGTCAGCATTGATGCCTGTTTGGAGACCAGATCAACCAAGTCATCGAGATGCCGGGTTTCATCCCATTTTACAGCGCTAAGCACCCCATCAGTCGCAGTTGATTTCTGAAGAACAATTATCGCTGGCTCAACAACAGCATCGAAGACCTTTGTCTCAGAGAAATCGATCAAGGCCTTTATCCTAGTCGTTTCGAGAAAGTGTTGCCGTAACTTCCCGCCGAACTTCGAATTCAGATAGGAGTTGCTAGAAATGAAGGCTAGGCATCCGCCCTCGCGCAAGATGTGCAAGCCAAGGCCATAGAAATAGACGTAGAGATCGGCGCGCCCGGCGAAAAGATAGGGAAAGCGTCGTTTGAGTGCAGGCTTGTCATCCTTTATGAGTTCCATTCGCACAAAAGGTGGATTCGCAAGGACGATATCGAAGCCGCCGCGCTTCTGCTTGATCTCGGAGAAGTGAAGCCACCAAAGAAAGAAGGGCTTTCGGTGTTTGGCGCTGGCACGCTCTAACTCGGCTAGAGCGTGTTCGCGGCCCTGCTCGCGGAGCATGGCGCGCATGAAATCCCACTCAAGCGTCTCCAACTCGGTGCGTAGGTCGTCCTTTTTTTTGCGATTCGACTCCTTGAAGAAATCCCCGTGGAGCTTTTGGAGGCGGGTGAGCCGACGCCAGCTTTCCTCAGCCGCGAGTTCCATGGTTTCGGGAATTTGGTTGTGCAAGAGCGCATCAAGGGTCTTTTTAAACCGTGCGATATCGCGATCCGCGGACAGCTTCGCGGCGGCACCACGCACACCGCCCTCACCGTAGGCGCGGATGCCTTCGGCGCTCAGGACACGGATCTTCTCCTTCAACTCGGCGATCTGCCGCTCGCGGTCATCATCAGGGACTTTAAGCACCTTATCGTCAAAAAGCCGGACACCTTCGAACTCTTCGAGCAGGGAATTGCCCTGCATAATCTTGTAGTCTAGGTTCGGCAGTGGCTGGATGTCGCTGATTTCGTTCTCATCGACGACCATTGAGAGCCAAAGTCGAAGCTTGGCGATCTCGACCGCGCCGGGATCTAAATCTACGCCGTAAAGCGACTGGTGGATGGCATGGCGCTTGAGTCCATAGGCGGTGCGGGGTTCGTCATCATCTAATATTTTTCCGAGACCTTGTTTTTCAAGAGGCGAGGTCAGGGCTAGGCGAGCGCGCACGATTTCGTGCATCATACCCACAGGGAAAGCACCGGAGCCAATGGCAGGGTCACAAACAGTGACGGTATGCAAAAGTTGATCGAGGTGCGGCGCAGCGGCGGCGATAGCGGGTGGAAGCCGCTTGTCAGCATGTGCCTTCGTGTCCGTGGCTTCAAAATCGGCGAATCGCTCCGCCAGTCGAAGAAAAAGAGCGAGATCGTCGGCCGGAATATCCGGGGCATGCGCGATGAGGTAGTGCAGCAGGGCTTGCTGGCACATGTAGTGAACAATGACGCGCGGAGTGTAGTAGGTGCCGCTGGCGTGGCGGCTGTTTTCTGGCAGGAGATTCTCGAAAACCTTGCCGAGCATTTCGGGGTCGACGGCCACTTCCTTTTCCAACGGCTCGGCTTCATTTACAGTAAAATTGTAGCGGTCAAAAACGTCGAGAATACCGGTGCCGGGGTCGCCTTCTGTGGAAGGCTCTTCGTTGGAGAAGAGAGCGTCAGGCAGCAGGATGTCGGTGTTCGACCAGTTGTAGCCGTATAGTGGTTCGAAAAGACCGCCGTTGAGAAATGGTATGCGGCAGTCGAAGCGAGAATAGTAATGGTCATCGGCCTCGCGCGGGTAAGCGAGCGCCTCGTAAAAGAGCGGTTCAAGGATGTCGTTGAAGAAATTCGCATTGCGTTTCCGCCCGCCAGGGACGTGAGCGTAGTCCACTCGTTGGGTAAAAAGGTGACGGAGGAAATCCTTCCGCCCGCCACCCCAATTTTTGCCACGCTCGACGCCGAACCAACCTTTCTTTTGTAGAAAGTATAGGAAAACAATTTGCCCGAGAAGCTTCTTTGCAAAGTCGTCGTTTGTGATGCCACGCTGGTCGAACTCGGTCGCCACGTCCGGCGCTGTCTTAAGGAACTTGGTGAGAGCGTCGCGCGTATTTTCGAAAAGTTCGCGATATTGCTCAAAGAACTCCTTTGTGACTTTTTCGACGCTGAACGCGGCTTCGAGGGCGGTAACCGAGGGGTCCGCGTGGTCGGTCTGGAGCAGATCAAGAAACTGCTTTTGCGCCGTGTGGCAGTTTTCGTTTTTTCCGACGAGGTAGCTATAACGACGTGCGGGCGTGAGTTGGATACGCTCGGCAACCAAGCCAAGCTCTGTCTTTTCAAACGTGTAATCGAGTTTGACGAAGGAGAACCGCCAGTCGTCCTCCTGCGGCGATACAAACGCGGCCATAACGGCGGCCTTGCCCTGCCCATGTCCGGTAGCGAGATAGTCGGCAACGAAGTTGCGCAGTGTCACGCGCCCGCGAGCCAGTGTCGTTTCTTTTCTCAGTTGGATGACGAGAATATCAACGCGCTCACCGCGCGGGTCGGTGTATGTGCCGAGGCGCGTGAAGTGGTTCACGAAGTCCGCAAACGCAGCCTTCTTGAGCGTCCAGGTCTGCTTCTTCGATTCGTCGAGGTGATTGACGAGGTTACGGATGAAATAGAGAAAGCGCGCGTCGTCGAATTTCTTGCGGAAGGTTTCAACGATAGTTGTGCGTGCTTGTTCTGAATTCATGGCCGTTGAACAAGAAACGATGAGAGAATGACTTCACGCGGCGCATGAGCCTGAACAGCGTTTGCGGATGACACCTGCAAAAATTCGCGCGGGATGCCGCGACGCAATAGGGCGAGAATTTTAAGCGGCTGGATTTCCGTCTTCAGCTCCTCAGCGACATTCTTGGTGGTACGCTTGGGCAATGCACCATCTTCAAGGAGTTGAATGACTTTTGCAATAAACTCCTCGTCCTCTTCGGTGAACTGCGGGCAGCGACGAACGTCCCTGACCCGTAACCTTTTCAAAACCGTCGCGGCGTTCCTGTCACCGCGATGGTCAGCCTCGGCTTGTTCCGCATCAGTCGTCGTGGCGGTGAGGAAGTTCTGCTTATTCTGGTCAAGCAACGAATAAAACTCGCGCGGGATCTCTTGTCGCTGCTCGGCATTGTCAATGGGCTTAAGAGTTTTAGCAGCGTTGAAGAAATCCAACTCGGCGAACTCACCATTGGCAGAGGGCGCAAGGAAAAACTTATCCAGCTTGCCCTGTCGAAAATAGGTGAGAAGCGACGGAAATTTGTTTGTGGGCGCGGCGGCGGGTACGAGTCGAGTCGAGCGCGCTTTCCTTGGCAGACATTTGATGCGTTCAAAGATTTCGGGCGATTGGTCGCGGACGGCACGAATTTCACTGAGAAATTGGAGTTCGCTGTCTTCGGCGTTGTTCTCGCCGGTGATGGTTTCCTTTGCACACAGTTGCGAGAAAAGATTCTGAGATTTGATATCCTCGCCGTCGGTCAGGAGCTTTCCGTCCGCGCCGAGCATTTCGATGAAGGCGCGAATCTTAGCTTCGGCAGCTTCCCTAAGCTTGATCTCATTGTTACCTTCGACGGTGGGGAAAAAATTGAACGTGTAAATCCTGTCAAACTTTGTGTCTACGCGATTAACGCGGCCAACACGTTGAATGAGGCGCGTGGGATTCCACGGAATATCATAGTTTATTACTACATTGGAACGGTGGAGGTTGACGCCTTCAGAAAGAACCTCAGTGGCAACGAGGATGCGGTAATCGTCCTTCGGGTGGCGAACCTTGGCGTCAAAGTTGGCAATGACTTCAGCCCGGACGCTCTCGTGAGACTGACCGGTAAAGACCAAGACCTTGGGTTCAACCTGCTTGGCAATTTGCCCGGAGAGGTATTCGGCAGTTTCTTTCGACTCGGTGAAGATGATGAGCTTGCCCTTTTTAAGATGTGCCTTGGTTTTGAGTAGGTGGGCAAATGCATTCCACTTGGGATCGCGTTGAATCTTTTTCCAGTGTTCATGGATGGTGTTTAGAATCTGGAGATCACTTTTAAGGTCGGCGATAAAGTCGCCTTTGAATTGTTTGGCATCCAGTTTTTCAGCCTTGTCATCATCAATGAGCCGTTGGATCGCTTCCTCATTTTTGTCGGATTCCAACAACTCAAAGATTTTGGCGATGTGTTTCTTACTGATGAAAACATGGCCTTTTTCAAACTCGTCGATAACGCGTCCATAGCTTTTGGCGAAACGCCCCAACGTTTGCCGAAAAGCGGTAAAGCTGCTTTCAAGACGTTTAACTGCCAGAATTTTCATGAACTTCGCCAAGTTGCGCTGGCTTTGAACTTCCTGTTCGGTGCGGTCGCCATCGTAATAGTCCAGCGGCTTGTAACGGGCATATTTGAACTTGTGCGTGAGCAACCGAATGGTCTCGGTGAATATGGCGTTTTCCTCCGCGTTGAATTTGTAAAAGAGCGGTTCAGGGTCAGCAACGTCAGGAAACTTTAGGCTCTGACGTTTCAAATCTTCCCCGTAGAATTTTATGATTTCCGTCCTCGTGCGACGGATCATTAAATGCTTGAGAATCTTTTCTCGGGTAATGCGAGCGTTCTCCTGAACGATTCGAAAGTATTCCTCTCGATCTTTCTGACGGTCGAGACCGCTCAAGTTTCTCCGCAAGGTGGCAAAGAAGGCTTCAAGATTGCGGACCCCAGGGATTGAGCTGTTCTTGGCCGGTTGGAAAAGTTTGATCTGGCTGAGGATGTCTTGGGGCGAGTTATTCAAAGGTGTTGCAGAGACCAAGACAACCTTTTTACCGCTGCAAATCTGCGCGAGCAATTCGTAGCTTTGCGTGTCTTCGGTGCGGAAGCGGTGTGACTCGTCGATAAAGACGTAGCTGTATTTGGAGAGGTCATCTTCCAGTAGCGAATCGAGCTTGCCGATGGATTCGCACCTGAAACCGCGCACTCCAAACTCGCGAAAGACATTCGGCCACGAACCGGGATTGTGTTGATCCAAAAGATGCGGTGGCGCAATGACGATCGAACGGCCGTCTAGATGCCGCGCCAGAAGGGCAGACATGAACGTTTTGCCGAGGCCAACCACGTCTGCCAGAAACACACCGCCGTATTCATCGAGAACCTTGGCAGCGTTGAGGACAGCGTCTTCCTGATACTTAAGTTTTTTGAAATCGGTCGGGAGATAGGCATCGTCCAATTCGTCAGGGAGATTGAGTGTACTGCGGAAATACTCGTAAAGAAATTTGAGGTAGAGTTCGTAAGGCGTGAACTGAGCGTAGGGAGACTGCGTTTCGACGACCTGGACGAAGTCTTGCGAAACCTCAACGGCGATTCCCCAAAGTTCGTTGAACTTTGCAAGGGCGAATTCGTAGTCGGAGCGGTTCTTTAATTCTACATTGAACTCCAAATTGCCCTGAAGTCCCGCTTCGGTGAAATTGCTCGATCCGGTAATGACGCGGCCCTTATCTCGGTCGCCCTCATGGAACGTCATAATGTAAAGCTTGGCGTGAACCCGCTCCGACGGATAGGCCTTCATTTCGAGTTTTCCCGAGGCAATCCACTCGACGAATTTTTTGACGCCTTCTTCCACGTCAGCAGTGTCTTCCGACTTCTCCAATTCACCGCGTACGACAGAAGCGACAGCCGCTTTTGCCTGAGCATGTGATTCCAGAACCAATTCCTGCTGCTTGCCTTCTTGGATAAGGTTGTAGGTGGTGCGATCCGTCTTGATGCCGATGAGAATCCTAATTTTCTCCGTTTTTGTGAGCGCGGGATAAAGTTTGTAGAAACCGCTGATATAAAAGTAGCCGACCAAGCAATCGAAGAAGCGCGTGTCCTCGCCGAGCAGCACGCCGAAACGGTCGCGTAGGCTCTTGCCGGCTTCGTTTGTGATAAAGGTTAGGTCGGACGACATGCCAATTAGTAATTAAAGGAAATACATCGGACAATAAAGTCACGCACTCGATGTCTTGCTGGGGAAAAGCTCCTTCCGAATTGCGGCCATTATCGTGGTTACGTCGGGATGAATTTCCTCAACTTTCATCGCTTCAATAATGCGAGCATTTCCGAAGGAAACTTTGTAATTCTGCTGAATAGCTTGGCGAATTTCACTCAGAAGCTCCTTGCCGTGCGCGTAACGAATGACAGAACCATCGGCCTTCTTTGCGGCATCAACGATATCCCGCGCCATAGGGTTGGTGGCAGTTGGTTCGAGCCGCTTTTTTTCCAAGCGGTAAGAAATATCTCCGATTTTCGCTGAAACACGATCCTTGGCGCGGTTTTCAGCATTGGCGAAGATTGTGGCGATTAGAGAATTAATTTCCTCAACTTTTGGGGCCTTGTCGTCGCCCATTTCCTCCACGATGATTCGGTGTAACGCCGGTGGGCAAACGAGGTAACTCTCTAAACAGTCGAGTGGCCAATTAAGTAACGGGCGGACGCTCTTCTTCTGCAGTGCCGCTAGCCACTCGTCGGAAATTCCGTCGCGGTCGCGCAATAGGACGCAACGCACCTGGCGGCCGAGGAACTGCTCGATCATCTTGAGCGCCGTGCCGTCGATTAGCTTATCCACTCCGCCCGCCGGTAAAATGGAAACCCGCCCGCTTCCATCGAAGATCGTTTCGCCAAGCTTCGCTGTCAGCCTCGGCAGGAGTTCTCGGTCGCTAGGGCCTTCGACAGCGAGAATCAGCCCCTGCTTCACGATCTGGTAGGCATCAACGTTATCGATGACGCCGAGCTCCTTCAAAATCGTTACCGTGCTAGTTTCCTGTGCCAAAGCGTTAGCATCCTTTGTTCGACGATCCACAGGCAAGAGGCGGCTGGGATCGACATAGTTGATAATCTCTTTCGAGTGGGTCGCCATGAGAACCTGAAACAACCGCTTACCTGCGAGCGCTTCCAGAATGTCGACTAACGCATGTTGCAAGCTGCTGTGGAGATGGGAATCCGGCTCATCCAGAAGAATGACGCCGGGGGAACCACGGAAGATAAACGCCAAAACCTCGACAATTTGGAGGAATCCACCGCCTGCAGAGTAAAGATCGTGGTGGGCTGCATCGCCACCTTTGTAAATGACGGAGATGAACTGATCGGACTCGGAATCAAAGGGCGGAATTTCGACGTTCGCCCCGAAATATTTGGCCAAAATTGCCGCGAGTTCAGTGAGCTGCTCCGGCTTTAGCCCGATGAGATAGTTGCGGATGATTTCATTGTGGCGACCGGTCGAAGCGAGCGCCCACTGGCGCGCCGGAGTGCGGTATTCTTCCTCCGCGACGATTCCAATGGAGGCAGGCACGAATTCAGGGGGACTGCCAATAAACTGTTTCACGACACCTTCGGGAATTTGGTTCATGGCTTTGAGCGCCGCATCGTCGATCTTGGAGGTAGCAGCGTTCCAAGGGCCGATAATTCCGAATGAAAGTGTATGACCGGTGCCAAGCGTGAGCTCGACTTTGGCCGGAATCCACTCGTTGCCCTGACGCATTTTCCCGGCTGGCCATAGGTCGCGCAGTTGTGCCACCGGCAGATAGGTTTTAGGCACGCTGCGCCCAGAGTAGAAGTCGGCGCACCCACCTTTGTAACGGTGCAGATGCAGCCGAGTCAAATCGTGCGCCAGTTTGATGGCGCGCAGAAGGGTTGATTTTCCTGAGTTATTTGCCCCGACAATAACATTGAAGCGGCCGAAATGTGCCGTAAAATCCACGAATCCCTTGAAGTTCGCAAGATGAAGCGATTTGACGAAATATCCGCCCTCCGTGCCAGTCGAAACTTCTGCTTTCTCTAAAGAGTTGGCACCAACAGCGGCCTCAAACTCAGTACCAAGAAAATTCATTTGCTCGTTCGAGACGGGCGGCGGAGTCACAGGGTCAGCCATAGATCGCGAGCATTACTTATTCCTTACTGAACAGCAATCGGCTTTTCAGGCCTGCGGCTCAGTTTTTTAGAGCAGCGCGAGCACAGCGCGTAATTTCTGCGGGCAATCCCATTTTCAACATCCGGGCGACCGAACTCTGGCTTTTGAAGTAATTCGCGTAGGTCAACTCCTGACCCTCGCGTCGTGAGTATTGCTTCGCCTCTTTCTTGAAGGCGACGACGATATGGTCAATGCACGCCTTGGCAAGTTTGCGCCAAAGATTGAAACGCGCCGGATAATATCCTTCCTTCCACTGGCCGTGAAGATTGGCTGTAAACTCCGGGCTTCCCCATTTCACGCCGACTTCCGTCAGGGCACGAACCGCCAGGCTGAACAGGGCGAAATACTCGTAGGACCGCAGATTTTGGATGTAAACTTTATCTTTCGCCAGATCGCTCCGGCTTTCCCACAAATCTCCGTCAAGCAGGTAAAGCTGGAATGCCAATTCAGCAGAAGTCTCGCGGATGTTGTCGTAAAGTTCATCCTCGAACAGGTCAGCCACATTTTTCGCAACCGCTGGGCCCAAACGCGGCTTCGACCAGTAGAAGCTCGAAATTAACTGCGTGAGCCACTTGATGCTAGTACCATATTTGATGCCGACGCTGCGCAGCTCTCGACTGCGCTGCCTCCACTCGCGGTCGCGGCGCTCGTAGAAGAATCCTCTGTTACGGAAGAAGCGGAATAATTCCAATTGAAAGTCATCGTTGGAAGCTAAGTCCCAACTCTTGATTGGATTTTGCTGGTTACTGCGCACCGCAATCTTGCCGATGATTTCTTTGCGCCGTTGAATCTTCTGTTCCAGCGCATCGCCACGTGGCGGCTCAATCTCGATCACGCGGACCATGACGCGTGCATTTGGCGATGGATTCGGTACGTCGCGGATGCTGTGGAGGGTTTGTGAACCGTTCACCACGCGTGGGTTCTCCAACGTCAATACCTTCTGGCCGGGGTCGTAGTGTTGTTTCTCGCATAGCATCGTGATGCCATTATTGCTAAACGCAAATTCCTTCGGACGTTCTTTGAACGTGTCACGAATGGCGCGATTCACTTTTGAGCGAGCGACGCTGATGGCGACACGCACGTTCCGGTTAAATAGCAGGTCGAACGGGTCGCTCTCCATGTAGCGGATGAAGTCCAGCAACCGCGCGAACACGATGGAGGTCGCCACCTCGGTATCATCTCTGTCGGCTGGCAGAAGTGAGTGAATCGCGTTGAGGCTAATGGACGGCGTTCGCGGCATTGCCCCGTCAATGTCATCCACCAAACACTGAATCAGGTCGTCCAAGTGGAACACCTTCACCTGGATGTTTCTCACCTGCTCGAAGTGTGCGTCGTTGCATCGGTGGTTAGTGACAAACATCAACTCTGCCGCCCCATTGTCGTAGCGCTCGAAAAGCTGCCGGTATTTCGGCCTCAATTCCTGTTTCACCGCTTTTTCCAAATAGGCGGCACGCGCAGTACGATTCTCAAATGCCTGCCAGAAGTATTTAATTTCTTGATAGAACGACGGTGGCGCGATCTTGTTGAACTCCTTTGTGAATTTCGTGTTGAGGACGTGATGCTGAACCGTTTTGCCATTGTCCGTGGTAAAGAACTGGTCGATCTGCCCATCCTTCGAGCCGTCGGAGACAAAAAGGTCGCGCGGACTCATGAAGAACAATTCCGCGAACCAGCGGCCAAACGCCTGCGGCTCGCCGTCGAGGTGCTTATTCTGCGTTTCCTTCACACGTTCGAGCATGAACTCGAATAGGTCGCTTTTGTCTTGGGTTGGCATTTTCGTTACTCGTGTTTAGGTGGCGGTGTCCTTCTCCGATGGGGCGATCCAATGCATGCGACGCGGAATCTTTCGTAAGGGTTTGAGCTTGGCAATCGTCGTTTGGTTTAATTCGGAACCCCTGCCTGCCTGGAAAAAGAAATTAGCGGCCGGAACAAGCCGAGGTATCCATTCCTTAACTCATCATTACGAGAACGCCCAGCCGTTCCCGTCACTCTTGCCCTCGTGTCGGCCACCTCTAACGTCGGAGAAAAGATGAAACCCGAAAGCAAAACCGACGCGGCTAGAGTTCCACAATTGTCCTCGAATGACATTGAGCTCAAAGCTGAAGAGGTCATCAAGTTTTTCGATCCCGCCATACTCGCGTCTGCAAAACCCACACCTGTTCGCGAGTTTGCCCTTGAGACCAAGCGCCGGTTCGGAGTCGATTTCCGAGACGACATCGATCTTGGGAGTGGAGGTGCAGGGAGAAAATGTTTGGGCCAATTCAGGATTAAGCCCAGAGGAATTTTCATTGATGTCTCACTAAATGGCTCGGATCGATTGCCGTTTGTGTTGGCGCATGAATATGGGCATCTCGTTTTACACCGGCATATTGATCCCCAAAAGTCAGGATATTCGACGTCATCAATCGAGGACACAGAGTATGATTTTGTTACGAACAGGAAGAGATTCCTAACCCCACGAGACTGGATTGAGTGGCAAGCAAACCGCTTTGCTGCAGCGCTCCTGATGCCCCGTGCGACATTTTCGGATTCGCTAATCGACTTTCATAAGAGCCAAGGCATCCAAAGGAACATTGGAGTCGTTTTTGTTGATGCCACCGCATCAAGTCGGCACGAATTTGGCCTTATTGTCGGCCACCTTACTGAGGTTTACGGTGTGAATCGAACGAACATCGAATGCAGGCTTCGTGATCTTGAGCTACTGCAGGATCATCGGAGCCCGTCAACACACCACATTTCGGAGCTATTGAAGGAAGAGTGAAACTAATTTATTCTTCGATCTGTTTATCGACACTTCGGCTTATCCACCAGCCAGCGTCACTCGTGCATTCGCCGTCCGAGCTGTTGCGATCTCTTCAATGAGATCTTTTGGGTCACCTCGCGGCGAAGGCGAGCGCGCTGCAATAGCTGTTCGGCAACGCTCAGATCCCCTACTCCTTCCACAAAGGCTTTAACTTCGTGTTTTGTGCGGATGTGATCCGCTGGCCCCATTTCCTTCACCTTGAGTCGCTCAGTGATGACGCGCACGGCATCGGTCGCACTGCGGAGGGCCACGAGAGTTGTCGCGTTGAGATTGGAGCTTTCTTCGGATTTCATGTTTCTGAGTGGTTAATTTAGCAGATTAAGCGGGTCGGAGGCAGACCTTTTTGTACCCATTTGTGCAATGGCGGACCACTGCCGTGTGATCCGGCAGCCGGCGAAATTCATGAGGTTTGATCCGAAACTCCTCCACCCTTTGATAAGAATGGGCCGTGTGGTCCAGATGGACTGTCCGCGTCGCGCGTTCGATCCATTGCTTGCCGATGGCGTTCGCGCAGCGCAACGCGTCTGTTTCTGAGGCGGCCCGATACATGATCAGGTTCTTCAAATTGAGCGCAAAGACCTCAGCTTGGTCTCTCGTCTGGGGCGGGATGAGCGATTCGAAGGCTTGCGCCGAAACAACGAGCATGAGCCAGCAATCCCGCAACCGGTCCACGACGTTGAAGTCGCTCGTGCCGTCGAGGCTGGCTGTGATGGCAGTCTGGAATTCATCGCCGACATAGACGAGTTGGTTGAGCGCGTAGCGCTGCCAAGGCGGCAGGGAATACCGGCGAAGAGCATGCCGGTACAACAGGAGCTTCATGACCGTGAAAACGTATTTCCGCTCGGTCACGAAGTCCTCCGGAACGTCGACGCAGAGGATCTTCCCCTTGTCCACGTCGGCAATCGAGCAGGTATCTGGTTCATCGCTGCTGAAAATCTCGGCAATTTCGGGGGTGCTGAGGTATTCCAAATAGTTCTGCGAGGTGCCGATTTCACCGGCGCGCTGCTCCTTGGCCTCATGCTTGATGTATGTCTGCTCCAAGACTTCGGCGAGCTGGATGCGACGTTTGGTCGAGTCCAGTTCGGTCAGTTCATTCAGGGCCGATTGCAATTCGGTCGCGGACGTGAGCAAGGAATAGGCCCGGGTGGGCGTGACCGGGCGGCCAAGATCGCTCAAGAGTTCCAGGGCGCGGCTGATATGGGCGGCGCCTTTGGTCTTAAAAAAGCCCTTTTCGTCCTTCGGATTGAGCGCCGCGGCCGTGTCCACGAGGATGCGAGCCCGGGTGGTGAACGGCAGCCGCGCGTCGCCGGTCACGTTGAGGTGCGGCAAAGGCTGGCCGGCGGGATCACCGGCCATTCGCGGACGAAGTCGAATGAGGTCGTGCGACCGCCCGTATTTCTTCGCCAGCCATTCCAGGAAAAACCATTCGTCTCCCTTGTTGGCCATGACCACGCCGCCGAGCTGCGGGTTGCGGCGCATGAGATCCGTGAGCAGCCCGTTCAAGCCAGTTGTCTTGCCCGAGCCGGTGTCGCCCGTGATGAAGAAATGCCGGTTCGCCTTGTCTCGCGTCCAAGAAAACCGGGCGAATTTCAGGACGATTTCCCAGCGATCCACGACGAAATTGCCTTGGGGATCGAGGACGAAGCGATGCCAGTCGGCGAAGAAAAACAGGCTGTAGGCCAGCAGCCCGCAAGCGCCCGCAATCGGCCATCGCCAAGGCTCCGTGAGTCCTTGCGCACCGTAAAAGCCGGCGAGCGCAATCACGGCGGCCAAGCCGAGTGCGGACGGCGAATTGAGGCCCGGTTCGTTGTGGCGCAGGTTGCGCAAGATCATCCAGCCGGCCAGGCCAGCCGCAACAGATGCGAGCGCGAATGCGCCGAATGTGGGGGCTTGCGGATGGTGAAGCCATTCGCGCAAGAGAACGGTCGGAGGCGTGATTTTTAGAGCGATCATAGGGTTGCGGGCCTCGTTAGACCCGATGCTTTGCGTCACGTCGATAGCGCGCGCATACCGAAATTACGGTATGCGCACCCGCCCTGCAAAACGCCCGAATTCCTGAAATTCCGACGCCTAACGAAGTCGATAGGGTATTGCGTCTAGGGGTCCCCAAAGGGCGGGTGCGCTTCGTCCACCAACCCGGCTTTTCGTAGCATCGGGCTTTCGAAAAAATCCCGGCATACCGAAATTACGGTATGCGGCATACCGTAAATTCGGCATACGCGCGCCGTTGAATCGAAGCACGTTTTCGCCGTTTCTGACCGGCATGATAACGGTGGGAGTCATCCGCAACGGCGCCACTTACCTTGCGCAGCATTTGCGCAAGAACGACTATTGGGCGGAAGGTGAAAAGGAGCAGTGCGGCGAGTGGATCGGTGAAGGGGCAAAAGCGTTGGGATTGGAAGGTTCAGTGGACGCGAAGCGATTCCACTTGCTCAGAAGAAACCGGCATCCGGTCACCGGAAAATTGCTAACAGCGCGCGACCGCGAACAGCGGGTCGCGTTCTTCGACGTACAATTGTCGGCTCCAAAAGACGCAAGCGTTTTGGCAATGGTCGGCGGAGACGAGCGCGTAAGGGCTGCCTTCACGGAAGCGGTAAACATTACCCTACGTGAGATGGAACGCTTCGCCGCAGTCCGAGAAAGACGAGGTTATGCAGTCTCCACGGAAGCAGTTCGCCTGACGCGCAATTATGCCGGCGCCCTCTTTTTCCACGACACGAGCCGCGATCTCGATCCTCAATTGCACGCGCATGCAGTTTTGGCCAACGCGACCTGGGATGCGGAACGCAAGGAATGGTTTGCGCTGCAACCGGCGGAAATGCTTCGGGCATCGGCCTACCTGCGCCAAGTGCTGTATCGGGAACTGGCGGGGAGGCTGCGGGAACTCGGCTATGACGCCTACGGCATGAACTCCAAGGGATTTTCGGTGCGCGGGATCGAGCACTTGCGCGAGCGGTTTTCCAAACGGACGCGACATGTGCATAAGCTGGCCGATGAATTTGCCCGGCAGAAAGGCCGGCGGCCGACCAAGCGCGAGGTTGAGGTTTTGGTTCGGGAGTCGCGCGGGATTAAGCTCACGAAGATCAGCACTCCGGAAGTGCGCGCGCGCCAACGCGCGGAGCTTTCCCGCGAAGAAGCTCAGGCGCTCGACGTGGTGATCCGGGCGGCGAAAAAGCAGGCGTCCCGGCCGCAAATTTCGCATGGCCTGCCGCTCACTGTGCTGGAAACGGCGCTCCGCCACGTTTACGAGCGGAGCAGCGTCGTCCGCGAAGGGGAAGTGCTCGATGCCGCCCTCGAGCTGCATCCCGACTTTTATCGCTGGCGCGAACTGCGCGAGGCGCTCGAAAAACACCCCGAGGCGATTCGGGCCGACGGGGAGATGAGCCTGCGGCCGATCTGGCGCGAGGAGAAATTGACCGTGCGGCGCGTGACGGACGGCCGCAACACCCGCTTCCCCTTGGGCGATGCGGCCCACCTGCCAGACAGATTGACCGCCGGCCAAATGAATGCCGCCCGGGCATTGCTGGCGAACAAGGATTTCGTGATCGTTCTGGTCGGCGACGCGGGCACGGGAAAGACAACGGTGCTGAGCGCGATTGAAAACGCGCACCGAGCGGCCGGCGGCCAGGAGTTCGTCCCGCTGGCGCCGACGACGCGTGCCCGCGAGGCCTTGGTCAACGCCGGATTCAAGCAGGCCGATACCGTCCAGCGCTTTCTCGTGAGCGAAGTCCTGCAAACGCAGTCGGCGAACCGGGTGCTGCTCGTGGACGAGGCCGGGTTGCTGTCCACGCAGCAACTGGACGGCCTCACTCAGCTCGCCCATGAGCGCCGGGCGCGCCTTCTCCTGGTGGGAGATACAAAACAACACTACAGCGTCCAGCGCGGCGATGCGCTGCGCAATGTCGTAAAGCACACCGGAACGCCGGTGGTGCGTCTCTCGGAAGTGTTGCGGCAGCGCGGGGAAACCGACCGGCAGTTCAGCCGCCTGCTGGCATCCGGACAGGTTGCGGAGGCTTTCTATTACGCCCAGCGCCGCGGCATGATCGTGGAGACCGGCGACGATGAGGCGTTGTTTAGCCGCGCCGCCGAGCATTACGCGGACAATCTCACCAAGGGCATTGAAACGCTTGTTGTGATTCCTTTTTGGGAAGAAATCGAACGGTTCAATGTCCATGCGCGAGGCGCGTTGCGCCAACGGGGGCTTCTGGGAGAGGCCGAAATCGTTCGCGAAGCCGTTAAGCCGCTCGCCTGGAGCGAAGAGCAGAAAATCCATTGGGAACAATACCGGTTGGGCGACCGGCTCCTTTTCGTCCGCGACACCCGATTCTTCCGGCGCGGCATGGCGGCTGAGATTACCGAGATTCGGCCGGACGGTTTGCGCGTGAACGGTGAAAAAGACCGGTTCGAGAAGATCACGCGCAAACAGCGCGGGACCTTTGATGTCGGCCGGCCACAAATGCTTCCGCTGTCGGCGGGCGACCGCCTTTTAATCCGCGGCAGGGAAGACAATCAGGGTTTCGCCAACGGCGACTTCAAAACCGTGGCAAAGGTGGATGTGGCCACCGGCGAGATTTTTCTTAACGACGGTCATTCGTTGCCGCCCGAGTTCAAAGCGTGGACCTATGGCCATGCCCTCACGTCCTACCGGGCACAAGGCAGCACAGCGGAGGAATCGCTCCTCGTGCTGGGAGAGGTCGCCGAGCGGTCGCTCATGCGGCGGCAGTTCTACGTAGGTAATACGCGCTACCGCGGGGCGCATCGGATTTATGTCTCACACGGCCAGGCGATCCTCGGCCGGCTGGCGCGGCCCGATCCTGGGCGCGAACTCGCAACGGAGTTTGCGCACCGTCACCGCATTACGCGCGCGGAACGGATCGCCATGGGCCCGCTCCAACGGATGAACACGCAGCTGCGCCGCATGTGGCGCACTTGGATCAACGAGGCGGAGGAAATGCGTGAAGCCATGGATCAACGAACGGGAGTCTGACGATGGAACCAACTGTCCCAAAGAAACCGCGGATGTGTTTCGACTCCGCGCCGCGTCCAGTCCACGTGACGTTCGACGATGGAAAGCACGACCGCCGCAATCTTCCGTGGAGCTGTTACGATGAAGCCAGTTGGAGCCACGGCGAAATCGACACAATCAAAGTCGAGATTGGCGACTGGCTGGTGGTCATCATGGGCAACAATCTTGGCCCGCTCTTTCTCGCGATTGAGGAACGCACGCTCTTGCGCATTCGCGCCGAGCCGAATTTCGCGCGGGCCCCCGAGCGGGCGTGTGATACCTTTGCGACGCAAATACAATTTTTGAAGCCGCCAGCCATGCCGCGCAAAGGCCAGACGGAATTCGATCTTGGATCGCGGTGATATTCGAAGCCGCCAACAATTGTTACGAAACGGTGAACGCAATTTGTTCCAAAAAACTTTATACCGAATTTTCGGTATGAGCACCCTCTTGCCTACAGCCACCGGTCTTTTTCTCTCTGCCCTCGCGTGATTGACACTTCGCCGGTGCGAAAGTGCCGGCCACGCCGGGGAGACGGCCCCTGATTTGCGCCGACACAAGGAGAGAAGAAGATGACAACACTACTGTTGGTGATGCCTTGGGTGGCATCGGTGTGCGGCGCGGTGATGATCGGGAAGGCACTGCACCTTTGGGAAAGCAAACCGCACGGCAGCCTATATCGGACTCGCCTGATCATGCTCATCAGCGTGCCGCTGGCGTTCACTTCGCTGGCTCGCGCGCAGGCGGTCGACCTCCAGACGGCTGCGGCGGCCGGGAATGCGATCATCATGTATCTGAGCGGAATTCTGGCGGCGGTCGGGATCGTGGCCGCCGGCGTCGCAATGATGATGGGGCGGCAATCCATCGCAAAATGGGCCTTTGCCGGCGCCATGATCAGCGGGCTCGCCTTCGCCATCGTGAAAACGATGTGGGGTAACTTCGGGCTGACCGCGCCCGACGTCAGCACCTTCAACCCGTAATCTGCGGCCGGAACGACAAGACAGAGTGCGCCGTGAACACGACCCATCTCAACGAGCATGATGCCAATCAGGGGGCACAGTCGCAAGGCGAGTTCCTCGGCATGACGGGGAACTCGGCGTGGTATCTCCTCGGCTCGGCTGGTGCCAGCATTATGCTCGTAATCGTGCTTTGGGGGATACTCGGGCTGTCGCTTTTGCTCTGCCTCACCATTGGGCTCCTGCTCTGTTTGTTCTCGCTCACGTATGTCTTCACCCTGAAGAACAACAAGCCGGCGCATTATGACACGGACTTTTTCGAAGCGGCGTTGATCGAAGCCGGCGTCATGCGGCTGGTGTTCGGGCCACGGGAACGGCGCCTGCAGAATCCCTTCCGGCCAGCGGCGGATGCGGTTCCGATTACGGCGCGATCCGCCGCGCCCGCTACAACTCGAAACAGTCGAACGGCCTCGCGCCCTCCCCTGCCAGCAATGCCGACTGTGAACCCAAAGGAAATACAGGCAGCAAAAGACGCAGATCGGCGGGAAAAAGATAATGCAACGGTGCCGTTGGCCGAATTCGAGCGACTCCAAGCCGAGCTGGGTGCCGCTGAAGACATGCTGGCGGACGCCATTGAAGAAGAGGAGGAAGTATGCGGTTAGAACCGGTCGATGGTTACTTCGGAGAAAACGTGATCGTTTTCGAGGGCCTCAATCGCGGCGGGCACATCGCGCGCGGATTCGACGTGGTTGCGCCCGATTTGGAAAACGCCGATCCCGTGCATCACAACGCGCTCGAAAGCGATCTGATGGCGCTGCTCGCGGTTCTCAAGCCCGGCCAGCGGATGCAGGTGCAGTGGACGGTGAATAGCGATTATCGCCGGGAGCTGCTGCGCTACCGCGACGACACGGTTAAGTTCGCGAAAAACGAATGGAGCCAGCGCCAGCGCAACGAACGTTTCGTTCGTTACTGGCGCATGATGGAAGAGGGCTTGCTGCGCCGTGAAAAGCTCCGGCTCTATTTCACGCTACCCGTGGACGGCGACACCTTTGGCGCGCGAAAGGGGCGGCTTTCGACGAGCGCGCTCCTTAGCGCCTACCAGGAGGAGTTTCACCAGCTCGGGCTCTTTGTGAATGCGCTGTTTGGGACCGGCGGCGGGCGCGTGCATCCGATGACGGACGCCGATCACTTCCAGCACTATTTGGAATTCCTCAATCCTTCACTGCCTGAGCAGAAGATCACCGATCCGCTGGAATTTTTCGACCCAGAGAAGTCGATTCAGGAGAACTGCTGGCATGGCGAATGTCGCCCGTTGGAAAAGCCGGATACCGGCTTTTACCACGATTGTTATTACCACGGTATGCTCGCGCTGAAATCCCTGCCCAAGCATACGCGGCCGAGCCTGGCCTACCTGCTGACGAAGCTCGGATTTCGGGACTACGCCCTTACGGTCAACATCGATCCGGTGGATGTGGAGCGGTTGATCGAGCGCGAGCAAAAGGAACTGACCCGCGTCGAGGGCGATTACGAAAGCCTGCGGAAAGTGAAGCTGCTGGCCGCGATGAAAACCAAGGCGGCGAAGATCGCCCGCTACAGCAACGGCGAGAATTCACCGTACCGGCTGCAATACATTATTCGCGCGTGGGACAAATCGCGCGAAGACCTGCGCGCGAAGCTCACGGCGCTCAAGGCGGCGGTGAGCAACATGGAGCGGGCCCAGGCTTACGAACCCGCGCTCGAAACCTCGGCGCGAAATTTCTTCTACAGCTCGTGGCCGGGCTGGTCGTTCAGCCGCTACGGCGCCCTCTGGCACGACTACGACGACGCGATGGTGGCGAACATCCTGCCGTTTTCCTCCACGCCGGTCGGTCACTTGGACCAAGCGGAATTCATCTACGACGGCACGAACGGAAACCTTGTCGGAGGGCGAACCTTTTGCGGCGAGGGCAATTCCCTCACGCCCCAGCACGCCGTCACCATCGGGACGATGGGTTCGGGCAAATCGGTCAACGCGATCGATATTCTCACCCAGACAGAGCCGTTCTTCGCCTTCACCATGATCGCAGACGAAGGCTGCTCCTACAGCGTTTATACCCGGACGGTCGATCCATTGGCGGAGCCAATTATTGTCCAGGCCAACGGCAAGCTGACCATGAACTACCTCGACACGCGCGGGTTGCCGCTCAGCGGCCTGCACCTGAGCGCAGCGTCGGCCCTGCCCATGCTCATGGTCGGCCGGTCGCAAGACGAGGATCGCACCAAGCTGCGGCACGCCCTGCTCACCAACGCAGTCAACCGGCTCTACGATGATTTTGCGCGGTGGTACGCCAATCATCACGCAGACAAATGGACGCTGCTGGCGCGCCGCGCCTGCGCGCTCGACGCCTACCGCCGTGAGCGCATGGGGCCACAGGCGACCGATCTCGACGCGTTCATCGAGTTTAACGAATTTACCCAGGAACATGCCGACGAAGCCGCCGGCTTTCTTGGGCGTTTTGACGAATCGCAGGTGACGCAGTTTGCCAAGGACGCGGCCGGCGCGCAGCAACTTCGCAATCTCGCGTTCGCCGAGTTTCAGCCGGCGGAGTATCCCCAGCACGGCCATTTGCAGGAGTTGCTCGCCGCGGAGGCGTCCGGTTCCCACGCCGACGAAATGCGGTATCTCGCCACTCTGCTCGAACCATGGAGCGCGAACGGCAGTTATGGCGAACTGTTCGACGGTGTCTCGAACGTCGATCTCGTGGGCAAGATCGCGCATTTTGAATTGAGCTACATTCCCGAGGCCGCGGAGGAGTTGAAAGCCGCAGCGGCCTTCCTGATCGCGAACTATACGCGGTCCCACATGATGCGGATGCCTCGCGGACTTAGAAAACGGAACATTTTCGGCGAGGTCGCCCGCTTCGCGCTGGTGCCGAGCGGTCGGAAAGTGGTGCGCGAGTCCTACGAGCAGCTGCGCAAATACAACGTCTGGAATCTCGCCGAGGTTCAGAACTACGGGCAGTTCATGAGTTCCGACATTCGCGGGCCGGTGCTGGGCAACAGCCGGATTCTCTTTCTCCAGCGCCAAACTGACCGGACCAACGTCGAGGATCTGTCGAAAGATTTCCCCATCCCCGATGCGGTCAAGGACGCGGTGATGAGCCATCCGGAACCGGAAAAACTGGTCGGCCAGAAATACGCGCAATTCACTTATTATCACACCGACGAGCGCCGGCCGCTGATTGTCACCATGCGCAACGTCGCGTCCCGGGAGATGCTGTACTGTGCCTCCAGCTCGGGCGCGCACTACGACAAGCGCGCCAAGGAACTCAAAGGTTACACCAACGTGGTCAAGGGAATCATCGCCAATGCCTGACATGAAAACGCATCAAGAAATGCTCGTGGAAGCGCGGCACCTGGAGGAGTTTGGCCGGCGGTATTGGGCCGATCACCGGGCGGGCCTCATGCACCGGGAGCGCAATGCCCTTCATCTCATGGCCCTGCCTGATTCGCACGTGACGAGCGAGCATCTGGGGATCGATCCTGTGCATACGCATCGGCGCAGGCGTTGGATCGAAGCCGCGCTGGACGGAGAGGTGGTTGAATTTCTTTTGCTTCAGGATGAAGTGGAAACAACCGGGGACGGCCGGGTCGTCCGCCGCGTCGAACCGTTCACCAGCCTGCGCAGCAATGCCGCCGTCGATGCCCTGAGCGACGGTTACGAGGCCATTGAGGAGGAGCGCCTGGGCGAACTACTTGCGCCCTACTCCGACCGCATTGGTGAGGAAGGATTTATTGATTCGATTGATCCGGCGCTTATCGGGGAGATCGAAGCCATCGTCGGCGCATTGGAATTGTCGCCCTCGGGGCGGATGCGGACGCGAGCGGATATCGTGGAATTCCTGGAAGGCCGTCTCGAGCCCAGCGAATTTATTTCGGCGGCGGTGAAGCGCCAATGCTTTCGCGAGAGCGAAAGGGAGATGCTTGCCGAAAGACACGGTGAACGAATGCAGATCGAATAAACGAAAGGGGAATACCATGAATCCAAATTGGAATCGTCTGGTCTTGGCGCAGCGCTATCTCGCTGTGCTTGAGGTGGGCCTTGCCGTGCTGCTTTTCGCGCCGGGATGTTCCACCACCGGCGAGCAGACATCGGGTGGCACGCGCGACCTGATCACGACCGGGTTGACGACCGCGGCCGGCGGCTACATCGGAGCCAAATCAGGCCACGGCGCGACCGGGGCGGCCATCGGTGCCGCCGCCGGTTTTGTCGCGGGAGAAACCATCAATTATTTCGATAACAAGGCGCAGAGCGAAGCGTACCTCGCCGGTTATGAGAAGGGGCAGTCGAACGCCGTTAAGCAGCAGTATTGGATTGCGCGCGACAACGAGCGGGCGCGGACGGATGACGGTTACGAGGAGAGCCTGTACGAAATTCCCGTGCCGGCCACGGACCAGGACGGCGTGCTTCGCGATCCGACCACGCGCGTCATCCGTGTGGTGGTGCCGAAAGAAGGAGACTCACCATGAAAAAAATCCTGATCCTTGCCGTCGTGAGTGTGGCCTTGGCCGCTCGTTGCCTTGCCCAGATTCCCGTCACTGACGCGGCCAACCTGAGCCAGAACATCATAAATTATGCGGCCCTGATCAATCAGCTCTCAAATCAGGCGCAGCAAATCACCAATCAGGTGCAGCAAATTCAGCAAATGGACAATCAGCTCAGCCGGATGGGCAATATGGCGAACATCACCGCCGTGATCGGCTTCCCGCAGTTGCAATTTGACCAGAGCTCGCCGACGCAAATCCAGACCTGGTCGCAAAATCTCGCAACCGTCAACGGCAGCGGGATTTTCGGCGATTCGCGCGGCGGGATTTACCAGCCGGTGGCCGGCCAATTCACCGATTTTAACGGCGCGGCAGTCGAGCGCGATCCCAATACCTACATGCCGGCGCAGTCGGTTACGAGCCAGGTGGACAACTTCAAGTCCGTTCAGACCGATATTTATGCGCGCCGCCAGGCGCTCAAAACAGCCATTGCTCAAACCAGCGACGCATTACAGGCCGCGACGACCGACGCAGAGGAGCAAAAACTGGAGGCGGTGTTGAGCGCCCAATACAGCCAACTCGCCTCGCTCGATTCGGAAGTCGAGCTGAGTGCGGCGGAGGTACAGGTTAAGATGGCGGAGGCGAACGCGATGGCCAGCGCGCAGACTACGGCCGATGCGGAGGCCCGCCGCACGCTGGCGCAGCAGGAAGGGACGAAAATCGGGAGCACCTTCAAACGGATTTACGCCTCGATATTAACTTACGTCAGTGAACGACCGTTAGCCCCGTAAATTTGGCACGCAATCCGCCTTTTGGGGTCATACGTCGCATTTCAAAAATGAAAAGCCTATGAGCGCACCCGCCGGCAGCATCCTTCCCGCGTCGTTTTTCGATGGCCTGTCCCAATTTTGGGGCGCGGCGGCCTATATCGCGGCTTCAATTGCGGCCGCGGGGTTTGTTTTTTCTGGAGTCACGGGCCGTCATGATCCGGTCGATCTCATCAAACTTGTGACGAAGCTGTTCTTTGTCGGCCTTTCCACGCTCTTTTTGCGCCAGTGGTTGATGCAATTGGGCGATGTCATCACGGCGTTCGGCAATTTCTTCAACATCGACCCCTCAACAGTGGATGCCAAATACATCAATTTTCTTTCGGGGACCACCGCTTCAAACCCAAATGCAAGCGTGTGGGATGTGATTTGGAACACGGGTTCCATTGGAACTGCCATCGCCTACGCCCTGCTCTGGCTGTTTGGGTGGCTCGCTTACGGAGTCCAATTCATCGTTCATCTCATCGGGGACATTTTCCTGACCGTGGGATGGGCGCTGAGCCCAATCTTTCTCTCGTTTTTCATGCTTCGCCCGATGGCCGGTGTGGGGCTCAAATATATCATCGGGCTGGTGGCGATTGTCTGCTGGCCATTTGGCTGGGTCATCGCATCGGTGGTTACGAATGCCATGCTCGACGCGGCGGCGACGGCGAGCCTGATCCCCGTCACCATTCCTGGCGGATCCTCCATTGCGCCTGTCCTGACTGTGCTATTGGTCGGGCTGTGGCTCATCGTGAGTTCAGCGGTGGCCCCGTATGTGACTTGGCGAGTCCTGACCAGCGGCGCCAACCCTGCGGCTGCGTTCGCGCAGGGTGTGGGTGGCGCGGCCCAGGGGGCATTCGCCGCTGGTGTCGGCGCCGCAACCGCTGCGGTGACTGGCGGCGCGAGTGCAGGAGGCGTTGTGGCTGCGGCGGCGCTCGGCTCGATGGCGGGCGGAACCGAATCGGCCGCGCGCGGCGGCGGTTCTCCGCAAACAACCGCGACTGCGGTCAACGGCATGGCCGGTTTCTATCGTGGGCAATTGGGCCGCCGTCAAGTGGAGGCGATGGAAGTAATGGCAGCTTCCAACAAGCGCCGGGCAGACGCTGCCGAAGCGTTTTCCGACGAATTCAGCGACCATGTTGAACAGAGGCGCCAAAGCCAATCCGGTTTCCCCTCGCAGCCTCACGATCCCGACCCAAATCAAGGAGCCATTGACATCGAATCCCATGATAAATCGTAGATATAAGAAGGCCATCCAAGAGTGGACGGACGCAGACAAACGACTTCTTTCAGCCGAAAAGAAGATTGGCTCAGCGTTTCTCGACTTATTGCACCAAAAGGAATCGGCCGAAGGGCAAAAGCCGCCGCAACCCGGCGTCAGCGTCATACCATCCAAGGAGCCCAAAAAGAAGAGGTAGTTTATGGTTGCAAATACCAGAATCGAGACTGGGCAAAAGCCGCCGATTGTAGACGGATTCGGAAAGGCGAAGTCCACGCTCCTTACTATTTTCGAGCGAAAGCGCCGGCAGTCGTTGATTTGGTTTGGGATCGCGGTCGCGGCCTGGGTGTGGGCGGTGTGGGATCGCCATAGCCTGATCGAACAGTTTACGCAGCGCCGGGAGGTCGTCGTGATCGACAGCCTGGGCACCTATTACGTGTCACCGGTCGTGGACATCGAACACGCGAAGGAATTGCATGCGTGGCAGACCAAGCTGGCGTGCAAAGCGCTGTTTGAACGCAACCCGGATGGCTTGGACAATCCCGAGCTGTTCAAACAGCTCTTCCTGAAGGACGCGGCCAAAACGGCTCAGGTCGTATTCGACAAGACCGAGGCGGAATTTCAAGCGAAGTCTCTTCACCAGATGGTCGAGACTGACCCGCCGGAAATTTTGAGCACCCGCGACGATGCCTTTTATACCTCGGTCAACGTGCAACTCATCCGGGTCGGCTCCTATCAAGGCGAGCCGATCACCGAGGTTATGCACTACCGGGTGAATTTTAAATTCGTGCCAAATCCTGACCTAACCCGCAACGGCCGCTTCCCCACAGCCGTTGCGGCGTTTCAAGTCGAACGAATTGGGAAAAGTTAAAGGAGGGATTATTATGTGGAAAGCCGCCGCGCTGTTCATCGCTCTTTTGTCGAGGCTTTCCGCGCAAACGATCAGCGAGCTTCCGCTCGATGCTCGCAAGGTCGTCGATCTGCCCGTTTCGCAGGAAGTCACGACGGTCACGTTCCCAGACGCCATCACGGCGGTTGCCGGAGCGGGCATGCTCATTGACGATGGCCAGACGGCAGCGGTCGATGCGGACCAAGGAGCCCAGTTGCGATTCCACGTAACGCACGTGAAAGGGGCCAATTTCCTGCTGGTGGAAAGTTTGAAACCCGATGTGTCCGCAACCCTGACCGTCATTTTTGAGGGCGGCGCCTATGTGCTGGGATTGCACTCTGTCGCGACCAACCCTGTGGCGAGCCTGATCCTGACCCGACCGACGAATGATTTGGCAAAGAAGATCGAGCGCCCGCCCGAGCCGGTAAAATTCTCGCCCCGCATTGGCTTGAGCCTTCTCGACCGGGCGCGGGCGTATCCTGTCCTCGAGCGCGTGTTGCCCAGGGCGGTCGAAGGCGTGACCATGCGGGCGCAAGGACGGAAAATCGATTTGCCCGATCTGGAAATCGACGTGCAGGAAGTCTATCGCTTTTCCTACGAAGACGCCGTCGTTTTCCTCCTCAACCTGCGCAACAAGACAAGTCAGGTCCTCGACCTCGCGCCGAGCACGTTTGCCGCCCGGGTTGGGGACGAAAAATTCCCGGCGTCGATTGCCAATGGCCCGCGCATGTTACAGCCGGGCGAAAGCAGCGAGGCGGAATTCGCCGTGGTTGGGATGCCGGACGGCACGCGCAATGATTTGAGCGTCGACAACGCGTTCACTATTTTGGTCAACACCAGCCGGCAGGAAGCGTCGACGACGGTGCCCGCCACGGTGGCGGCAGCGGACGGAAAGGCCCATCCATGAATCCGCGCAGCATAAAGAATTTTCTGACGAGCAAGTTCGGCCTCTTCGTGGTCTTTCTGGCCGTTTTATTCAGCGGGCTTTGGCTTTATGGACGGAGTCAAGTGGAGCAAAAACGGGCAACGCAGCTTTCGGCGCAGCGCGGCGCAAAGGACGATGTGGGCCGGGTGAAGATCGCGCTCAATCAGGGATTGGAAGGCGGCATTCCGCAACGCGCCGGGCGCGACGCGCCTCAGAAAAACGATCCGGGGGACGGAACGATCGTCCCATTCCATCCGCCGGGCGAGGACCCGGCGACTGGCGGCACAAAGGACGCCGGGAAGTCGCACAAAATTAGCATTCAAACGCTGCTTTTCTCCTACGTGCCGCCGCCGCTTGCGCCACACACCGAAGCGCCGCCAAAGCGATTCATCCCGTTTGGCACACTTCTGAAGTGCAAACTCGTCAACACGGTGGACAGCTCCAATCTCGAAACGCCCGTCATCGCGATCCTCCTGGAGGACGTATGGCAGAATGGGGAACTTATCATACCAGCAAACACGCTTGTGCACGGCACGGCGAGAGCCGGACGAATCCGGGATCGCATCACGGCCTCGGGCACGTGGCGCTTTGTCTGGCAGGACGGCCGCGAACTGCCTTTCAGCGGGATCGCGCTGGACCGCGAGTACGATCACGAGATTGACGGATACGGCATTACCGATGGCTCGGGCGGACTGAAGGGCCGGGTGATCGCGACCGATGATTTGCAGGATATCAAGATGTTGGCAGCCGCGGCCATGAGCGGCTTTGCCCGCGGCACGGAGCAACAGACGCAAACTGTCCTCGGCACAACGATCACGGGATCGGTCTCCAACGGCGCGAGGGAAGGCGTGGCGAACGTTTTCGATCTTTATGCCCAGCAGACGCTGAGCGACATCCAACAAAACGGCTCCTATGTCCGCGTCGCCGCCGGGAAAGAATTCTACGTGTATGTGACGGAGACGGTGAACCCGGACAAGGCGAAGGTGGCCGGAGACAAAATTGAGGGTGTCGGGAACAGTTCCCCTCCCCCGCCGCCAGGGGTTACGCCGGGATCAGAAATCACAGAACAGGAACTGAAATAAAGGATGAGCCATGCGCAGATATATGATTTTGATTGCGACCATTTTGATGGCGGGGTGCGCGACCCACCGGACGGCCACCATTGTGACGGTAGCAGAACCGCAGCCGATTGTACGCGAGGCCGCTCCGATGCACGAGGTCGAGACCCGCTACGAATTGCGCAGCTATCGCGACGCAGACGATCCCAGCGTCCGTCACGAAGCCCACGCGGTGTATCGCGAGACGCTCGTGCCAGAAAAAGTAACGTCACTCGTGACGGAGCCCCGCAGCACGATTGCTCCGGTTACTTACGATCCGCTGCCACCCAGCGCCGAGCTGGCCGCCGAGATAGCGGCCCAAAAGGAAATCACGGTTGAGCTGCGTTCCATCCAAGCCGCGATGGCGGCAATGGAGGAGCAAGCCCGCAATCAGTATGGCACGCTGGTCGATCAAACCGCCGAGTCGGCCAAGCTGCGGCGGGAGCTTGAAGCTGACCGTGCACGGGTAAGTGAACTCGAAACAAGACTGCGGGCCAGTGACACCACTGGCGCGCCCGTGACTCCCGCGGAAACGAACTGGTGATGAGTCATGGTGCCAAATGACATTTTACGAGAGAAGCTTCGAGCTCTGCCGACCCAGCTGCGGAAGGTCATCGTTGGGCAGGACAATGCCGTCGCGATTGTCGCGGAACGCCTCCAGCACGGTGAATTGGGCCTGACCGGGAAAAGCCGGCTCAAGGCCGGCTTTCTTTTTCTTGGGCCCACGGGTGTCGGTAAGACGGAATTGACGATCCAGTTCACGCATGAGCTTTTCGGATCGGGGAAGCTGGTGAGGTTAGACATGTCGGAATATCAAACGCGTGAAAGCCTTGCGCTCCTCCTGGGCACGTCGCGCGCCGATCCCGGCCGCATTGCCGAGGGCTACGATGAATGCAACGGCGCGGGCACCATCCTGTTTGATGAGATCGAGAAGGCGCACCCACTGGTGCTGGATGTGCTGTTGCAGCTTTTCGACGCCGCCCGTCTTACGGCGGGCGGAAACCGAGTGCTCGATTTTTCCCCTTGGTACGCCGTGGCCACGAGCAACATCGGGGCGCAACGCATGATGGCCCTGCGCAAGTCGAAATATGAGACCATGGAGCGGCTTGTGCGGCAGGATGCGCAGCGGGAACTGCGCCCTGAACTCTTTGCCCGCGTCACCACCGTCGTTTTCAGCCGGCTGGACTACGGAATTCAATGCCAGGTGGCGGAAGTCCTGGTTGAAAAGGAACTCGTCCAGCAGCGGGAGCGCGGGCACGGGCTTACCCGCAACGACCGAGTCTTGGATGTCATCATCAAACGCGGTTACGATGAGCGCCTTGGGGCCCGGCCGATGCGGGACGCGGCTGAATTGTTAATCAGAAACGCTCTGACCAGCGACCTTCTGAAAGGAGGCGATGGAACCGGCCAATTGACCGCGGATTCGTGCGGGCTGAAACTGAAACTTCAATCGCAGGAAGGGGCGCAAAGTCTCTAGCCATGGCCAAGCTGCCGCCA
Source organism: Opitutaceae bacterium (assembly GCA_035568935.1). Taxonomy (GTDB): domain Bacteria; phylum Verrucomicrobiota; class Verrucomicrobiia; order Opitutales; family Opitutaceae; genus DASRHD01. Next base: position 37,419 of record DATMNP010000058.1, on the reverse strand, counting down.
AGTTCAGGATTGCACGTCGTGGTTCTCAAATGGGACCGCCTCTACGGGGACATGATTCGAAGCCAAATCCTGAACGTTTGGCCCGAGGCCTCGGTGTTGGTCTTCCAGAAAGGTCTCGATGCTTTGGATAGCATTCAGACGTCGGTGCCGGATCTTTTTATCACCGGTGCCAAGATCGACGACATGGACGGCCTCGAACACCTCGAACCGTTTGTTGAGACATCGCTGCCAATTCTGGTCGTAATGTCGCGACCCGACACGCGAACCTTCAACATGCTGCGTGAAGTCCGCTATGACGGAATTTTCGACGGCCTGGCTGAAGGCCTGGACAACCTTCCCTCGGTGCTGCGCCAAGTATTGGAACACCGGCTCTACGTCAGCCCATCGATTCAACCGCATTTGAAACGTCCAAAGAATATCACGCTCGATTCGCTTACTGCAGGGGAGCAAGTTGTGCTGTCGGTGATCGGCGATGGCTCGGATGACGTTCAGGCGTGTCGGCGCCTTGGAACAAGGCCAAGGACAGTGAATACCCAGCGAAAAAGGATCATGCAAAAGCTCGGATTCCATCACAAAGGCGAACTGATGGTCTATGCCCTCCAACAGGGCTTCGTGCGGGTGACTGCAAACGGAGTTTATTACCCGGGATTTCAGCGGCGCATCCAGCAATGTGGAAGCACCAGCGATAAATGCGCCGCGAAGATTGTAGAAATCGCAAATTGAGATCTGCGTGTGTTTTTCCGGGCTAAGTCTTTATTTCAAGGAGATCCGCAAGCAGCTTCAGGCGGCGCTCGGCCCGCGGCATCGAGATTTCAATGAATTGTTCCGTCAATGATCTAAGGTATGCCGAGGCGGAGAACACATGCACTTCCCTCCCGTCGGGATAGTGATGCCGACTAAAGGGTGAATCGAGCGACTCTGCTATGAAAAACCAAAAGCACAGAAGAGGCGTGACGGATTGTTCCTCATATCCTTCAGGCTTTTTCATTTCGATAAGTACCTTTGCGACTGAGGGAGCTGGAATAGTATCGCTTCCGAAGTAATACTTCCATTGTTCCTCGCAATATTTTCGGAGGTTTGTCTCAGATGGAGCGAAACCAAGCTCACGCTCCCCAAGTGAGTAAGCTGCCCAATTTTTGACTTCAACCTGGTAAAGCGTGTTACCTTCGCCGACGCGTTTCAAAAGCCAACCGTCCAGCCGTGGCCCCTGCTTCTTCCCGGTACTGCACGAATATGACAAGATATCGGAATCCGCGCTTTCCCTATTTTTCCAGTAGTGCTGCAAAACACCGAAAATCAGATCTTCGCCCCAAACGCCCGTCAGCGCCGACACGTCAGAACCGCGTCCGGCGTCTTCGGCACGTTCGTCGTAAAATCTTATTAGCTTTTCGCGGGCAATCTTCACATTGACGCCAATATGTGTGAATTATCCGCGATCGGAGGCCACAAAAAAGGGCGGCCGGTTGAGTCGGCCGCCCGTGGAGGCGCTTTTCAATCGCCTTGTTCGCTTTTCAGTTCCACGAGCCGCTCAAAGATGAACGTGTGGGCCAGATCGGCCAACTTTGCGACCAAGGGGAGGTCATCGCGACCGAAGCTGTCGGTGTCGTGAAAGTTCTTGGCCTCGTCCACGTAGGTGCGGGCGAAGGTCACGTTGAAGAACTTCTTGTTGTCGACTTCATTTTCCCAGACGGCGGCTTTGATGCGGCCGAAGCGGAAGGTCTTCACCGGCAGTTTCGTGCCGTTGGCGTTCCTGGCTTGCGGTGCGGATTGTGCGGTTTTGGTAGGCATATAGTTCCTTTTGTTTTATGAGGAGCGGGATTGCTCTCTCGTCCCGAGGCGGGGGAGCCGACCGGGGCGAGGGGACGGTTGGGGGGATTCCTTCCAAGGAGGACCCAAACGCGCCCCGGCCGCGTCGCGGCGCGCCGGTGGGAGGTTCCGCCAGAGAGAGCGAAAACGATCCGTAAAAAGGAACGTTCCGCCATCGCGGAATTGCCGGCCAAGAACGCAGACGCAGCGCGGAAAGTGAACGCGAGCAACGAAACAGAAAAGGGGGAAGACCGTTGCACGCGCCGCCAAAAGCCGGAGGGAAGAATGCGACAAAAAGGAGTTCCAGATGACCTCACGCCTGCGCAGACGAGGCCCATTCAAGACACCACAGGTCGCGATCTTTTGCGCAAAGGTTGGCGGGCACACCGTTCTCCATGGCTCGCGAAATCGAAAGCGACGTGGAAGAGACTGATCGCCACGCCGGCGGACGAAACCGGCCGCCCTGTGGCCGGAGGCGCTGCCAGAGCGTTGGATTGGCAGGAGAGTCTCGCGAGTTGCTCGAATTCGCCGTGGCATGTCGCCAGCGTCGGGTCGGTGCGGCCCGGCAGCAACGCGGTGCTCATACCGAAAATACGGTATGGTGCATACCGAAATTGCGGTATGGCGCATACCGTATTTTCGGCATGCGCGGTCTCTTGAATTTCTCGGCACGTCGAGGGAGTTTGCGGGCAAGAAACAGCAGCGCCGGTTCCGGCGCCCGGTGACCAACGAAAGGACGACACCCATGAAAAAAACTCTTCACAACACTGAACGCGCAATGGCTCCAGCCGAAAACGAAGGCAAACCGCACCGTTTTCAGATCTATCGCCAAGGCCAGGCCGGGAACTACTCGCCAGGATTCAGCACGAACTCGGCGGCCGAAGCGGTCGAGGCCTTCCTGACCGAGAGCCCCGCCTTTGAAGGCGGTGAGATGCATCTCTGGAACCACCGCGAACAGCGAGTGTGCGCATCGGTCAAGTGGAACATCAGCAGGACCGAATTCGGTTTTCCCGTCCGCCAGCGCGCCAACGCGTTCTATGACGGCCTGCTCGACGTGATTGTCCGGCAAATCCACGAGCGCGAAGCGATGCGCGAATCAATTCAACACAGCGTTCGGATGAGCGCGTAACGGCCATGAACCCGACCACCCGCGCCATCTTTCAGTCAGTCCTGAACAGCGACCCCACGCTAACGCTGCCGGAACGGGCCGCATTGCAGCGGACCATCAGCGGCGAGGTGGAAGAGCCCACCCTACCCGGCAGCGCCTCCAACGAGCCGCTGCTCATCACACAAAAGAAGGCGGCTGAACTCCTCAGCGTGAGCCGGGTGACGATTTGGCGGATGACGAAGGACGGCCTGCTCCACCCCGTCGAGATCCTCCCCGGCACCTGCCGGTATTCACGGCGGGAAGTCGCCGCGCTGGCCCTACACGGAATGAATGGCGGTGTGGCAGGCAGACGTGAAGTGTCGGCGGCATAGGCGGCCACTGGGGCCCACCGGACGTGGCCTTTGCCCGCCGCATACACGGCGGCGCAAGGCCGCCCTCACCCCCTGCGTTGATGTCTGCCGGAAAATAAACGATTTGCGGACACTTGACTGGGTCCTAAACTGGGGCTTTGGTTTCAGAAAATAGCCCAAAGTTGCCCGAAGTCACATTTTCAAAATCCGATGCGTCCGACTTTCGTAACTCCCTCAACAAGAAACCCCCGGAAGGGTTTCCGGGGGTTTCAAATTGGGTGCAGGGGTTGGATTTGAACCAACGACCTTCAGGTTATGAGCCTGACGAGCTACCAGGCTGCTCCACCCTGCAACAGAGGAAGGTCGAACGTTGTTCGCATTGAGTTTTCTGTCAATGGATTTTAGCAACCAACTGATTCACTTCCCGAAACCAATCGCTGGTTCTTCACCAGAAAAAAAATGGGCGCATCCGACAGCGGATGCGCCCAGGAAAATAAACTCAAAATTCTCGCTTACTTCGCCGGCGGCGCAGGAGGAGCAAAGGGATCGGATCCATCGCGATAGCCAGGCATCTCATCCTTTTGAACCCCAACCGTACGCACAAGCCGAGGATCAAACACATCGCTCACGGACCCTCCCTGGGGATTGATGGTTTTTGCGGTGATGAAGATCAATAACTCCTGCCCTACCACGCTGTCGCTATTTGAGGTAAACAGCCGGCCAAAAACCGGGATATCGCCCAGCAATGGAACCTTGTTCACCTGCTTCCCCTTGGTGCTGGAGAGCAGGCCGCCAATGCCAAGCGTGCTGCCATCTTTGAGCGTGACCTCGGTGAGCACTTTTCGGGTGGAGATGACCGGGATCGTGGCTCCACTCGCACCACCAAAATTCACGCTGTCAACCTTGCTGCTGACTTCGGGCGCGAGCTTAAGCTTGATGAATCCATCGACGTTTACTTGCGGGGTGACTTTCAAAATAATGCCGATGTCCTTGTATTCAAACCCGCTGACTTCAAAGGATCCGGTCTGCGTGTTATATTGGTAGGACGGAATGGGGAATTCCTGGCCAACATTGATGAAAGCTTCCTCATTGTTGAGCGTAACAACGGTAGGGTCTGACACCAGTTTGGTGTTTGAGTCGGTCTCCAACGCACTGAGAATAAGCGTAAACTGGTCAGCGCTAAACACCGCCGTGGTCGCATGGGATAAAGTGGAGGTCAGAGTTTGGATGTCTGATGATGCAGGGCCAATGCCGGTGATAGACCCAGGGGATGTTGCACTTGGTAATGTTATCGTACCGATCCCGCCGAGTTGTCCGAACGGACCCGCATTTGAATTGACTTGATTCGCTGCCGCGATTCCCGCCTTTTCGTAAGGCACATTGATATTAGTACCAGTAGTGTTATTGCTGGTAGTCTCACCGTTGCCTTGATTGTACGTCGTTTGAATGGGCCCTCCAGAAGAGGTTCCCTGGACACTAACGTGATAATTCGCAAGGGAGGCCCAGTTAACACCGACATTTTTTGTGTTGTTTTGGGTCGTCTCGAAGAACTTCGACTCGATCAGCACTTGCGACGTGGGCTTGTCGAGATCCGCCAGGATGGTCTTGATGCGGTTTATGCGGGTCGGTCGTTCGGTGATGATAAGTGCGTTGGCCCGGCTATCGACTTGGATCTTGCCCCCTGCCGCGGTCTCGACCATCGGGATAATTGAAGGCTGCAGGTCTGCCGCCTTCGCGTAGTTGAGAATGAATACTTCAGTCGTCACCGGCTCCTGCTGGAGCGATTCCACGCTGACGACTTTGATGATGTTGTTATCCTCAATGAAAGTATAGCCAGCCGGGGTCAATACGACCTGGAAAATCTGGCGCCAAGTGACATCCCTCAGTTTAATGGAGGCTTTGCCCTGAAGGGTATCCGGAATCACCAAATTCAGCTCGAAGAGATCGGCGACGTTGCGCAATATAGTGCGGATGTCCTCGTTGGGGAAATCCACCGAGAGTGTATCCTTGGCGCCCTTTGTTACGATCAACTTTGGGGCCGCGGTTTCTTTAATGGACACATCATCCGGATTAGCCGGCGGATTTTCCGTCGGCGCAGGCTGGGCGTTAACGCGTACAGCAGCCAACACCAAAAGGAAGGCGAGGTAGGTAAATTTTCTCATGGTCGTGTTAGGGATTAATAGGCTGTGTGATTTCTTCTTTGTTTAGACGAAGGGTGAAACTAGAATGGCTAATTGATGCCAGTTCTACCATATACTCGGTGCCTTCAAAGGTAATTGTAAGGTAATCACCGACTTTCAGCTTTTTTTCACGCAAAAGCAGCATTGGGCTGTCACCGACTTGCACAACGCCCGAAGGAACGATATGAGGCGCAACAGCCTCAAGAATCTGGCGATCACTCCCAAGCAGCCGGGACGCCCCGGTGCTTTTTCCATCGCGAGACAAAACAAACGGGTTTTTTAAGTCGGCGGGCAACGGTCCGGATGCCACCGGGCGGGCCAGCGCCATGGCTTGTTCAAGCGATTTATGGCGCTGCGCGGAAGTGACCAGGTCGGATTTGGCCGCAGCGGTCGCCGCAAGAAATGACAACCCCAAAACAGGCAGTATAAAGCGACCGGGCGAATTCATGGCAAGCCGAGTAATTCCAGGTTGAGGTTGAGAGAAATAGTCCCCGTGTTTTTGGGCGCGCTTTCGTCGTCACCGGCAGAGGACAAGACCATGCCAACCACCCGAGAAAAGTGATCGCCATTTTCAACCCGGCGCACAAAATCCAATAATTGCGGATAGGTGCCCTGGACGCCGATGGCGTAGCCAACCCTGACATAGCTGGTCTTCCCGGTGTTTTTGCCCGAAACCACCACGCCTGTTTGACTGAGGTTGGTGAGCTTGGTCTGCGTTTCCGACTCAAGTTTATAGAAGTATTGCAGGTTGATCGCGAGTTGGTCGGCATGCACAAGGCGTGCCTCAATCGACTGGATAACCTGCGTCAGCACCGCGTATTGTTCGTCAAGCCTGTCGGCCTTGTTAAGGCTGTTGGCATTGTCGACGTTCTCTTTGAGATGGTTGCCTTGCGATATCTTATCGTCGAGTTCCGCCAGGGCCTGCACCTGTGCATCTTTTCGAAAATAAATTGCCAGGGCCAGTCCGACGCAAAGCAGGGAGCAAACCAGCGCGACGGGGTGTTTTCTTACAAGATTTGGACGCTTTATTGCAGTCATGGCTTCTCCCCGTCTTTTGACTTCAGAAAAATTTCAAATTCGAGCTGGCCGTCCTTGGAACCGCGGTTGAGGCCGGGCATTGTAATGGCTTCAAACTTCGCGATTAACTGCGGATCTGCACGCAGCTGGTTGATGTAAGTTTGGGCCTGTCCACTGGCTTCATCGGACGTTCCGCGCACGATGCCATGCAGGGAGACACCGCCTTGGTGCACATCGATGGAGTCGAGGGTGATGTTTTTTGGCAACGACTGACCGAGTTCAATGATGAAGTCGGATCGGACAAAATCGGTTTTTACAAAAGCCGCGACTTCCGCGGCTTTTTTTTCTTCGTTTTGGAATTTTTGGTAGAGTTCGACGGCCTGTTCACTGGGTTTCCTGTTGTCATCGATCTGCCGTTGCCAGTCACTAATCTGCACATGAATGTCGTGCAGCTTGTACTCCTGCAATCCGAAATAGAGCAGCAAAACCGAGGTGATGACGATTGCCGCGCAGTTCACGAAAAACGATGTGCGCACCGCCTTTACGTCTGGCAGCTGCTCAAAGTTGCGGAAATTCGGGTGCCATGATGGCACGAGCGACACGGCGACCTTCTCGCTATTTCTTATTTTAAGCAGGGCCATTGTTATATTGGACGATGAGACCGAGCAGCCCGAGCCAGCGCAAGTCGCGGCCAACGACCGCCGCCTCTTCGGAAATGGTTACCCCGCGAGCCTGCAGCCATGGCTGCAGGTCAAGCTTGAGCCCGGTGACCCCGAGCATGCCGGCAATGGCGCCACCGAGCCACGTCATCTTCGGCGGCATTTGCATGCAAAACACGTGGCCGATCGACTGCCCAGTCTGCACTTCATAGAAACCGATCGACGACTGCAGCTCCTTTACCAGCTTCTTGATCAGCGCGGCGCCCATGCCGGTAAAATCAAAGGTGTTGGAATAAAAAAGTTTCTTCGCCGACTCCTCGTCCTTTAGGCCAAGCTCCTTCTGCACGACCGGGATCATCGCCTCAAACCCCTGGGGAATGGGTCGGGCGGCATCCAGCCCTCCAGCCGTTACAATGAACGAATGCGTCATCTCCGTTCCCAACTCAAGCACAAGCACCGGAACCTTCGACTTTGTGAACGCCAGGTAGTCGGCCAGCAAACCGAGCATCGCCACGGTGGTCAGTTCAATTCGATCCGGATAAATGTCCAACTCCAGCAGCGCATTCTGCGTGGCAATGACTTCGTCCGACTGCAGGCCGCAGATGACCACCTCTTTTTGTGCCGCCTTGTTAAAATCGTAGTCGATCCCATCGCTGGCATTAAGCATTGCCAGTGAATATTGGTCGGGCTCCACGCGAAACTGTGATGACACCAGCTCGTTCATGTACGCCGGTTCTTTCACACGCTTGAGATCAAGCGTCGCCCGGCGCACCAACCGCTTCGCCGGGCTCACGCCACAAGTGGCATGCACGTAGCCGGCTGCGGTTTTTCTGTGCTGCAGTTCCAGCAACACCGCAGAGAGCGCAGCATTGTCCCCCGGTGGACACTCTCGCACCTCTTCCACGACCAGCGCGCCCGTGGGCGCCGACGTGCGTGCAACCATCGTCGCATGCTCGTTCTGGTCGATAAAAAACCCTTGGGAATTGGCGGAAAAAAACATGAGGTGCTGCTTGGACTTTCCCGGCCCGGGTCGCGCCAAAAAGCACGACCAAGCCGACAAACCCCGCGCATAGGTAACTGAGGGGAAAAAGTTCTTTCAACCTCGCTGTCATGACAAGACTAAATCGCAGCTTGCTTTTGCCAGCAACTTGCCACCGGTCCGCTGATTTGAAAAACCAGCGCTCCTGCGCCTTCACCCGGCAAGCCGCAGGCGGTGCAAATAAAAACCCGCCGCAGGCATGCAAGCGGCGGGTGCAATCTGGCGCATGGTGGTGCGCCACGCCATCGCGGCTATTTCTGCCAGGTGCGCTTCTTGTGGCGGTTCGACTTCAAGCGCTTCCGGCGCTTGTGCTTGTTCATCTTGAGGCGGCGTTTCTTTTTTAGGTTACCCATGGTTTGAGATAAATTGGTAAGTCGCACCGTGCGACCCGCGTGCCACGCTGTAAAGCCAGAATTTACACCCTCTCAATCCGCCGCAGTTTTGTGAGCACGAGTTCGCACGCGACCATCGCCACATCCAGGCCCGCGAGCACCGCGGCCACCCGACGATATAAATTTAATTGTCCCCCATGTCGCGCCACTGCCGCGGCCACGTCGGCGGCGTCCGCCACCCGGTCGGTTTTGAAATCGAACACCGTTGCGCGCACGGCGTGGCCGGCTTGGTCGCGTTCGACCACGACACGATCGAACACGCCCGTCACCCAGGTGCCGTCAATCACCACCTCAAACGCCCGCTCGCGCCATGCCTCGGCCTGGTCTGGTCGCTTCCAGACCGTGGCCAGCTCCGGTGCGCGCAGGCAGGCCAGCGCCTCCTCCCCCGCCCCGCCGCGCATCGCCCATGCTTCGGCAAATTTTTTTGCATCCCCTTCGCCCACCCATGCCACTTCGGCCAGCAGCTTGTGCACCTCTGTGCCGAAATCCGCTGCGTCCGCGCCCTCGAGCGCAAACACCCGCGCCGCGCCCACCAGGCCTGTTTTCTCCGCCGACGGCCGGCGGGCGAGCCGGCGCGGCGCCCGCCCCGCGGTCGCGGCGTTGACCAACGCAATCTCCGGCGACATTTTTTTGGGCTCTGCCGGCACGGCTAGTTTCGCGTGCCAGTCCGCATCACCGCGGCTCCACGCGCCCTCAAGCACGAGCGCGCCCACCCGCACCGGGCCGGCATCCACGCCGAGCGTGTCGGCCAGCACGCGGGAAAAATTTCGCGACTTCGATGGGCCCACCGGCTCGGTGATCACATACATGGCGCGCTTGGCCCGGGTCATCGCCACGTAAAGCAGTGATAGTTTTTCGTAACAGGCCTCGGCTTCGGCCGCGCCCACGTGCGCGGCAAGCACCTCATCGTGCTCCCGGAAAATTTCACTGGGCAGATCAAGCACCCACTCGGTCGAACGGTCAGGCGTCTTTTGCACCGCCAGGCCCTCGCGTCGCTGGTCCAGCTTCCTGCCCTCGAGATCAGGCAACAGCACGAGGTCGAAGCCCAGCCCTTTTGACTTGTGAATCGTCATCACGCGGATGACGGCCGCGCTCTCCGTGTCGCGCACCGTGTAGCGTTCCATGAACTGCACAAACTCCGCGATGTCGCGGCTGCCCGTTTGGTCAAACATCCCCGCCGCGGCCGTAAATTGGCTCGCTCGCTTGCGGCTAAACGCATCCTCCGGCGCCAGCCGCGGCCCCAATTTTCTCAGCCAAGCCTCGATGGTGTGCTCGAAACCCTCCGCATGGACTTGGCCCAGCACGCGCCCGGTCAACGCCTCGGGCCCATCGAGCTTCTCCTCGGTGAGCAACGCACCCAGCGGCGTCATCCGCAAATGCTCCCACGCCAGTGTGTCGCCCGGATGAGCCGCGGCCTGGAGCAGTGCGAGCAGCGCGGCGCCGAGTGGATTGTCGATGCACACGTGCAGATCGGATTCTGCCACCGCGGGCAGGCCGCCCTCGCGCCGCAGGAAATCCGCGAGCTCCGCCGCTGTCTCGTTTTTCTGCACGAGCAAGGCGCACGTGAGATTGCGGGCGAGCGGCCGGATTTCCTGGAGCAGTTTCAGCACCAGCATCCAGCGCGCACCCTTGTCCGCCGCCTGCAGCCAGGCCGCCTGCCCCGTGCGCTCCGGCACGGCCGAGACGTGGTCGAACCACTCGCTCTTCCAAGTTTCGGTGGCCGCGCCGGGAAACAGATTCTTCAACGCCTCGCCCTGGCCAAAGACATCATTGATCATCTCAATCAAGGCCGGGCCCGAGCGCCATGAGGATACGAGATGCTCCTCGGCAATCGCGCCCGGCCGGGCGGCGTTATAGTGGTTGAAAATTTCGCGGAACAGCCGCGGGTCACCCTCCCGCCAGGTGAAGATGGCCTGCTTCATGTCACCCACGCAGAAAAAGCTGCGTGCGCCGGCCGCATCCTGGACGGCCTCGTCGATGAGATTGCGCAGCACGCTCCATTGGCCGAAACTCGTGTCCTGGAATTCATCGAGCAGCCAGTGATCGATTTCCGCATCGAGCCGGTAGTCGATGAACAGCCGGTCCGCGGCCTCCGCCTCGCGCGTCAACGGCCGGGCCCCTCCCCCCGGCGCCAGCAGCCGCTGCACATCGGCAAACGTGAGCTTGCCCGCCCGCCGCACCGCATCGTGATAAAACGCCTCGTAGCCGCGCAACACGTCGAAGATGCCACGGGTGGTCTCGAGCCGGCGCGCCAGCTCGCCGCCCACGACATGCCGCACGAGATCGGCCAGCGCGGCACAGGCCGGCACGTCCAGCCCCTGCTTCTTGCGGTCGAACTCCAGCACCGCTCGCCCGGCCACGAGTTCGTGCCACGCGGCCAGCGCCTTTTGAAGCACATAGGCCAGCTCGCGCGGCGGCGCGGCACCCGGCGTCCACATCTCGAATGACAAGAGAAACGCGACCCAGCGTTCCCGCTGTTTGTCGCCGATTTCCGCCCCATCGAACCATGAACGCAACGCCCGCACCGCAAGTTTCGGGTCAATCTTCGCACCAAGCCACGGATTACCTCCGGGCCAGATGCGCGCGGGATTGCCCCAGAACTCCTGGTCCGGCGCCGCCAGATAAATCTCCTGGTGCTGGTCGAGAAAGGCATCGAGCAGCCTGCCCAGCCGCTTCTCCTCCGCGCCAAACGTCGCTCGCTTGAACGCCTCGATAAATTCCTTCTGCGCCTCATCCAGCTCGCCGGTTTGCGTGAACATCCGCCGCAGCACGCGCTGCCGCTCCAGCCGCGCCGCATGCTCCTGCAGGATTTCAAACTCGCCCGTCAGCCCGAGCTCGAGCGGAAAGGCCCGCGCGATGCGCGCAAAAAAACTGTCGAGTGTGCCGAGTCGCAACCGGTGCATGGCCTCGGTCACCGCGCGCAGCATTTTCAGAAAATCCCCCGTCCCGAGCTGCGGCTGCCCAATTTCTTCCGCGAGCCTGCGCGCGCGGCCGGCGTCGCGCGCCGCGCCCGCAAGCTTGTTCAAAATCTCGTCGAAAAACTCGCCCGCCGCCTTGCGCGTGAAAGTGAGCGCAACGATGCGCTCGGGTTGCGCACCACCCGCCAGCAGCGCCACAAAACGGTTGGTCAGCGCATAGGTTTTCCCCGAACCGGCCGAGGCCAGGATCATCACGTGGCGGGGAACGCTCATGGCTTGGCCTCCTCCCACGCCACGCTCGCCGCCACCCCATGGTGAAACAAGGCTGCGAACTCATCGTAGTCGGCGCGGACCTGCTCATTCGGCGGCCAGAACTTACCCGCGCGAATCGCCGCGCACACGCCTTCCGCACAGCGCAGCGCCGCCGCGTGCAATTCCGGGGTGTAATCGTCCCACAAGGCGAGGCCGGTCCCGCTCGCGGCCTTCGGCAGGTTGAAATATCCGCAGGTCACCGCCCCGGGAAACTCGGCCGCGAGCGCGTGCAGATAGAGCGGCAGTTGCAGGTCGATCCACGCGCGCGGCCGGCCGTCCTGGTCGAAAATCGCCCACGCCGGCGGCGGCGGGTCTTGGGCCGGGACGCGGACGTGGGCGTCGTGCGGCGACGCGGGCGAATCGGACGTCTTGTAGTCGAGCACGCGCACCGCGCCGGTTTCCACATGGCGATCGATGCGGTCGATCTTCCCGTTCACCCGCAGGCCGGCCAGCTCGATGCTGAACTTTTTCTCGACCTCGGTGATCACCCAGCCCGCCGCGCGCTCGCCCGCCTGCACCTCGGCCGCGCGGGCCAGCCGCTGGCGGGCCGATTCAAGCTGGATGATGAGCGGCAGCGACAGGATTTCGCCATAGTCCGCGCGGACTCGGCGGTCCAGCCCGGCCAGCAAAAAATCCCGCAGCACCCCGGCATCGGTGCAATCGCGCAGCGCGGCCTCGCGACCCATCGCCTCGAGCGCCGCATGGCAAAGCGCGCCAAAGTCACCGGCATCCAGTTCGTTCTTCGACGGATCGACCACGGTCAGGCCGAGTCCATGACGCAGATAAAAACGAAACGGGCATTCCAGCCATCGGCGCAGGGCGGTGACCGCCACCTGTGTCGCCACGGAGACCCGGCGCGGGGTGAGCGGCCAGGCCCGCGTCCAGGATGGATTCGCCTGCGCGTGCTCCGGCGCGCGAAACAGAAACGCGATGCGCGCCGGCAACTCGGCATCGGCGCAGCGCAGCAACAGGCGCGAGGGCCGCAAGGGATCACCGGCGGTTGAAGTTTTTCCAAAAAGCAGGTCGATCCGCCCGCTGTGCGCACGGCATGCCGCCAGCGCCTGCAGCACATAGGCATCGCGCGCAAAACGCGCGGCGTTCGTCTTGAGGCCGAGCTCTTCGCGGATCGACTCGGGCAGAAACGGATCGCCCGCGACCGATTCGGGCACAAAGCCGTCGTTGAACCCGGCGACGGCCAGGTGCGGCGCATCCTCAAACAACAGCTCGAGAACGCCCTGCACTTCGAGCGCGCCGGCGGGCTTGTCCTCCGTGCACATGCTTTCGCCGAACAACGGGAGGGCCAGATCCCACCACTCGATTTTCGCCAGGCCGGCAAAGCGTGCGCCGGCCGCCGCACATTCACGCAATAGTTCCATCCAGGCCGTGGCGGAATCCTCGAACCGCGCATCGTTTTCGCGCACCGGGTCGAGCTGGCGCCCGCCAAAAATCATCCTCAGGGCGGTGGACACGCCGTCGGAAAACTCATGGTTCGCCAGCACCGCGTACAGTTCGTCGATCACCGCAAGCGCTGACCCCAACCCGGGACATTTCTTTAACTTCACGGCCTGCGCCTGCGCGGTGGCCAGGTTGGCGGGCAGGTGGCGCGAACGCAGCTCATCGAGGCCTTCCAGCCAGCGAGCGGCGGAAAAATCGTGCCCGTGCCGGGCCTGCAGGAATTTCAGAAAGTCAGGGCAGCGGGCGAGAGCTTCGACCGCATCAAACGATGGCTCCCGCGCGAGCGCCGCCAGTGCCGCCAGCAAGTGATAAAGCCCCTCGCCCCGGCGCGCGCGCCCGGCCGGATTGTAGGCGGCGAGTCCGGCGCGGGCAAGTGCGTTTTCCAAAAGCGGCGTCACCTCGCTGTCGGGCACCCCCACCCCAAGCCGGCCTTCGGGCGCGCCATAACTGCGCGCCACCGCCACAATGCGTTCCGCCTGCGCGGCGGGATCCGCACAAAGGTGCACCCGCTGCTCAAACTCAGGCAGCGCCAACGCACGATGTTCCCATGCCGGCGGGAGCGGACGCCCCCAGCCGTCGAAAGCATCGGCTTCGGCCGGCGGCGCGAAGATGACGATCTCGAGCGGCAGAGTGCGGGCATGAACCGCAAGCACGTCGAGCGCCAGCGGCAGCGGATCGGGCGTGGCCAGGAGAATGATTTTCCCCACGTTCGCCAGCGGCGGCGGATTTTTTGCGGCGGTGATTTTGGCCGCCTGCGCGTCGCGCAGGCCGAGCGCAGCCAGCTTCTCCGCATGGAGCCGCTCAAGTTCGCCGAGTTGCCGCCAGCGAGCGGTTTCGCAAAAATTTTCACCGGCCTTTTCGTCCACGTCGGCCAGCCGCAGCCCGGCCTCGGCGAGCAGGGCCTGCAAACGCGCGAACTCCTGGGCCAGGCAAAGCGCCCAGCTAAAATTGCGCGCGGGCGGATCAACGGGAAACACGTCGCGAAACGCCTCGAGCTCGAGGGAGCGGAAAACCTCCACCCACGCCAGCAGCGATTCGAGCCGTGAGGCCACATCTGGCCCGAGACCTTGTGCAACCAGCAGTTTGGGTTCGAATATCCGTGGTGGGAAGGCCGCCTGACCCCTGGCCGCGGCGTGCCCGGCCAGCGCCTCGCGCAACCGCCGGCCCGACTGCTGCGTCGGCACAATGACGAGCAGGGCGGAAAGATCGAGCGGGCCGTCTCCTTCCCAGCCGCCGGCCAGAAAGGCCACCGCCTGGGGCAACAACGGCCGATCCCAGGAAATAAAATGGCGGCGGGCGGTGAGAGGTGACGGAACCACGGTAAGGGATTACATGCCCAAGATGGATGAACACCGAGGCGGGCCCGAGCTCAAATCAATCTGATTTTTGCAGGCGAAAAAATCTCTACAGCATTTTAACCACTCATGCACACTAAAGGGCACTAATACTTCCAAGCGGTCAGCCGGACCTTTCGCCACAAAAGGGCACATAGATCTCAAAGAAAAGTTGTTCTCTGTGTTCTTTGTGATCCTTCGTGGCTACACATGAAATGCGACAAACAAAAAGCCTCCGCAGCGCGAAGCGACGGAGGCAAGGGTTGAAGCGATGGAGAAAAATGCAGCGCTCAGGACTTGGCCAGCGCGTATTTGGCGACGTGGCTCTTGGCGTGGTTCGCGGCGTTGCGGTGCACGACGCCGGACTTTACGGCCCGGTCCATCGCGGAGGCGTAGGCGATGCCCACGGTCCTGGCGGCAGCGGCGTCACCCGCCTTGACCGCCACGTCAAATTTTTTGTGCAGCGTCTTGAGACGGGTTTTGATGGTACGGTTGCGCGCCGCGAAGCGCAGGGCTTTGCGGGCGGCTTTGATTGCAGATTTGGTGTTGGCCATGGCGGAGATACGTTCTGAGCCGGTCAAAGACTCAAACGCACGGCGGCGAGTCAAGCGTGTTTTCCGGAGGTCGAAGAAAAAATGCCTGTTATTCAAGCAACAGCAGTCTGCTGCCATGTTGGCGCCGTACGGCAGGAACGCCTTGCGTTGCCCAATCGCTGGCTGGAAACGAGCGGGTTGTCCTCGCGGGAATTTGTCGACGACCACGGGCAGTGGAGCGAGAGGGGCGCTTCGTGGAAACACCCGGCCCCGCATGGTCGCATGCGAACATCGAAACCGACTGGCCAAGCTTCAACGCCCTGCCCCACGGCCAGACTGCACAGGTGACCATTGCGCTGCAGCCCCCCTTAGCCGCCGTGGTGTCGAGCTTTCCATCACCGACCGACGGACGAGGCTTCGATCCATTGGCAGCCGGCATGGCGGAATCGGCCTGCAAAGTGCCGCGACGCGAGCTCGACGCCAAACTCTCCATCGAGTCGCAGCTAAAAAAGGCACTCGCGTGAAACTCGCTTTTCCCGTACCCTCACCCGGATGATGAACCCCACGCGCGCACGCACGCCCATCCGCATCCTGCTAGTGGACGACAGCGAGCTCATGCGGCGCGGCATCAAGACCGTGTTCGCAGCACACCATCAACCGCCGCTGCGCGTTGTCGGCGAGGCCGGCACGGCTGCGGCTGCCGTGGCCGAGGCCATGCGCCTGAAGCCCGACATCGTGCTGCTCGATATCCGCCTGCCCGACGGCTCCGGACTCGACGTTTGCCGTGAGATTTTGCGCCGCCAGCCCGACACGCGTGTTGTCGTGCTCACTTCGGTTTCCACGGATAATGTTATCTACGAAGCCATCACATCGGGCGCACAGGGATATTTGCTAAAAGATATCGTCCCCACTGGCCTTGTCCAGGCGCTGATCGACGTCGCGGGCGGCAAATCGATTCTCGACCCCGACACCACCGCACGGGTCATGCGTTTGGTGCGCACCCAGTCGGCCGGCGCGACGAACGAGGATCTCGCCGCGCTCTCCCCACAGGAACGCCGGGTGCTCGCGCTCGTGGCCGAGGGCAAGACCAACAAGGAAGTCGGCAAACTGCTCGGCCTTAGCGACAACACGGTAAAGAATTACCTCGGCCGGGTGTTCGAAAAACTTCACATTACGCGGCGTTCCCAAGCTGCGGCGGTCTATGTGCAAAACACCCCGCCCAAACCATAGAGGCATGCCAGGTATTTATGGTGCGACAGATTCGGCGCGGCCAAATGGCGCGAGATCATCACTGACACCGAGCACGGTTCCTATAGTTGCCTACAAGGGTCTTGCCTCCTGGCACAATTTGTGTAAAACAAGTGTTTACGTATTCATGGGGTGATAAAACACGCACGCTAGGAATTCTCCTTAGTCCCCCTTCAGGTCTAATGAACTAGAGCTGAAAAATGGGCCGGTTAGCCTCTACGCACATTTATTAATTTAGTGTAATATCTTGTGCATGCAAGCTACCGCGCAGGCCCAATCAGCTTCCGATCGTCTCGATATTAGCCGTCCTGTCCGCGCGTTCACCCTCCTTGAAGTGATGATCGCCACGATGGTATTATCCCTATCCTTCACTTCGTCGCTGGAAGTTCTGGGCGGCGGATTACGGGCGGTTGACACGGCCCGTTACGCCACGCTCGCCGGCCAGATTCTGCAAAGCCAGATGGAGAAGCTTCGCCTGCTGAGTTCGACCCAGCTTCAACCTCTTGTCACCGGCACCACTGCTTCTTTCCAGCCCGACCTTGTTCAAACGGTTCCTGGTACGTCGAGCCAAGTGAACCGGTTCACCTGCACGCAAACCCTCTCTTATGATGGGAGCTACGCTAATAATACCATGATCGACATCACGCTGACGGCCACCTGGACGGGCATCGACGGCATTCAGCACTCCCGCACCGACTATTCCCAATATGCACAAAATGGCATATCTGATTTCTTCTACTCGCACTGACCGCGCCAGCCGCATCGGCACGCGCGCTTTCACGCTCGTCGAAGTCATGGTCGCCGCCAGCCTCGGCGCCTTCATCTCCAGTGGAGTGGTGTCGACCTTTCTTATGATCGGCCGAACCAGCACAAATCTGGCCAACTATTGCGATCTCGATTCCAATGCCCGCGGGGCGCTCGAAACCTTTGGCCGCGAAGTGCGCAACGCCGGCAGCGTCACCGCGTTCAGTGGCACCAGCGTCACCCTTGGCATCCCGGACACGACATCGAGCACCAACACGCTTTATTCCGTCACCTATTCCCTCGCGACCGACCCCGAATTTCCCGGCCAGCAGGCGCTTAAGCGCACCGGCCCGCCGCTGGACAACCCGGCCGGCACCATTGGGGACACCTATCCCATTCACTATGTCCAGCAGTCAAACACCATTTTCAAATACTTCAGCTTACAGGCAGGTTATATCAGTGGCCCAGGTTATGGCCCGGGCAATACCGCGCCCAACAATGAGATCGATCCGGCCACCCAGAACATTGCAGGGATAAAACAAATCGAACTCACCCTTACGTCCCAACGGTCCAGCAGCACGGTGGTCTCCGCCACCAACACGGTGCTCTCCGCCTGCTTCACTCTCCGCAACAAATAATCAGGCGAGGAATTCCCCATGCAACGCTTCAAATCCAAACGCGGCTCGATCCTGCTCGTGACCATGATCTTCGCCGGCGCCATCGCCATCTTCCTCGGCACTTACCTTACCATTTCCGTCACTGCGCTCCAAATGTCCAACCGTTCCGTTTATGCCAACACGGCCAGCAATCTCGTGGATACAGGCCTTGATGAAGTGATGTGGGTTTTAAACCATGATGCCCAAAACTGGACGGGCGCCGGCTTTGCCAGCGCCACCGTCAACGGTGTCACCGGGTACCGGAAAACCTTCGATTACAGCAGCCATCTTTCCAATGGCCTTGCAGGCAAGGTCAATGTTTGGGTCAACCCCAACGTCTCCGTCCCGGTCAACGGCGTCCCCACGACGGGGATCCAGACCGTCGCCGAAGCCGTCCTTACTCTTCCAGCCACCAGCATCAACACCACCCAGGCCCCCATCATCAAGGAGGCTGAAGCCTATATGGTTCCAAGCTCTGTATTTCCGGGCAGCATAATTGCAAAAAAATCTGTCAATATGAATGGCCTTATCGACAGTTATAATTCCAACAATGGCCCGTACGACCCGGCCACGGCCCGCGCCAACGCAGAAGTCGGCAGCCCCGACGTGTTGATTAATTCCGTCAACGTCGGCCAGGCCAAAATCGCCGGTGGTGTCTTGGTCGGCGGCAGCTCAAACAGTGGCGATCTCACCCTTGGCACCAAAGGCTCAGTCGGTGACGCGAATTGGGTCGCTAACCAGACGGGCGTGGAGACCGGACACGCCACCTACAACTTCACCACCAGTTTTCCCGACGTGACCACTCCCTCGCCCACCACCGTCAACACGATTTCGTCCGGCATCAATGGTGGCTCGACCACACTTCCACGGGCTGGCGACAGCGCGGTGACGGTTTCCGGAGTCACCACTTATTTTTACAACATCAACAGCATCAGCCTCAACGGCAATGGGGACACCGTCAACATCGGCGCATCAAGCAGCTCAAAGGTAAACGTCGTCATCATCCTCACGAATCCCATGACCGATATCAGCATCGGGGGCAAAGGCAGCCTCAACATCGCATCGGGCTCGAATTTGACGATGTATGCGCCAGGCTCCGTCTCGATCGGCGGCAATGGCGTGCTGAACGGCGGATCCTCTGACTCCACTGTCAATCCGCCCACCTCCTTCCAGGTTTATGGCACCCAGACTGCGGCGCAGACTGCTGCTAGCGGCAGCGACCAGAACATCAGCATCTCCGGCAATGGCGTCCTGAGCGGCGCCATTTATGCGCCCAACGCCAGCATCTCTTTGAACGGCGGTGGCAGCGCGGGAGAAGTGTTGGGCGCCATGGTCGGAGATCTCGTCACGATAAATGGCAGTCATTACCCATTCCACTACGATGAGGCCCTGGCCAATTTGCCAAACCCTAACGGCCTGTGGACGGCAACCAAATACCGCGAGCTGTTCAATGCCAGCGACCGCGCCGTGTACGCCGCGTATTTCCCTTCCCAGTAACGAGTTGATTTGGCAAAATGGTCAGGCCTCTCGCCTGCGGCGATCAAGCACTGTCCGCCTCCAACGGATCTCGCCGCGCTGCGGCAGGATTAAAACTTAGTTTTGGGGCCGGTAAGCCGGATTTTGTCCCGCGCCTTGCGGCGCGGTGGACGTCATTTCTCTCAAGTCCTTGCGGACTTGTCCTGCGCAGCTTGAGCGCCGAGGCGATCAAGCGAAGCAGGATGCGGCATACCCGCGGCTATCGGGCGGGCCACCCAGCCGCCTATTTTGCCTTGCACCGGACGGGGTTTTTCGTGCCGCCGACGTTGCCGTCGACGCGGTGGGCTCTTACCCCACCTTTTCACCCTTGCCTGAGCGAGCCGCCTTGCGGCGAGTCGAACCGGCGGTTTATTTTCTGTGACACTGTCCGTCGCCGCGCTTTGAGACGCGGCGCCCGCACTTGCCTTTCGGCTCGTGCGGCGTCCTGCCCTGGGGTGTCCGGACTTTCCTCTCCGAAACCTTATCGGGCGCGGCGTTCAACCGCGCCTTGGGATGTAAAGAACTCGGAGCGACGACCTGGCCCCAAAACTAAGAGGAGAGATCCTACGGGTTGCCGGCCAAAATGCAAGATTGGCGGTTTTAGCCACAAGTGCACATGAAACACGAAAGCAACCCCAGGAGTTTTTTAACCGCGGATGAACGCGAATAGACGCGAATGGCTGATGAAAAACTGTGTTGCTAGCGCAGCACACGGCCCGGCCGTGTTGGCCGTCGGGTTGCAACAGGAAAGCGCTTCCTGATCGCAACGCCGGCCTGCAGAGTTTTTCAGCAGCCTGCAAGAGCCGACCCTACTGGTCGCGGCGTAAAGCCGCGCCTACAATTTTCGATCCGCGGCCTATCCGCGCCATCCGCGGCAAAAAAGGATCGGGATCTGACGGTCTTTATCAGTGGCCATAAGTGCTCATCAGTGGTTAAGAATGCATTATCCAGAAGCCGGCCTTTGCGTTCCTTGGCGACCTTCGTGTGAAATATCAGAGCTCGTTCGCGGCTCAATTGCGTTGCCCCGGCCAGGGCATTATCGCTTTCTATGGAGCGCGTGCCCATGCCAGACTCAAACCACAATCCAGTCGCCTCCGCGCCGCGCTCCGAAGCCACCTCATGGATCCTGGCCCGGTTGACGAGCACACCCCGCCACAGTCACGCCCAATCTGTGCTGATCGTGGTCGGCCTGGTGGTGCTGATTGGCTCTGTGGACTACCTCGTTGGCGTCCGGGTTTCGCTGCAGTTTTTTTATCTTATTCCCGTCGTAATCAGTGTGGCGTGGCTGGGCTGGAGGGCGGGATGCGCGATTGCCGTGTGTGCGCTGACGGCACGCGTGGCAAGCGATCTGGCCGGCGGGTTTTTGGTTTACCACCATCTTCCTATCCACGATTATGCTTGGAACCGGCTGATCGACCTATCGGTATCATGCAGCCTGGTTTGGGTAATCCATGCGCTCGTCTCCCTGCACCGAGAACAAGAATTGCGCGTGCGCCAGCGCACCGCCGCGCTTGAGCAGGCCATTGCCACGCGCGATCAGTTGCAGAACCAGCTCTTCGAAATCAGCCGCCGCGAACGGAGCGCCATCGGCCACGACCTGCATGACGGGCTCGGGCAGCATCTCACCGCCACCGCCATCGCCGCCAACCTGCTCGCCCGGCAACTGGCGACGCGGGACGACCCCGCGGCCAAGGCCGCGCGCAACATCGAAGAACTCATCCAGGAAGGCATCGGCAAGACGCGCCAGATTGCGCGCGGCCTGCTGCTTGCAGCCATCGAACCGGAAGAACTTGTCCCCGAACTCGAAGAGTTGGCCACCAAGATCGACGAAGAACAACACGTGGCCTGCCGATTCACGAAGCAAGGTGATGGCTGCAGCCCCGACGCGGCCACCGCCTCGCATCTGTTCTATATCGCCCAAGAGGCAGCCCATAACGCCGTACGCCATGCCCGGCCCACCCGTCTGGATATCAGCCTGGCCGAAGGAGAAAATGCACTCGTACTCACTGTCACTGACAACGGCACCGGCCTGCCGCCCCTCGATTCGCAGCAGCCTGGGATGGGACTGCGCATCATGGTGCACCGCGCCGAACTCATCGGGGGCGAACTCTCCATCAGCCACGCGCCGGGCGGCGGCACCCGCGTGCGTTGCCGCGTACCTTTGTCGAGTCAACTGCCCGCCCCCGTTTTGCCGTGACCCCATCGCAAACACGCATCTTCCTCGTCGATGACCACCCGCTTGTGCGCGAATGGCTGGCCACCCTGCTACGCCAGCAACCCGATTTCGAGGTTTGCGGCCAGGCCGAGGATGCCCGTCATGCATTCGCCACCATGCTGGCCGATCCGCCCAACGTGGCCATTGTTGACCTTTCGCTTAAAACCTCTTCCGGGCTCGATCTCATCAAGGAACTTTCCGATCGCCTGCCTGAGACCCAGGTGATCGTGCTTTCGATGCATGAGGAAATTTTTTATGCCGAGCGCGCCATGCGGGCTGGCGCCCGTGGCTATGTGACAAAACGCGAGTCCACGCATCGCATCGTCGAAGCCGTCCACGAAGTGCAGGCCGGCCGTCTCTATGCCAACGCAGACCTGCTGGCCAAGCTGGCCGAACGCATTGTCGGGCGCAATCAAACCACCCAGGCTGGCTCCGTGGAAACGTTGAGCGACCGCGAACTGGAAGTTTTTCGCCGGCTCGGCGAAGGCCAGTCCAACCGCCTCATCGCGGAAGAACTCCACCTCAGCATCAAGACCGTCCAAGCCTACAGCGTCCGCATCAAGGACAAGCTCGGCCTCGCCAACGCCGCCGAACTCGTCCGAGAAGCCATCCGCTGGACCGACCAGAAAAATCGCCATGGATTGGCGTAAACGCCCGCGTGTAGGGCCGCGCCCTACACGCGATATCGTCATTGGCTGACAGACGCATCGTGTTATCTCGTATAGTCTCCCTTGGTGCATTTATCCCCTGCCCCTATCCAGGCGAACGCGGACGATTCCCTGGCCGTTGCCTGCTCACAGGAAAATCAAATCCGCCGCGTTCGTTTTTCCTTTTGGGCTGCCTCCGCGCAGCTTCATCGCACCCATGCGCCAAACGGGCTTCGCCATCGTCTCAAATTTTTTGTGCGCGCCTGGCGGCAACCGCGGCTGACCAGCGCGTGGCTGGCCCGACTGGCACAAGCGGATCTCGCTCCACTCTGGATGGCTCGCCCACGGCTCGCCACCAAGTTGCAACGCCCCTATGTGCATTGCGAATGGCGCGTGCTCGAGCGCTTCGGCGCGCTGATGGGACATTACGATATTTTATCCCGGATATTTTCCGCGAACGTACGGCAGGCGATCTATTGCGACAAGGGCATCAAAATCATCCGCCTGGCCAATCCAACCTCGGGCCGCCAGCTCGATTTGCGGCTGTTTTACCACGATCAATTTGAAAAAGAGGGCGAACTCACGCTCGCCATCTGTGATGTTGCCACGGAGCTGACGCTGGCCGGGATCACCTTCTGCCTCGCGCAACCGGCACATCATCGCACCATTATCATCGGGGGCCTGCAGGCCAGTCCCGATCCGCACACCCATGCCCTCATCCATGATGTGACCAAGGAGATGCACGGCCTGCGACCCAAGGCGCTGGCCTTATGGTGCCTCCAGCAACTCGCCGCCTGCTGGCAGGCCGGTCGAATCGAAGCGGTTGGCGACGCCCAGCATATCTATCGCCACTGGAGCAAACGCCGCGAATTCGCCGCCAGCTATGATGAATTTTGGAGCGAAAGTGATGGCCGGCGCCTGCCTGGCGGTGGCTGGGAGCTGCCCTTGCAGTTAAAACAACGCTCCCGGGCGGAGCTAAAACCCAGCCGTCGGAAAGCCCATGAGCGCCGTTACGCCATGCTGGCCGCGTTGCAACCAAAACTGATCATGACGGTGGCCGCACTTGCCGCCAGAACCGTCACGTCGGAGGAAGAAGTGGAGTTCGTTTACCCAGGCCATGAAACGGATTCCAGCCAGAAGCCTGCTCCCTCCACCAGTAATCCTTCGCCCTGCCTCAGCGCCAAGAATCATTCTTATTAACAGCGTACGGACCTCGTCCGATACGCTGTTAATCCCAGTAAACCATGCGCCGGCAGCTTTCGCAGTTTGTGATCTCATCGCCTTTGCGCGCGGCGGATTCGACCTGGCCGGAAACTTTCATGTGGCAACCGCTGCACTTGCCGTCGCGGATGGGCACGCAAACCGGCCGCGCCACGCCCTCGCGCACGAGCCGCTCGTAAACGCGCACCAGCGGCGCGTCCACCGGGACACGCGCGGTATCGACCTCGGCCTGAGCGGCCTGCAGTTCGATGCGCAGGTTGCCTTCGCGCTCGCGCAGCATGCGGATGCGCCCTTCGTGTCCGGCGATGGCTTGCTTCCGCTCGGCCTCGCCGGTCGCGAATTTTTTCTTCGCCTCGTCGATGGCAAACATGACCTTGAGTTCATCCTCCTCCAATCCGCCGATGGCGGCCTGCGTGGTGTCGATCTCGGTGCCAAGCGCGCGGTATTCGTCGTTCTTGCGCACCTCAAGCTGCTGGCCGCGGTATTTGGCGACTTTCTGCTCGGCCGAGGCGATCTCGGTTTCGAGCAGTTTCTTTTTCGTCTCAAATTCCCTGAGTTCGTTGCGCGCCGCCTCGATGGCGGCCTTTTCCGCAGCGATTTTTTGCTCGGCGAGCGCAACCTCGCGCGGCACGGACGCGATCTGCGCCGCCAGCCCCGCGTGCCGCGTGTCACGATCTTGCAGAACCAGGAGTTTTTCGAGGGCAGGTGAAGGCATGGGGGCAACGTTGAACCGTGAACAGTGAACCGTAAACCGTGAACTAAATATAGTACATCCCCTCGTCGGCCTTGGCGACGAACTTATCGAGGGTGTAACCCTTGCACTTGGACTCGAAGGAGGTGCGGATGTCGCGCCAGATTTGCTGCACGCGCCGGCCGGACTGGCCGCGGACGTCGCCACTGAGCTCAAGCAGGTCACCTTCGATAAGTTTCACGATGTCGTAGAGCGTGATGTCCTCCGGCGGGCGGGCGAGGATATAACCGCCCTGTTTGCCGCGGCGGCTGGCGATGATCCCGCCGTTACGCAGCTCGCTGAGGATCTGCACGAGGTAGTTGGCGGGGACGGACTCGACCTTGGCCAGCTCGTCAATGTGGGCCAGCTCGCCGCGTGCATGGCTGCGGGCCATCTGCGCAAGCACACGACAGGCATAGTCGACTTTCACGGAAAGTTTCACGGATGGCCAAATTAGGAGCTGCTTGGGAAATAAAACGCAATGCCGTTTGCGTCCGGAGAAGCTGGCCGCAAGGCGCGGCAGAGGGCGGGTATCCTCGGAGAGGCTATCCCCCTCTGCCGGAACGCCGCGGCAGCTCCTCCCGGCGCAAACCCTCCGGGCTAAGGCTGCAAGAGGTGCGGAGCGGCGTTCTCGTCGAGGGCCAAGGCCCTCCGGGCATTGGCACCTCGACTCCGCCTTGCTCGGCACCTTTGCAGCCGATAGCGGCACGCGCTTTATTTCCCAAACAGCTCCCAGGGGGCGGCGCATGCCCTCGGCAAATGAAAACGCCGCCCGTGAACGGGTTATCCCAGACTTTTTTGAACCGCGAATTGACGCGAATAAACGCGAATGGGGAAACAAGCACCAAGTCCATCTTTTTGTCTCAACCACTGCAGGGTGATTTTTTACCACGGATTACACTGATAGGCACGGATAACGACCACAATCTGTGACAATCCGTGTCATCCGTGGTTAAGTTTTATTCGCGTGAATTCGCGTTCATTCGCGCTTCAAATACCGGAATTTAAACCAAGATTTCTGTTGTCCGCGCGGATGTTTTGCGAAATATTTTCCCTTTAAGCCACACCCTGTTCCTTTCCTTCATGCCCGACCAAGACGACGCGAGAAAATCTGCCAAATCCCAAGCTGGTGCCGAGACGTACGACGCCTCCAAAATCCAGAAACTCGAGGGCCTCGAGGGCGTGCGCAAGCGCCCCGACATGTACATCGGAGACACCGGCGAGCGCGGTTTGCACCACTGCGTGTTCGAGCTCATGGACAACTCCATTGACGAGGCGCTCGCGGGCTTCGCCAACACGGTCAAGGTCAGCATCCACCTCGATGGCTCGTGCTCGGTCGAGGACGACGGCCGCGGCATCCCGGTGGACATGCACCCGGTCTATAAGATGCCCGCGCTCGAGCTCGTGCTGACGAATCTCCACGCCGGCGGCAAGTTCGGCAAAGGCGCCTACCAGGTCTCCGGCGGCCTGCACGGCGTCGGCGCAAAATGCGTGAACGCGCTCTCCGAATGGTTCGAGGCCGAGGTGCGGCGCGGCGGCAAGGTTTACCAGATGCGTTTCGAGCAGGGCAAAACCACCCAGAAACTCAGCGTCATCGGCGACACGAAGAAGAACGGCACCAAAGTCACCTTCAAGCCCGACGCGACGATCTTTGTCACCACGCGCGAATTCCAATACGAGATCCTGGCCAAGCGCCTGCGCGAACTCGCGTTCCTCAATCCCGGAATCGAAATCCTCCTCTCCGACGAGCGCTCGCAGAAATCGGACAAGTTCTACTTCAAGGACGGCATCACGGAATTCGTGAAGTTCCTGAACAAGAACAAGGCCGTCCTGCACGACAAGCCCATCACCTTCAGCGACAGCGTGCCCAACGAGGATCCGGCCAAGGCCGCCACCGTCGTGGACGTCTCGCTGCAATACAACGACTCCTACAACGACCAGGTCTTCGCCTACGCCAACTCCATCTACAACCTCGAGGGCGGCACGCACCTCAGCGGCTTCCGCACCGCCCTCACCCGCGTCATCAACAATTTCGCCAAGTCCAACAACCTCATCAAGGACAAGGACCCGTCGATCACCGGCGACGACGTGCGCGAAGGCCTCACCGCCGTCATCAGCGTGAAGGTTTCCGAACCGCGCTTCGAGGGCCAGACCAAGACCAAGCTCTCCAACTCCGAGGTGGACGGCATCGTGCAGAAGATCGTCGGCGAGAAACTGAAATATTTCCTCGAGAAGGAAACCGCCATCGCCAAGCGCATCATCGAGAAGACCCTGCTCTCCGCCCGCGCCCGCGAGGCCGCCCGCAAGGCCCGCGAGACCATCCGCAAGGGCGCGCTCTCCGGCGGCGGCCTCCCCGGCAAGCTCGCCGACTGCTCCGAGCGCGACCCGGCGCTGACCGAACTCTACATCGTCGAGGGCGACTCCGCCGGCGGCTCCGCCAAGCAGGGCCGCGACCGCCGCTACCAGGCCATCCTCCCGCTGCGCGGCAAGCTCATCAACTCCGAGAAGGCCCAGATCGACAAGGTGCTCAACAACGAGGAAATCCGCACCCTCATCACCGCCATCGGCACCGGCATCGGCGACGGCGAGGAGGAATCGGCCTTCAACGTCGGGCGCGCCCGCTACCATAAGGTCATCATCATGACCGACGCCGACGTGGACGGCTCGCACATCCGCACGCTCCTGCTCACCTTCCTCTATCGCAAGATGCGCGGCCTTTTCGACCAGGGCTTCATCTACATCGCCCAGCCGCCGCTCTATAAAATCAAGCGCAAGAAGCGCGAGCAGTACATCGACAACGACGAGCAGCTCAACCGCATCCTCCTCGAGCTCGGCAGCGAGGACGTCGTCCTCGAACGCGTGCGGGACAAGCACATCTTCGCGCCCGCGCAAATCGACAAGATCGTCGAAAACCTCGCCGCCCTCGAGAAACTCGGCGCCGGCGTCACCCGTTACGGCGCCGCGCTCGCCGAATATCTCGACCGGCACGACAAGGATTCGCACGAGCTCCCGCGCTACGTCGCACGCATCCGCGAAGGCAACAAGGAGTCACACGAATTCCTCGCCAACGAATCCGCCCGCACCAAGTTCAACCAGTCACACGGCCTCGACGCCGACCTTTTCGAGCAGCCCGACAACACGAAGACCGAGGCCAAGCCCGATGCGCCCGCCAAGCGAATCACCATCCACGAGATTTTCGAAAGCACCGAGATGACCAAGCTGCTCAAGGCCCTGGCCAAGATCGGCCTCGACGTCGCGCAATATTCCCCCACGGAAAAGGCGCGCTACATTGTCACGGAAAATGCCGGCCAGAAAACCGAGACCAAGACCGAGCTCTTCGCCCCGCTCGACATCGTCGCGCACATCCGCGCCAACGGCCGCAAGGGCCTCAGCATCCAGCGCTACAAGGGCCTCGGCGAAATGAACCCGAAGCAACTCTTCGAGACCACCATGGACCCGGAAAAACGCCGCCTCCTCAAAGTCTCCGTCAACGACGCCGCCAAGGCCGATGCGCTCTTCACGCTGCTGATGGGCGACGAAGTGCCGCCGCGCCGCCAGTTCATCGAAGACAATGCGCTCAACGTGCAATTCCTCGACGTCTGATTTCCCAAGAATTTAAGGCTTCGGAGTCAGGACGGCAGAAACCATCCGACGACTCCCGAATCCTGGCTCCTGACTCCTGAATCCTGACTCCTTTCCGAATGTACACCGGTTCTGAAAAACTTTCCTCGGCCAACATCACCGACATCATGCAGACGGCCTACATCGACTATTCGATGTCGGTCATCATCTCGCGCGCCCTGCCCGACGCCCGCGACGGCCTCAAGCCCGTGCAGCGCCGCATCCTTTATGCGATGCTTCGCGAGGGCCTGCTCCACAACCGCTCGTTCGACAAGTGCGCCGGCGTCGTCGGCGAGGTGCTGAAAAACTACCACCCGCACGGCGATTCCTCTGTTTACGACACGCTCGTGCGCCTCGCGCAGACGTGGGTCATGCGCTACCCGCTGATCGACCCGCAGGGCAACTTCGGCTCGGTCGACGGCGACCCCCCCGCCGCCTACCGTTACACCGAGTGCCGCCTCAACGAAATCGCCGAGGACCTGTTGCGCGACATCGACGAGGACACCGTCGATTTTGTACCCAACTACAAGGAATCGACGACCGAGCCGACGGTCTTGCCGGCTGCGCTGCCGAACCTGCTGATCAATGGCTCGACGGGCATCGCCGTCGGCATGACGACCAACATCCCGCCGCACAACCTGACCGAGATCATCGACGCCACCTGCGCCATCATCGACAAGCCCAGCCTTTCCGTCGATGAGATCGTGAAGATCGTGAAGGGCCCCGATTTCCCAACCGGCGGCGTCATCGCCGGCCGTGAAGGCATCGACAGCTACCTCCGCACCGGCCGCGGCATCGTGCGGACCCGCGGCAAGGCCCACACCGAGGAAATCAAGGGTGGCATGGAGCAGATCGTCATCACGGAGATTCCGTACAACGTAAACCGCTCCACCCTCGTCACGCGCATCGCCGAGCTCGTCGGTGAAAAGCAGATCGACGGCATCCGCGACCTGCGTGACGAATCCGACGAAAACACCCGCATCGTCATCGAGCTCAAGCGCGGCGAGCAGTCCAAGGTTGTCATCAACCAGCTTTTCAAGAAGACCGCCCTCGAGTCCTCCTTCGGCGTCATCCTGCTCGCGCTCGACAAGAAGCGCCCGAAGCAGATGAACATCAAGGAACTGATCGAGTGCTACATCGAGCACCGCCGCGAGGTCATCACCCGCCGCACCCGCCACCGCCTGAAAGAGGCCGAGGACCGCGCGCACATTCTCGAAGGCTACAAGATCGCCCTGGACAACCTCGACGACTTCGTCCGCATCATCCGCAGCGCCGCCAACCGCGAGGAGGCGAAGGTGAAGCTGATGGCCAAGTATCCCCTCTCCGACCGCCAGACCACCGCCATCCTTGAGCTCCGCCTGTACCAACTGACCGGCCTCGAGCGGAACAAGATCGAGGCGGAATACCTCGAGCTGATCAAACTCATCGAGGAGCTGCGCAGCATCCTCGAGAGCGAGAAAAAACTCCTTTCCATCATCAAGAAAGAGCTGCTCGCACTCCGGGAAAAATACAACCAGCCGCGCCGCACCGAGATCACCGCGGCCGCCGAGGAATTCCGGATGGAGGACGTGATTGCCAACGAAGGCTGCGTCATCACCGTCTCGCACCAGGGATTCATCAAGCGCACGCCCGTCGCCGCCTACCGTTCGCAGAAGCGCGGCGGCAAGGGCATCATCGGCACCGAGACCTACGAGGAGGATTTCGTCGAGCACCTCTTCACCGCGTCCACGCACGACTACATCATGTTTTTCATGAACAACGGCCGCGTTTACGTGGAGAAAGTCTATGAGACCCCCGAGGGCACCCGCGCGTCGAAGGGCAAATCCGTCTCCTCGTTCCTCCAGTTGCAGAAGGATGAAAAAATCGCCGCCATGCTTTGCGTGAAGGAGTTTTCCGAAAACCTGCACCTCGTCATGTGCACGAAGAACGGCGTCGCCAAGAAAACCAATCTCGCCGAATACGCCAACCCGCGCCGCGGCGGCATCATCAGCATCAAGCTCGAGGAGGGCGACGCGCTCATCGGCTCCGTCCTGACCAACGGCGAGAACGAGATCGTGCTCATCACTTACAAAGGCATGTCGATCCGTTTCAAGGAATCCGACCTGCGCGACCAGGGCCGCGCCACCGTCGGCGTCACCGGCATGCGGTTCGGCGAGAAAGATGATTGCATCAAAAATATCGCCGTGGTCGATCCGAGCTGCACGCTGCTCGTCGCCAGCGAGGAAGGCATCGGCAAGCGCACGCCTTTCGACGACTACCGACTGCAGTCGCGCGGCGGCTCCGGCGTCATCGCCATCAAGTCCGAGGCCGTGGCCGGCGCGCTCAGCGTGCACGACAACGATGAAATCATGCTTCTCACGGCCAAAGGCCAGAGCGTGCGCTGCCCGGTGAAAGACATCCGCCAAAGCGGCCGCAACACCCAGGGCGTGAAGCTGCTCAGCCTCTCCGAGGGCGACAAGCTCCTCAGCATCGCCCGCATCGTCGAGACCGAGGAAGAAGGCGGCGACGCTCCCGCCAGCTGAGCGAAAAAATCACCGAAGCAAAACCGCCCCGGCCCCGTGCCGCGGCGGTTTTTTTCTTAGTGCGCCCTGCGGGGCGAGCCAACAAAAGTGGCGGGCCTTTGCAGGCCCGCCACTTGTTTTGCTTGGTCGGAATTAACATCCCGACAGTCGCTTGGTTAAAATACCGTCCACGATTCCATCAATCGGTGAGACACTATTATTTGTGATGGTGATGGTGTTTTTTGTGGTGCTTCTTGTGCGTGCCACCTCCTGGCGGCGGCGGGGGTGGCGGCGGCGGCGGTGGTGGTGGTGGTGGTGGTGGTGGCGGCGGGTTTCCAGGCGGCGGCGGCGGCGGGGGTGGCGGCGGCGGCGGCGGCGGCGGGGGTGAGCCGCCACCGGTCACGTTGCCACCCTTCCAATTTGACATGTTGGTCCAATCGACCGTGGCCGGGCCATTGCCGGAATTCGACACGTAGGTGCCATTCTTGTCGTAATGGCCGGAGGGAGCATCGATGAGGATCGTCGAACCGGTGTGCGAACCATTGATATAGATATCCTCACTGTGTGAGCTGGCCGTATAAATCGCGGCAAAATCGAACGGCACGCCAATCGGAACGTTGCCCACGACTTTTCGTGTGTCGTGCAGGGAGATCAGGTTCGTGGTCGCGGCACCACCGGCATCCATATCAATGATGACGTCGCCGCTCGGCGAACCCCACAACTGGTAGATACAGGTGGAGGAGGAGCCGGCGGGCCATGCCACGATCTTGGCTGTTCCGGTCCACTGCCATGTGGTGGTCAGGTCGGCACCAGACCAGCGATTTTCCGCGCGGCCGTGGCCGGAAGGACTGTGGAATTCGGCGCCTCCTGCGATCGGGGTGATGGTGCAACCGGCCGACGTTTGCTGGGATAGAATCGTCTCGCCACCAGGCGACCAGCCGGAGCCGATTTGGGCCCGTGCCGAGACGGAGAAGCCGCAAATGATAGCAAATGCGGCGAGTGCTTTAGGTATTCGATTTTCCGATTTCATAGTAGGGGATCGTATCGATGAGGTTGAGGTTACTAACAAAAACAAGGCCTTGATTTTTGCTGGGGACAAGAAGACCAGCGGGGTGAAGCAAAACCGGGGGCTCAGCGCAGGCAAGAATAGGGGTAACAAACAACTAAACGGGGTATATTCCCCATAGGCTGAGTGGAATTGAGCCCGAAGCAAATCCTTATTTCATTTTTATTGTTAAATGAAATCGGACGGCCGGTTTTAATGGGCAAGGGTCTTGTATTTACAGTATTTCCAATCGCCAAATCCAAGCGGAATTCCCGGCCCAAAAAACAGAAGTGGCGAACCCTTGCAGGTCCGCCACTCTGTTTTGCGATGCCGAAGAGTACCCCCTTTAGTCCTATCCGGCAAAGTCAAATTCGTTATGTTGTCATGAGGCACTCCGCCGCTGCAGGATTCGGCGCCAAGGTCGCTGCAGAAAAAAAACGGGGTCGGCCTTCATGTTCGGTTTGTCGGGAGTAACGCAAATGGGTTGAAAAACCGCGGGGTTGATGCGTGCGGGGAAACTGGCTGCAGCTTGAAAAAGATTGTCAGAGGAGGAAACACTTGGTTTGTTTTTATTGTTAAATGAAAACCACTACCCCGGTTTCCATGCGCGATGTCGCCATCCGTGCAGGAGTCACAGCCGCCACGGTTTCCCTTTCCCTCAGGGGCAGCACGCTCATCACGCCCGCCACGCGCACCAAAGTGCTGAATGCCGCGCATGCGCTCCACTACCAGCCGAATCCACTCGTGCGGGCCCTCATGCGGTCGCGACGACGGCGGGGCGCGGCGCCCGGCGGGCCGACGCTGGCCATCATCACCGGTTTTCCCACCCGCCACGGATGGCGGAGCCTCACCACGCCAGTCTTTCAGCAACTGTTTTCAGGCGTCCGCAACCGGGCCGGGCAATGCGGTTATGACCTGCAGGAATTTTGGCTCTATGAGAAAGGGATGACGCCACGTCGATTTTCGAACATGCTGCATGCCCGCGGCATTCTCGGCCTGATCGTGGCGCCGCTGCCCGAGGCCAATTCAAGCATCGAGTTGGATTGGGAGGGCTTCGCGGCAGTTGCCCTTGGCACCACCCTGGCGCGTCCCGTACTGCATCGCATCGTCAACGATTTGTTCCATTCGATGATCATCACGATGGAGCAATGTTACCGCCTTGGCTACCGCCGCATCGGCCTGGCCCTGCGCGCAGCGGTCAACCAGAAGGTGGAACGCCGGTGGCTCGCCGCCTATCTGCTGGCGCAAAGCGAAATGGCCGGGCTCGCGCCGCTCGCGCCGCTGCTGGCCGAGCCGATCACCGAGGACGGATTCCGCGCGTGGTTCCGCCGCGAGAAACCCGACGTGGTCGTCGGCCAGCCGCACGACATGCAACGCTGGTTCAAGTCGTGGGGGCTGCGCATTCCCGAGGACGTGGGCGTGGCCAGCCTCAGCTCGGCGCGCCCCGGCGATCCAGTTTCCGGCATCTACCAAAATTCCGAGCTGATCGGGATGCGCTCCGTCGACCAGCTCGCGACGCTGCTCGAACGCAACGAGCTCGGCGTGCCGGCCGTGCCCGATTCGCTGCTCGTGGACGGAGTCTGGAATCCAGGCCGCACCCTGGTGGCGCAATAAATAAAAGCTGAAAGACTGAAAAGCTGAAGGGCTGAAATCCCCGCCACCCAAAGAATCCCCGACCGCCATACCTTCTCGCTGCGCGATTCGTTGGTAGGGCGGGACCGCCGGGCCCGCCGAAGCCTTCCTGAACTATTTTTACAGAGGGCGCGAAGGGGGGATTTTTCGCCGTGGATGGCGCGGATTAACACGGATGGAGCAAGATCGATCGGTTATCAGTGACAATCAGTGTACATCAGTGGTTAAAACTCTGGATCAATTTTCGCGGTCTTTGCGATCTTGGTGTAAAACCATTTCGAGGACCGCGGCGCGCCCGGCGGTCGCGCCCTGATACCGCGCTACCGCCCGATCTTTTCCGCCTCGGTCTCCAATCGCGAGACGAGTTCGTCCATCTGGTCGATGACGGCCTGCACCGTTTCACGCCGGGTAAGATCCACGCCGGCCGACTGGAGCTGATTCATCGGGTAATCGCTGCCGCCGCTCCTCAGCAACGCGAGGTAGCGCGCGACCGCGGCCGAGCGGCCGTCCGGGCTGCCCGCGGTCATTTCCCTGAACAGCTGGGCGCTCGAGGCAAAACACGTGGCGTATTGGTAAACATAATACGGCGATTGGTAGAAGTGCGGGATGCGCGCCCAGGTGACCTTGGAGAGCTCGTCAATGGTGATGGCGTCGCCATAATAGTCATGGAGCAGCTTTCCGTAGACGCCACTGAGCACGCCGGCGGTGACGGGCGCGCCCTGCTCGGCCAGGCGATGCACCTGCAGTTCGAAATCGGCAAAGAACACCTGCGTGTAGAAGGTGCCGAGGATGGCGTCGGCCGCATGCTGGATGAGCACGAAGCGCTCCTTCGGGTCGGTCGTCGTTTCGAGCAATTGTTCGAGGAGGAAGCGTTCGTTGATGGTCGAGGCCACCTCCGCCACGAAAATGGTGTAGTCGGACGTGACGAAGGGCTGGTTTTCATACGACAGGACCGTGTGCATGGCGTGGCCGGCCTCGTGCGCAAAGGTGAAGACGGCGTCGAGCGTATCGTTGTAATTCAACAACAGGTACGGCCCCACTCCGTAAACACCCATGCTGTAGGCACCGCTGCGCTTGCCGTCGTTTTCATCCACGTCGATCCGGCCGCCGGAAGTGAACTGACGATATTTGGCCTGGTACTCGGCGCCGAGCGGGGCGACCGATGAGATGACCAGCGGCACGGCCGCCTCATAGGAATACTTTTTATCGACGGCAAAAATCGGGATGGAGTTGTCGTACAGATGGTAGCTCTCGAGCCCGAGGAGTTTTTTTCGCAGGCGGAGATAGCGGCGGAGCGGTGCGGTGCCGGCGCGGGCGGCATCCACCAGGGTTTGCACGACAGCGACAGGGATGGCATTGGCGTCGAGCGCCGCGTCGATCGTGGACGGAAAGTTGCGCGCCTGCGCGAGAAACCAGTCGCGATGGATGATGCCGTTGTAGATCGCGGCATAGGTGTTCACGTTGGCCGAATAAGTCTTGTAATAGGCCTCGAAGGCCAGGGCGCGGTCCGCCTGGTTGCGGTTCGTCAGCAGCGTGGCCTGGTAGGCGGCGGGCGTGAGCGTGACCTCGCGGCCGTCAGAAAACTTCACCGCGGGAAACTTGATGTCGCTCGTGCCCAGTTCCTGGAACACCGCCGCGGGCGCCTGGTTGAACTGCGCGGCATAGGACAGCAGCCGCTCGCCTTTCTCATCGAGCACGTGCTTTTGCTGGCGGTAGGCGTCGAGGATGGTGAAGCGGTAGATGCCCAGGCCCGGCGTCTCCGCGATCCATTTTTCCATCGCCGCCTGCGGGATCGCAAGCAGCTCGGGCGTGAACCACGCCGTGGCCGTGCCAAACTTCGCAAAGAGCGCCTGCACGCGCTGGAATTTCCCCGCCACCGCCTGGTCGCGCGTGTCCACATCGCGCTGCAACTGCGTGTAACAATAAACCCGGTACTGCAGCATGCCGATCGCGTCGTGCAGCTGGTAGGCATGCAACACGGCGGGCGCGCCGGCCGCGAGCGTGCCTTTGAGCGCGGCAAATTCACCCATCTTCACATCGAGTGTTTTCATCCCCTGCTCCCAGGCTTCCCAATCCGGGAAAATCGGCGAGAAATCCCACTTGCGGGTGGCAGGGATGGCGGCGCGGTCGGACGTGACAGGGTTGGCATTGGCGGTACTCATGACGGGAAAAAACAGACGCCAACGGCACGGCAAAGCGAGACGGAAAAACGCCGGGGAGAACGGCCGTTCACGCCCATATTTGCCAATGGCTTGCGCCAGATTGCACCCCGTTGGCCGGCAGGGTCGAAAATCCATGGCCGGTTGCTCTTTTTTTGTCCCAATTGGGGGGTTTTGCTGCCAGCATCCGCCCATGATCCGTGCGCTTATTTTCGATTTCGATGGTCTCATTTTCGATACTGAGACGCCAATGGTCAATGCCTACGCGGAAGTCCACCGCAGGCGCAACATACCGTTCGACCGCGCAAGATTCTTGCGTTCCATCGGTACCATTGACCATGACTTCGATCCATGGAAGGCCTTCGATCCGGCGGCGCCTCGCCCCGAACTCGAAAATGAAAGGATCCAGATCAACCAGAAACTCCTCGATCAGCAAAAAATGCTGCCCGGCGTCCTCAAGCTTATCGACGAGGCCCGCGAGCACGGACTGCCTCTCGCCGTGGCTTCGAATTCTTTTCGTGAGCATGT
Source organism: Opitutaceae bacterium (assembly GCA_035568935.1). Taxonomy (GTDB): domain Bacteria; phylum Verrucomicrobiota; class Verrucomicrobiia; order Opitutales; family Opitutaceae; genus DASRHD01. Next base: position 1,854 of record DATMNP010000058.1, on the reverse strand, counting down.
GGGCAGCTACCTGAAGTATCTGGGCCTGCATGAAAAATTTGAGTTCACCTCCTGCCGCACGGACGCAACACCGCCCAAGCCCGCACCTGACCTTTACCTCGCGGCCCTGGAAAAACTCCATGTGCGCGGCAACGAAGCGCTCGCACTCGAGGATTCGGAGACCGGTATCGCCGCGGCGCGCGCGGCCGGCCTGTGGTGCGTAGCCGTGCCCAACGAATCCACCCGCGACCAAGATTTCACGCAAGCGCACCTCCGGCTCGAGTCTCTCGCCGGCCAGACGCTCGCCATGATTTACACCGGCCTGCGCATGGGCGCACGCGGTGGCAAGCCGTAGCCAAGGCGTTTTAACCGCGAATGGACGCGAATAAACGCGAATGGGGAAACAAACCACCAAACCTATCTTTTTGTCGTAACGACTGCAGGATGATTTTTTACCACGGATTACGCTAATAAGCACGGATAACTGCCCCCATCTGTGACCATCCGTGTCATCCGTGGTTAAAGTTTTCTATTCGCGTTCATTCGCGGTTCAAATGCAGGGATCCAGGTTAAAACAGTTCGCGCTGCTGCAGGGCATCGCGCTTTTCCGGATCGAGCGCGCTCAGCGCGAGCATCTGCGCCGTGCTCAGCTCCGCCAGCCAAGGCTCGCGGGCGAGCGAGGTGAGCAGCAACGCGCCGGCCAGCGCGTCGTAAAGTGCGGCATGGTAGCGGCGGCGCGGCGGCGGACAGTGGGTAGCGGCCAGCACATCAAGTTCCGCCTGAAGCCCGCATGCGACGATGAGGTCGGCCAGTTTCAGCGAAACCAACCGCGGATACAGTTGCGCATAGAGCGCCCCTGTGTCGATCCACGGACCCCAATCGACCAGGCTCTCGCCCGGCCGGGCAAAGTCAGTCGAGCGGCGCGGATAGGGCCAGACGGCCTTGAGCAGGGCATTTTCCACGCCCGCGTAGTGCGCCGCCAGCGGGCCCCGGTCACGCCGGCCGGCAAAAAAATCGAAATCATCCGTGAACGGCGCGTGTTCCACCAAGTTTTTTTCGCGCAGGCCGTGCATCGCCGTTTCCTCGGCCCGCACCCGGCCGGCCGCGCGGCAAAGCCGGGTGTTGGTCTCCACCACGCGGTCTCCGACCACCGTGACAACGCCGTATTCAAGGATGCCCGCGGCATGGCTGCCTTCGAAATCGACGAAAAAAAATGGTTGTTCAACCCAGCGCATGGGAGCGTTTTTGCACCCGAAGACCACAAAGGTCACGAAGCGATTTTCCCCAGACGACATTGGCCGGCGGTTGAAATATCCAGACGGCCGATGCAATCCACGATTTGGAGAACGAACTCCCCTGCCCATTCAAAAACTAAACCGCCCGCCGCTCGATCCGGCGGGCGCTTAAGAAAACGGTTGTCGTTTAGGTTACGGATTCAGGTTGTTCGCCGTGAGCGAGCAGCCCGAGGGCGTGGCGTTCACATCGAGGTTCCACGTGTCCAGGCTGGACACGACCGCGGTACTGCGGAAGGCGTAGTTGAGGCCCACCGTCAGTTCGGATTGCCCGGGCGGGGTCACATAGACCGAATAGGTGTGCGCAGGAACATTCACGACCAGGCGGAAGTGATAGGCGGTGTTTTTTGTGTACGAGATGGTCGACGCCGCCTGATAGGCGGTGCCGTTATAGGCGTCGATAGCGCCTGAGGTATTGAAGCGAGCGATGCAGGAGAGGCCCGTATAGGCCGTGGCCACGCCTTTCGACAATCCAACCACCGCGTTTTCCGGCGAGGCCGAGGGCGTCGCGTCAAACGTCGCCGTAAAGGTTCCCGTCTGGGCGGAGGTCAGGGCCAGCGCATGCCATCCATCGCTCGAGGTG
>DATMNP010000057.1:0-14476 GCA_035568935.1 Opitutaceae bacterium | reverse complement strand
TGTCATCGAGCATCCCGCCCGCATCGGTTATCCCGAATCGCTCAAAACCATGCTCGCAGCCGACGCACTTCTGTTACTGGGGTCTGACGACCCGGGTTACACACCCTCGAAGATCGCGCCTTATTTTCTCGCCGACCGGCCCGTTTTGGCATTTGTGCCCGCCGGCAGCGCGGCTGAAACGCGATTGGCCGAGCTGGATTTCGCCCGGGTTGTCCCACTGCCAACCGGCAACAATGCCCGGGACGCACGCGAGTTCTTTTCCACTCTGGTCACCCACCCTGCCCAGCTGCAGGCCGGAACGCGGAACAATCGATTGTTTGATGCGCAATTCACCGCCCGCGCCGGCACGCGCCGGCTGTGCAATTTTTTTGACCAGGCGCTCGGCGCGCAGGTTGACACCCATGACTGACTTTTCCTCCACGAATCCAGAAATTCAGCAAGAGCCTGGACAATCGACTCCGCCAGACCGCCGTCTCTTCTATGGCGGGCTGGCATTGCTTGGGCTTACGCTCGGCTACTATTTTTTCAATGCCGAGGTCAGCTCGCCCGCGGAGCTCGACGAAGGATTAGCCATCATCGTGCTCGCGGCCCTGCCTGCCTTGCGGTGGGCGCGACGCGCGACGTATGAGTTTCCCGTTTTCGAAGTCTTCATGCTGACCGGCGTCAACATCTACGCCCTGCCCCTGCTCAACGGACAAAGCCAGCTCCAGATTTATTCCGATGCGGTGGTGAACCAAGCCGCCTCGGTTGTGCTGCTTTTCCAAATCATCGCCATTATCACCCATGCGGCCACCCGCGGGCACCCCCGCACAACGCCATTCTGGACCGAAGAGGTGATTTCCCGGGACACCGGGAAATACCTCGGCTACGGCCTCGTGCTGACGACAATCTATATCGGCATCGCCAACTTCAGCGATGTTATTCCCTCCGACCTCAAGGCACCGTTGCGGGCAGTGTTTTATGGCATCGGCATCATCAGCGCGTTCATCCAAGGACGGCGGTGGGGCCAGGACGACCTCGCTTACCAGGAAAAAATTTTCTTCATCGCCAACATTGCGCTGCAGGTCGCATTTAACTTTGCCACCCTCTACCTCATCCAAGGCATTTCAGTCATCGTCCTCACCTTGCTTGGATATGTTTCAGGTGGCAAACGCCCGCCCATTGTTGCGATGGCCATCGTCCTTCCGCTCATCGCCCTGCTGCACAATGGGAAAAGCACCATGCGGGAAAAATATTGGGAAACGGAGGGGGCGGCCATGCCAGCCCTGGCGGACTTGCCGGGGTTTTTCACCGAATGGATTCACGACGGCATGGAGTCCCATCAAAAAAGCGGACTGACGAACAACCTGATCCAGCGCACATCGCTGTTCCAGATGACCTGCCTCGTCGTGGACAAATCGCCCGACCAGCTGCCCTTTCTCAACGGGAAAACGTACGGGCAAATTCCCGGCCAATTCGTGCCGAAGTTTTTTTGGGCCGAAAAGCCCGTCGCCAACATCAGCACTTACACCCTCTCGATTTACTACGGCTTGCAGCGTCCCGAGGACACCCTGAAGACCACCATCGCCTTCGGCCTGCTCGCCGAGGCATACGCCAACTTCGGCTTCTACGGCGCGGGCCTCCTCGCCTTCGTCTTCGCCTTTTGCTTAAAGAAATACGGTCTGTGGGCACAGCAAAGCCCCATCCTTTCCTACGCCGGCCTGCTGCTGGTGCTGCTCATGGCGTGGTCGTTTCAAACCGAAATGACCCTCAGCATCTGGCTGAGTTCACTCTTTCAGGCCACAGTCACCGTGCTCGGCATACCCCTCGTCATGCGCCACTTTCTCGGTTGAAGGCCGTCGCAGACGGAGCAGTTGGATGTTCAAAGTCAGCCCTTCAGCCTTTACTCAATGCCTTCGCCGCGGCTAGCCATCGTCCTCTCGCATCCCACCCAGTACTACAGCCCGTGGTTCCGCTGGCTGCACACGCACACCCCGCTCGATTTCCGCGTGTTTTACCTCTGGAAATTTGGCATCGAAACCATGCGCGACCCCCAGTTTGAAAAAGCCTTTGCCTGGGACGTCGATTTGCTCGGCGGCTACGAAAGCGAGTTTGTGCCCAATGTCGCGCGCGACCCCGGCACGCATCATTTCCGGGGCCTGCGCAATCCCGCGCTCACCTCGCGCCTGGCCGCGTGGCAACCGGGCGCAATCCTGCTTTTCGGTTACGCTTATGCGAGCCACCTGCAAGCCATCGCGTGGGCGAGGTGCCGCGGTATGCCGCTCATCTTCCGCGGCGACTCGCATCTCCTGGGCCGGCCCGCACTGCCCTGGTGGAAAAAGACTTTGCTCCGCGCGCTCTATCGCCAGTTCGCCGCCCTCACCTATGTCGGTGCCGCCAATCGCGATTATTTCACGGTGCTCGGCGGGCCCGGGGGAAAACTTTTCTTCGCGCCGCACTCCGTCAACCACGAACACTTTGACCCCAGCCGCGCCGGAGATCGCGCCGCCGCCGGGGCGCTGCGCGGACAGCTCGGCCTCGCGCCGGACACGCGCGTCGTGCTCTTCGCCGGAAAACTCACGCCGGCCAAACAACCCCGCGGGCTGCTGGAGGCGTTCCTTGCGCTCGATGCGCCCGGCACCGCTCTGGTCTTCGTGGGCGACGGCGAGGAAAAAAACTCCCTGCTCGACCGCGCCCGGACCGCTCCTCCCGGACGCGTGCACTTTCTTCCCTTTGCCAACCAGGGCGAGATGCCCGCCCGATATCTCCTCGCCGATATCTTCGCGCTGCCTTCGTGCGGCCTCTACGAAACCTGGGGCCTCGCCGTCAACGAAGCCATGCACATGGGCCTGCCCTGCCTCGTGAGCGACCTCGTCGGCTGCCAGCGCGACCTCGTCACCGACGGCGAGACCGGCTGGGTTTTCCGCGCCGGCGATGCCGCGCACCTGCGCGAGAAACTTTCCGCCGCGCTGGCGGCCGATCTCGCCGGATTCAAACCGCGCATCGCCCGGCGCATTGCCGGGTACACCTACGAAACGGCCGCCGCCGGGTTGATGGCCGCACTCCACTCCCTATGAATGCTCCCTTTGTCCTCCGCCGCATGCTGGAGTATTGCAGCCGTCACATTTATTTCACCCGCCGCCTTCCCGCCCGGTTTGGCTCCCTGCGCCTGCGGCTTTCGCCCGGTGCGTCGCTCGTCTACTACCAGGGATTGAACCAGCCGAATTTCACCGACCTATACGATTTCGCCGAGCATTATGTGCAACCCGGGCAGACGGTCTGGGACGTCGGCGGCAATATGGGCGTTTTCAGTTTTGCCGCCGCCGCCCGCGCCCAGGCCTCGGGGCGGATCCTCTGCCTCGAGCCCGATCTTTGGTCCGTGCGCCTGCTCAAACGCTCATGCACCTACAACCGGAACCGCGCAGCGCCGGTCGATGTGCTCCCGGTGGCCGCAAGCGACCGGCTGGCGTTGGAGTGGCTCAACATCCCTGAACGCGGGCGGGCCGGTTCCCATCTCGCGCAGGCCGGTGGAGTCAGTGACGACATTACTGGAGCCGTACGTGAACAACACCTCACCCCCACGGTCACCCTCGACTGGCTGGCCGAACATTATCCCGTGCCCCAAGTGGTCAAAATCGACGCCGACGGCAGTGAGTTCCGTGTGCTGGCCGGCGCACACACACTCCTGCAACGCCATCATCCCATCATTCTGACCGAGGTCTACGATCGCAATGCTGATGCCGTCAGCGCCTTCCTGCACGATCTTGGTTATGCGCTTTATGATTTCAACCGCGGCGAGACTGGGAAAAAGCCCATTGCGCGCGCCGACTACAACACGCTGGCCCTCCCTTCCGCCTCGCCGTGAAAATCACCATCGTCATGGGGTTTTTCCTGCCGGTGCCGCCTGCCGCTGGCGGCGCCACGGAAAAAACCTGGCACCGGCTCGCCCTCGAATTCGCCGCCTCCGGCCACGAGGTCACGGTATTCTCACGCCGCTGGCCGGGTTTCCCCGACCGCGAAACGCTGGCCGGCGTGCGTCATGTGCGCCTGCGCGGCTGCGCGCACACGCCACAGCTTTGGAAAAACCTGTTGCGTGATTTTTCCTGGAGCTGGCGCGTTTTTCGCGCGCTCGCGCCCGCCGACATTGTCATTGTCAACTGCGTCGCGCTGCCCACCTGGCTCGGCCGGCTGCGGCCCTCGGCCGGCCAGGTCGTCATCCAGCCCGGCCGCATGCCCAAAGGCCAGTTTCGTTGTTATCGCCGGATCGCCCGCATCCTTGCACCCAGCACCGCTGTCCGGGAAAAAATCAAAGCGGAAAATCCCCGTCTCACCGCATCCACGCAGGTGGTCGGTTATCCCATTGCGTGGAGTGAACTGGAAAGAATCCCCTCCCCACCCGCGCCTGATGCACCGCTCACCATCAGCTATATCGGCCGCCTGCATCGCGAAAAGGGGCTCGACCTTTTGCTCGCCGCCCTGCGCCTGCTCGCCGGGGAAAAAAGCCTGCCGGCGTGGCGCGTCATCCTGGCCGGCCCAGCGGAGGTGCCCCAGGGCGGCTCCGGCCCCGATTATGCCGCCAGCCTCGCGCGCCAGGCCGCGGAGTTTCTCCCGTCCGATCGATTTTCCATTTTGCCTCCGGTCTTCGACGATAACGCGCTGAAAGCGATCTACCACGCTACCGATATTTTCTGTTACCCAAGCCTCGCCGCACAGGGCGAGACCTTTGGCGTCGCCATCGCCGAGGCCATGGCCGCCGGCGCGGTGCCGGTCGTATCGCGCCTCGACTGCTTCACGGATTTTGTCGCCGACGGTGAAACCGGCCTGGTTTTCGACCACACCGCGCCCGACGCGGCCGCGCGCCTCGCCGCAGCGCTCAAACAATCGCTCATGGATCCCGTCCTGCGCACCCGCCTGGCCACCGCGGCCCGCCGCCGGACGGAGCAATATAGTTTTCCCCGGTTTGCCCGCGCGCTGCTCGCCGATTTTCAAGCGCTCGCAAGGCCGTAGTTAGTAGCTGGTATTTGGCCGTTGGTTTGTTAACATGCAATCGAGGACGCCTGGCCTGCTGGGTTCACCTCCGGCCACGGCATTTGGCGCGACAGACTATCTCTTACCCAATACGAACTACTAACGGCCTCCCCGTGTCTTCCCAACCTTATCTCGGCCAGGGCTGCATTACACCCTATCCGACGCGCGAGCTGCTGGCGCGCGGTTTGTGGGCCTTCGTGCAAGCCACCGTTTTCCGCTGGAGTCCGCGGCCGCTGCATGGTTTTCGCGCCCGGCTGCTGCGGCTTTTCGGCGCCAGCATTCCCGCGCCGGGCCAGGTGGTGGTTTTTCCCACGGCAAAAATTTTATTTCCGTGGAAACTCACCCTCGCGCCGCGAGCCATGGTTGGCCCGCATGTGAACCTCTACAACCTTGCCCCGGTCACGCTCGCGTATGGCGCCAACCTCAGCCAGCACTGCCATCTCTGTGCCGGCACCCACGATTTTACGCGCTGGAGCATGCCCCTCGTCATCCACCCCATCGTCATCGGCGAAAATGCCTGGCTCGGCGCGGATGTTTTTGTCGGCCCGGGCGTGACGGTGGGCGAACTGTGCGTCGTGGGCGCGCGTTCTGTCGTCGTGCGGGACCTGCCGCCACGCATGATCTGCGCCGGCGTGCCCTGCCGCCCGCTCAAGGCGCGGCCACTGCCAAAGTGAAATGAGACTCACGCACATCGTGCCCAGCCTTGAGATCCGTTATGGCGGACCGAGCAAGGCTGTGCCGCCGTTGGCGGCCGCGCTGGCGCAGTTGGGAAACGAGGTCGAGTTGCTGACCACCGGGCCGGTGGCCGAAACCCGCACGAAGGGAAATCTCGAAGTGAACATTTTTCCGCGCGGCCGCCCGGCCAGCCTCTGTCCCTCGAGCGGGCTGCGGGCCCACTTGCGCGCGCAGGACTGCGATTGCCTGCACAGCCATGGCCTGTGGCTCCGGACATTGCATTACGCCCATAAACGCGCCAGCGCGTTGGATGTTCCGCTGGTCATTGCGCCACGTGGCATGATGAGCCGCTGGTCCTGGCATCACCATCGCTGGATAAAACGCTTGGCCGATAAATTCGTCCACCCCGGCGCCTTTGCCGCCGCATCCGGCTGGCACGCCACCAGCGCCACCGAGGCTGATGACATCTCCGCCCGCGGGTTCAACCAACCCATCTGTGTTGCCCCCAATGGCGTCTCACCGCCTGACCCGGCTGCTTCGGCCGAAGCCGAGGCCCACTGGCGCGAGGCCTGCCCCGCGGCCTTTACCCGGCCGACGGCGCTTTTCTATTCGCGCTTTCATCGCAAAAAGCGCGTGCTCGAGCTCATCGAGCTGTGGCTCGCGCACGCGCCCCGCGAGTGGCTGCTGCTCCTGGTCGGCATTCCCCAGGATTACGATGTGAAAGAACTTTCACGTTACGTCCACCAACTGTCCGGCACGGGCCGGATCGAGGTGTTTGACGGCAGCGGCCGGCCGATGCCCTATCCGGCCGCCTCGCTTTTCCTGCTGCCCTCGCATTCGGAAAATTTCGGCCTGGCCGTGGCCGAAGCCATGGCGCATGGGCTGCCCGTCGTCGTGACCGACAGCATGCCGTGGGCCGCACTCAACCAAAATCAAATCGGCTGGTGTGTGCCATGGGAAGAATATGCCCGCACCCTGCGCCTCGCCCTCGATGAAAGTCATGAGACGCGCCTCGCCCGTGGCCTGGCGGCGCGCGATTGGGTGCTCGCGGAGTTTTCGTGGGAAAAATCCGCCGAGGTGCTCCTTGGGTTTTATGCCACCCTGCGCGGCACGTAGAACCTATCTGGAAATGGGTGACAAATCCATGCGTGAAAACCCCACTGGCGACAGCGACAGCCTGCGTCCGCCGCTGTCGCTGCTCGAACCGGCTGCGCTCGTGCATGCGGGCCTGCTGCTGGTCTTTGCCACCTGGGCGTTTGGTGGCAATGTCGGTTGGGCGCGCACGATCATTTCGTGGTGGGGCAGCGCGGGCGCGTTGATCACGCTCGGGGCCGTGTTTCGCGGCAGCAGCGGGCGCGTCCTGCGCTGGCTGTGGCCGTTGCTGGCGTTCAACCTGCTGGTGCTGGCGAGCTGCCTCAACCCCAGTTTTTCCGCGCGCACCTTTGGCGGCGAATCCCTGCTCGTGCGCAGTGGCGGAGTGCCCTGGCTGCCGGGTTCGGCCGAGCCCGCGGCATCGCTGCGCGCGCTCTGGCTTTTCGACAGCGTTTTTCTTCCCGGCCTGAATCTCGCCTTGTGCTTGCGCCAGCGGAAGGCGCTGCGCTGGCTGCTGATCCTGGCCACAGGCAACGCCCTCGTTCTTTCCATTTTTGGCACCGTACAAAAACTGACGGGCGCCGGGCTGTTTTTCGGCCTGCGCGAGTCGCCCAATCCATTTTTTTTCTCCACGTTTATTTACCATAACCATTGGGGGGCATTCGCCATTCTGTCCGCCTCAGCCTGCGCCGGGCTGGTTTTTCACTATGCAATCCGGCATAAAGCCCGCGACTTCTGGCATTCACCGGCTTTTGTCGGCACCGTGGGACTGTTGTTCATTGCCGCGACTGCGCCGCTCAGCGAATCGCGCTCCGGCACGCTGTTGATCCTTTTGCTGGCCGGCGTGATGCTGGTGCACGCGCTGTGGCAACGGCGCAAACAAAGGGGCGCCTCGATGGCTTCGCTCGCATGGTGGTCGGTCGTCGCGCTGGCGGCGGCCCTCGTCCTGGCCGCCGGCATCTATAAACTCGACGAACAGGGTTTCAAAGTGCGGGCAGAGCTGACGCGCCAACAAATTGAACAGATGCATGCAGCCGGTGGCCTCGGTGGCCGTTCCCTGCTCTACCACGACACGTGGCAGATGGCCCGCGACCGGTTGTGGTTCGGCTGGGGATTCGACAGCTACGCGAGGGTCTTCATGATCTACAACACGCAAAAGTCCGTGGATCGCCTTCCCGTCTTCTACGCCCAGGCCCATTCCGACTGGCTGCAAAGCATCGCCGAGACCGGCCTGCTCGGCACGGCGCTCATCGGCCTGCTCGGTGCCATGCCGCTCCTCACGCTGCGCCGGCATCACTTCAGCCATCCACTCGTGTTCTATCCGCTTTTGGGCTGTGCTTTCGTCCTGCTTTACGCGTGGGTGGAATTTCCCTTCGAGTGCCCGGCGGTAGCGGTGGCGTTTTGGATGGATTTTTTTATCGCCGTGCGCTTCGCCCGCCTGCTCGATTGCGAACCCGCTGTTCCAGCCGGATCCTCCGCCGGCTTTAACCTTGTCCCTTCGTGAACCCACGCTGTCCCATCTCTGTCCTTATCCCCACCAAAAACGAGCGCGCCAACATACGCGCCTGCCTCGATTCCGCGCGTTTCGCCGGGGAAATCGTGGTCGTGGACTCGGGCAGCACCGATGGCACCCGCGAGATCGCCGCCGAATTCGGCGCCACCGTGGTGGACTTCTGCTGGGACGGCCGCTTTCCCAAAAAAAAGAACTGGGCACTGGCCAACGTGCCATGGCGCCATGAATGGATTTTCATCCTCGACGCCGACGAACGCATCACGCCGGCGCTGGCCGGGGAGCTGGAGCGCATCGTTGCCGCGCCGGCGGCCGACGGCTATTATGTCAACCGACGCTTCTGGTTCCTCGATGGCTGGCTTCAGCACTGCGGCTACTACCCGAGCTGGAACCTGCGTTTTTTCCGCCACCAGCTTGGCCGCTATGAGGAATTTCCCGGCGCGGACGACACCCATTCAGGCGACAATGAAGTGCACGAGCACGTGTTGCTGCAAGGCCGCACAGCGCGATTGCGCCACGAGATGGAGCACTATGCGTTTCCGACCATCGATGTGTGGATGGAAAAGCACAATCGCTACAGCAACTGGGAGGCTCGCCTGCTTAATTCCTCCGCCGGGCGCCCGGCGGCGACCCACCATAAAATCGACGCGGCACTGGCGCGCAAACGCCGCTTGAAGAGCCTTGCCTCCGGTCTGCCTTTTCGTCCCGCATTGCGTTTCCTTTATCATTACGTGCTGCGCGCCGGCTTCCTCGACGGCTATCGGGGCTACGTCTTCTGCCGGCTCATGGGTTTCTACGAGTTTCTCAATGTGGCCAAGGCTGGCGAACTTCGCCGGACCGGCCGATCCTGACCGCGTTTGCGGATGCCGCGTATATTTTTTATCAACCGTTTTTACTGGCCCGAGGAACCGGCCACGGCGCAACTGCTAACCGACCTCGCCGAAGCGCTGGCGGCGGGCGGCGAAAACGTGACCGTCGTCACCAGCCATCATGGGCGGGCTGAAACACCGGGCGAGGAACTGCACCAAGGCGTCCGCATCCTGCGTCTACGCAGCACGCATTGCGGGAAAACCCATCTCGCCGGGCGCGCGTTGGACTTCGTGGCTTTCTCGCTGGGTGCGCTCGCCCGGCTCGCGCGCATCGTCCACCAGGGCGACACGGTGGTCGTGATGACCGATCCGCCGCTGCTGTCCATCTTTGCCGCAGGACTGGCGCGGTGGCGCGGCGCCCGTGTCATACACTGGGTTCAGGATATTTATCCCGAACTGGCCATGGCGCTGGCCGGTGCGGGGTGCCTGCGGATTATCCGTCCGCTCCGCGACCGCGCGTGGCGGCGCGCCGACACCTGCGTGGTGCCGGGCGACGATATGGCCGCATTCCTGGCCGGGCGCGGCGTTGAAAAAACCGCCGTCATCCCGAACTGGGCGCCAGCCGGGCTCGCGCCCATGCCGCCGGGGGCGGCCCAGGCGTTGCGCGAAGCCTGGGGATTGCGCGGAAAATTTGTCGCCGCTTATTCCGGCAACCTTGGCCGCGTGCACGATCTCCTGCCGCTGCTCGACGCCGCGGCCGCCCTTCAGGCCGAAACGGATATCGTTTTTGTTTTCATCGGCGACGGAGCCCAACGCGGCGCACTCGAGACCGCGGTGCAAAAACGCGCACTGAAAAATGTCCGGTTTTTTCCGGCGCAACCCCGGACCCAACTGGCGGAAACCCTCGCGCTGGGCGACGTGCATTTCGTGACGTTGCGGCCGGGTTGCGAGCCGTTGGTTTTTCCCAGCAAACTCCACGGCATCGCCGCCGTGGGCCGGCCGGTGCTGTTCGTCGGGCCGCGCGATTGCGCACTGGCGCGGCTCGTGGCCGGGCGCGGGATGGGCGCAGTTTTCGCGCGTGAAGAAACCACCCTGCTGGCCGGGGCCATTCGCTCACTCCACGGCGATGCGGCGCGCCGGCGGGCCTGGGGCGAGGCGGCGGAAAATTTCCACCGCGAAACCGGCGGTGTCGAACGCGCCATTGCCGGCTGGCGCAAGGTTCTTGCACACTCCCTCCATCGACCTTGATAGTCGCCTGCCTCTTCCCGGCTCAAATTCCGTCACCTGAAATCATCCATGGTCCCGAACCGTCGCTTCGCCCTTTTGTTAGCCTTGCTTGATCTCGCCGCGCTGGTGCTGGCGTTCAACCTGGCCGTGGAGGGCTACCTGCACCGCCCCGATGAGCACGGCATCGTCTTCACGCCTTTGCTGGCGCCGTTCACGATGCTGGTCGTGGCGCTTTACGTGATCGATGGCTACAGGTCGCGCACCGACATGATAAGTGCCGATTACACGAGCCAGCATGTTCTCGCCCTCGGATCGACGCTCGTGGCCACCCTGCTGCTGACTTATGCCCTCATCCCTGAAGGTTATCCTTTGCAGCAAAGCCGCGTGGTCATTGCGCTGAGTTTTTTCCTGCTCACAGCGGTCACACTCGGCTATCGCCGGCTGCTTTACCAGCTGCTGCTGCGCCGGCGGGGGCAGCGCCCTCTGATTTTTTTGGGCAACCGCATCAGTTGCGTGCTGTTTCATGAAGAATGCGCCAAGATCGGGCTCCCTCTTCCGCTGGTTTTTTCAACCAATGATGCCAGGGAAGTCGGCGAAGTGTCCGGCGGTTTGAAGCTCGAGCCCTTTGGCGATCTCCTCGCCCGCGTCCAACACGGGGAATTTGCCGCGGAGGCGATCGTGGTGCACGAGTCCAACCGCGAACTGCGGCCCGACTTGGCGGAACAGCTGGTCAATCTCTATTTCGCCGGCGTGCCGACCTACACGCTCGAATTGTTTCACCAGGTTTACTGGCGGAAAATTCCGCTCTACCGCATCAATCCAACCTGGTTGTTCCAAGAGGGCTTCCAGATCGCCCGCGAGCCTGTCTTTGAGCGCCTCAAGCGCCTGAACGATGTTATCCTCTCGTCCGTGGGCCTGCTGCTCGGCGCCCTGCCGGCCGCCTTGGCTGCGCTCGCCATCAAGCTGGAAGGAAGTGGCCCGGTGTTTTTTGTGCAAACCCGGATCGGTAAAAACCACCGGCCTTTCCGACTGATCAAGCTGCGCACCATGCGCCACCAACAGGCCGACCAACCGGACACCGCCGATCTCTACACTCATAAAAACGACCCGCGCATCACCCATGTCGGAAAATTCTTGCGGGCCACGCGCCTGGATGAAATGCCGCAGATGTGGAACGTGATCCGCGGCGACATGAGCCTCATTGGCCCGCGTGCCGAATGGGATCGCCTCGTCCAGGATTATGGCCGGCAGATTCCCTGCTACCATTTCCGCCATCTCGTGAAACCCGGCATCACCGGCTGGGCCCAAGTCAACTACCCTTACGGGGAAAGTCTCGAGGACACCGTCCGTAAACTCGAATATGACCTGTACTACATCCGCCATTTCTCTTTCGTGCTCGATGCCGCCATCGTGCTGAAAACGATCCATATCATGCTCTTCGGCAAAGGTCGGTGAATTCGAAAAATGTTTTTCGCGGATATCGCTGATAAACGCGGATGTTGGTTGTTTTAACCATTGGATAGCCGAACGTGTGGACAAATATTCTAATGAATGAGGACGTTGTGATTTGTCATTCCGAGCTATGCGAGGAATCTCCCGAAAATAATCCGCGGGCATCCGCGCGATCCGCGGAGTGTCCTCAATGAAATCCTACGACTTTCTCGTTATCGGCGGCGGCAGTGCCGGCTTCAATGCCGCGCGCGTGGCGGCCGGCCTGGGAAAACGGGTGGCCGTCGCCGACGGCGCAAAACCGCTCGGCGGCCTCTGCATCCTGCGCGGCTGCATGCCGTCCAAGACGCTGCTCTATGCCGCCGAGGTGCTGCACCTCGCGCAGGCCGCGAAAAAATTCGGCCTGAAAATCCCCCGCGCCACCGCCGATATGCGCGCGATGCACGCCCGGAAGAAAAAAATCATCGCTGAATTCGCCCGCCATCGGGCCCAGCAGCTCACTTCGGGCCACTACGACCTCTTCCGCCAGCATGCCCGCTTCGTCGATGCGCACACCGTCGAACTAACCGGCGGCACGCGCCTCGCCGCCGATAAAATCCTCATCGCCACCGGCTCGCGCGCCAGCACGCCGCCGGTTCCGGGCCTCGCCGATGTGCCCTGCTGGACCAGCGACGACGTGCTCGACCTCGATTTCGTCCCCGAAAGCGTGATGGTCCTTGGCGGCGGCATTGTCGCGTGCGAACTCGGCCAGTACCTGCGGCGCATCGGCGCACGCGTCATCCTTCTCCAGCGCAGCGCCCATATCCTGCGCGACCATTCGCCTGAGGCCAGCGCGGTCGTGCAACAGGCCTTTCGCGACGAAGGCATCGAGCTCTTTGCCGGGACAAAAATCCTGAAACTCACCTCTGACCGTCGCGGCATCACCGCGGTGTTCGCGCACGCCGGGAAAACCTTCACCCGGCGCGCCCGCCATCTTTTCAACGCCCTCGGCCGCGAACCCGTCACGGCCGGCCTCGGCCTCGATGCGGCCGGCGTGCGCCTCACGCGCACCGGCCGCGTGGCCACCAACCGCTGGCAGCAAACCAGCCAGCCTCACATCTACGCCGGCGGCGATGTGTGCGGGCCGGACGACATCGTGCACCTGGCCGTCGCGCAGGGCGAATTGGTCGCGCGACACGCCTTCGGGGTAAAAGGCCTCAAGCCCATCGACGACACCCTGCTGCTCAACGTCGTGTTCACCAATCCGCAGCTCGCCACCATCGGCCGGCTCGAATCGCAGTTGAAGAAAAAAGGCGCGGCGTATCTCACCGCGAGTTATCCGTTCAACGACCATGGCAAGTCCATCCTGATGGAGGCGAACTACGGCTACGTGAAAGTTTTCGCCGAGCCAAAGCGCGGACGCCTGCTCGGTGCGGAAATCGTCGGCAAGGACGCGGGTGAGCTCATCCACTGTTTCTCGACGCCGCTGGCAATGCGCGCGACCGTCTTCGACCTGCTGCGCGCCCCGTGGTATCACCCGACGCTGGCGGAAATCATCACCTATCCCCTCGAGGAAATCGCGGAGAAGGTGAAAGGAGCTTTTTAACCGCAGATGGACGCAAATTCACGCGAATGGGGTACGGTTGTTTCCTACAACCCGGCCCCGCCAGCCCAAGGCCAACAATTTTATTCGCGGCCGTTCGCGTTCATTCGCGGTTAAATTTCTATTTGGCGATTTTCAGCAGGTCTCCGAGTTCCACCCGCTTTTCGTAGATCGCCTTGCCGACAATGACGCCGTCCAGGTTTGGCCGGCGTTTTTTTATTTCTGAAAGCTTGACCACGTCTTCGCGCACGCTCACGCCGCCGCTGGCGATGACCCGGCAGCGCACCGCCGCCAGCATGGCCTCCTGCGCGGCGAAATTCGGGCCGGTGAGCATGCCGTCGGTGCCGACGTCGGTGTAGATAAGCGTGGCCACGCCGAGTGCATCCATGCGGTGCGCGAGCGCGAGTGCGCCGGTGGCCGTGGTATCGACCCAGCCTTTCACCGCCACTTGTCCGTTTTTCGCGTCGATGCCCACGGCGATTTTTTCGCCAAAGGCCGCAACGAGCTCGGACACGAAGGATTCGCTTTCCGCCGCGCGCGTGCCGATGACGACGCGCGCCACGCCCAGCCCGAGCACTTTCTCGACCGTCGCTCGCGTGCGCAGCCCGCCGCCGAGCTGCACCCGCAGGCCGAGCGCGACAATCCGCGCGACCACGTCGAGATTGCGCGGCTCACCTGCAAACGCACCATCGAGATCGACCACGTGCACCCACATGCTGCCGGCGGCCTTGAAGGCCACGGCAATGTCGGCCGGGTTTTCCGCATAAACGGTCTCCTGGTCGGCGCGCCCCTGCGTCAGCCGCACACAGCGGCCACCCTTGATGTCGATTGCGGGATAGATGGTCATGGATGCAGGCAAGTAACAAGGATCAGGCGACAAGGATCAAGAATTTCAAATGACCGATGACAATTGACCAATGACCAAACACCAACCTTGAACTTTGAACCTGGAACCTTGAACTCCGCCCGTTTTTGCGCGAGTCTTTCCCCCATGTCCAAATACAAGGCTCCCGCTTTTCTGACCGACCTGTTGCACGCGCGCTCGCCATCCGGCTATGAGTTCGAGGCGCAAAAAGTCTTCGACCATTACGTCAAACCGGCCGCGGACAAATATGCCCAGGACGC
>DATMNP010000056.1:0-26742 GCA_035568935.1 Opitutaceae bacterium | reverse complement strand
TTGAAAAGAACTCGCTCACGCCTGGCGACCGCTACACGGGCCCAACCTTGTTTATTCTCGGTGCAAAATCGCGCTTCGTGGACGCGCAGGATCACGAAAAAATTCGGCAGTACTTTCCGTCAGCCCGTATCGAAACCGTCGCCGAGGCCGGGCACAATCCGCACATGGATGCGCGGGAAGCATTTGTGCGGGTGGTTCTGAACTGAAACGACCCATTTTTAACCGCAGATTCACGCGAATGGACGCGAATAATTTCCAAGCTTTTAACCACTAGAGCATTTTATTTTGTCATTCCGAGCCGTACGAGGAATCTCTGCTGTTCTTGTCGATTTCAATTTCGGAGATTCCTCGCACGGCTCGGAATGACAAAATAAAAGATGTGTCGCAAGCCATGCCGATGTGACCAATTAAATCGAAAATTCTCTTTTATTCCGATTCGCCGCCGGTGATGACATCGCCACCGACCACGGTGACTTTCTCAAGGATGGCCTTTGAAATTTTCCCCGCGAGTTCAGGGTTTTCCTTCAACGCAGCCTTGGCCGCGTCGCGGCCCTGACCGACGAGCGCGCCTTCGTAGGCGATCCAGGCGCCTTTTTTCTCAAGAATTTTGTGTTCGACGCCCAAATCGACCAGCGAGCCGAACTTCGAGATGCCTTCGTCGTACATGATGTCGAATTCGACCTCGGTAAAGGGTGGGGCCACCTTGTTTTTCACGATTTTGATCTTCGTCCGGTTGCCGATGACCTTGCCCTCGGGGGTCTTGATCTGATCCTTGCGGCGGATGTCGATGCGGATCGACGAAAAGAACTTCAGCGCGCGGCCGCCCGACGTGGTCTCGGGGCTGCCGAACATGACGCCGATTTTTTCGCGAATCTGGTTGGTGAAGATGCACACGCATTTCGTCTTGCTGACGACGGCCGTGAGGCGGCGCATGGCCTGGCTCATGAGACGCGCCTGCGAGCCGACGGTGGCGTCGCCCATCTGGCCATCGAGCTCGGCCTTGGTGATGAGCGCGGCAACGGAGTCGAGGACGATGACGTCGATGCTGTTGGAGCGGATCAGCGTCTCCATGATGTTGAGCGCGTCCTCGCCGCTGTCCGGCTGCGAAATGAGCAGGTCGTCCAGCTTGACGCCGACCGTACGGGCATATTTCGGGTCGACGGCGTGTTCGACGTCGATGAACGCGGCCAGGCCGCCCTTGCGCTGGCATTCGGCGATGACGCTGAGGCAGAAAGTCGTCTTGCCCGACGATTCGGGGCCATAAATCTCATATTAGCCCCCAAGTTGAGTCCATACCTTCAGGGAAGCATGGCTGAGCGATGGTAGAGTAACTGGCGACACTTGCTTGCAACCCGGATGTCTTGGCCGGCTCCGAGGACAGAAGCTTACAGCTTGCCGCAGGAGCCGGCCAGAAGGCTGGGGGATTGGGGCGCGACAGCGTCCTGCTAGAACCACAGTTGGATTTGCGACCCCTGAAGGGTACTGGTAACTGCGGCCCGCAACATTCCAACAAATGCAACCATCCTCCACCATGGAACGAACCCTAACAGACGGAGACGTCCAAACGATCGCTTTGCGCATAGTTCAGATAATGGGCGCCAAGCTAATCTCAACAGAACACCGGCCAGAACCTCCAACGCCTGTTACCCAGCCACAGCAAGTCAAAGTCCTTGAGCCAAAACTTGCCTACTCGCTAAAGGAGCTATCAACCGAATTGGGCATATCAAAGGTTAGTCTCTATCGCTTAGAAGCCCGGGGCCTGCTCAAATCCCTCCCTTACTTGCGCACCAAAGTATTTAGCAGAGCTGAAGTGGACAAATTTCTCCGAGGGACTGAGTGGCAAACGCCAAACACCTGAAGCTGCTTAGATCGACGCCCGACTCAATATCTTTGGCAATTTTCTCCTGACATTGGCTCCCGGCCTGCCATACTTACTGGTCAGCTGATTTCGAAAATAACGAAGGTCTGGGTCGATTCGGGCCCGCCAATCGAATTGCCGGTGCTTTTCACTGGCGAGGGGCAGCCGATCGAGCCGTTGCTGCGCTACCAAGTTGCGCGGCGCAGGCGTTCGTTGAGTTGGCACCGGCGGGTGGTACGCGCGGTGAGGCTTCTGCTCGAATACGCCGCCGTAAATCCTGCTCTTTGCTCGAAACCTCAAGTTCTCTTTGAGCACTTTGTCTCACGGCTCGATTCAGGTACAATAGACGAGTCCGGTCTCGATTCTAGCGGGATATATTGGTTCCGCCGAAAACCCAGTTACGTAAAGGCTCTATGCGGGGACCTTACGGCGTTTTCCGCGCACATGTCGAAATATTATGATTCGCCGCAGCTAAACCCGTTACGCGAGGCGAATTTGCACGAACGCATATGCAAATACGCGGGCAAATGTTATCGTCACGACAAAGATTTTTTGTCCCACCTTCAATCCCGGTCAGATCTTTATGCCAAAAGCGCTCACGTTGAAAATAGCTTTGGCAGACAATCCCGGGAGCCGCGGGTTGACGGCGAAACACGCACTAGCTTTCCGCAGGAACGCTTTGGCGACTTGATTTTTCGCGGATTCGCGGTCCGGCCGAAAGTTTTGGACCCAGTGCTGCGTCTAAACATCCGCGACGTATTGATCACGCTTCTCCTACATGGTGGCGGTCTGCGCTGTTCAGAGGCGTTCCACATGTTCATCAATGATGTTATTCCAAACCCGCTGGACGAAACGAGCGCCCTTATCCGCATTGGGCATCCCTCGTGGGGCGAAATCAAGTGGCGTGACGCATCCGGGCAGGTCGTAACGACAACGCGGTCGGTCTATTTGAGGCGGCACGGATTGCCGCAGCGCGAGGATGTCGCAGGTCCCATGCACGCTGGCTGGAAGAACCCCGTCCTCGACGGAAAATACTTTCTCCAAGTCCGATGGGCCGAACCGCAATACGGGCAATTATTCCTGACGCTTTGGAGACACTACCTTCTCCAGTACACATTGCTGCCAGTAAGGCCCGCCCACCCGTGGGCTTGGGTCTCGTTCGACAAGGGACACGCCGGCGAGCCATTGAAAATGGGCCGATATATCGCCGCGCACGCTCGGGCGATCCACCGGATTGGCCTGGAGCCAGATTTTGAATTAGGCACAATGGTACACAATCACAGACATGCTTACGCCAAGTGGCTTGAGTCACTTAAGCTCAAATCCGAACTCATTCGGCGTTTTCTTCATCATGCCTCGCTGCAATCGCAACAGAGGTACCTGCAGATGGGCGAGGGCGAAATGCATGCAGAACTGCAGCGCGGCCTGTCGCACCTAAACTCGCATATTCGACCGTCGGTTTTTTCTGAGCCGGAACAGCGCGAGGCCATAGACGCCCATACCGCCGCTCTATTGGGTCGGGTGACAAGTATTGCGCAGCCCCTGATCGCAAAGTGGACCGACTTAACTGTGAAATAGAAATCGATCACTCAAAT
This sequence comes from Opitutaceae bacterium, assembly GCA_035568935.1. GTDB lineage: Bacteria > Verrucomicrobiota > Verrucomicrobiia > Opitutales > Opitutaceae > DASRHD01. The sequence continues at coordinate 23,289 of DATMNP010000056.1, read as the reverse complement.
TTGGCTGAGGCTGGCGCTTGAAATTGGGATAAAAGTACGACCCCAACGGAATCAATGTTCACGCTGGTGCCCAAAGTTGGTCAAATAGTGAAATTTTAAAGCCTTGCATTATAAATAGTTACAAAATCACTTAAATTCGACCTCACATTTGAGGTCGATGGGCGAAAAACGCTGCTACAATTTAGGGGTGGGAAACTCGAAAAAAAAAGAACGCCATATCCTCGGGACGCCCTATTCCCAACACAGACGGAATCAAGAGAACAAAGCGATTTTGAGCTATACCCATGACGCGACATTTGCCTGGGCAGTGCCGCAATTTGGAGAGGAGGCGCGTGATTGGGCCGAATTGGCAAAGCTCTACATGGCAGCCCGTGCTTTGCTCCGTGGGGGATCATACGGTGGGCACCTTCACGCGCTCAGTCTTTTTATCCGCCGATACATCGTTAAGCACCGGCTCTGGGATCCGCGCGAAATCTTAGCCCAGAAGCGGGAGGATGAATTGCCCCCGATTATCGGTGAAAAGGAGGTGGCACCATTTCAGAGAACCAGTGGCGGAATCACAAAGGTAAATCGGATTATCAGCTTTTTCAATTGGGCGATTGAAAACGATCCGAAAGGGCGTTTCGGCGAATGGGAGGATGGCCATTTTAACGCCGCTCACGGCTGCCGATGCCCATTCACGCGCCCGGACTATCGGGGCATCCCACGGCAGCAGGAATCAGATAAATTGCCGATGCCCTGGAAAATTATTGTCGACCTGAAAGATAAGTTAGCGCCGGGCCTGCATTTCAGTGATTGGAAGTGGGCGCAATTTCCCGAGCGTAAACATGGTGGCACCCAATCTGGAGATTGGTTCGAAATTAAGGATAAGAAAATCGCTGCAATGATTGACCTCAAACCAGGCGACGAGGGTTATGATCCGGATCTGGTTCTTCGCCGTCGTCTAGTTCCGACGTATAGCAAATATGGACATCAGGTCGAAAAATGGAACCCAAAGCTCAAAGACTCGGAGGTGGTCCGTCGAGAAATTGTTGAAGCATGGTCGCCAATCAGGCCTTTGCTCATATTGACCAAGCTAGAAATTTGCGCACGCACATTCCAGGTGCGAGTGCTTAACAGTGGCGAATCCGACGTCGATCGGGTGGAACTCGTGGACAATATCGTGAACGGGCGACCTGAGCCAACGTTCATCTGGAAGGAAAATTTTGGCCGCTCGAAGCTGATCGAAGGTTTAATGCCACAAGACCAAAACCGCGTCCTTCGAAACAATGGCGTTTTTCGGTCGTTTAGCAGTCCGTATTCAGACAAAACGCTGACCGGCCTCTTCTTTAATACGAACAAAACCGGGGACATCGGAAAAGATGCCGAGTCACGCGGTTACTTTGTTAAATGGGAAGCTCCGTAATCCATCGCAGCTCCTCGATACGGTTTTCGAGTTGAACTGCATGTGCGCCCTTGGCCGCAGGTTGCCGATCAAATACGAACCTCGATTGTCCAACGGACGACTAGCCGACTTTGGAGTAATCGCTCCGCCTGTCCTTCCGCTTTACGTCGAGTGCAAGAATCCTAACCGCGTACAAAACCTCGCGAGAGAGAAAGTGGATCGGCACAACAAGCAGCTCGCGCACGCCGTCGCGGACACTGATCTAAAGCGCCATGCTTGGCAGCAGGGGCTTCGTATTGAATTCGTCCCCGCCCGCCACCTAAACCAACGGGAAATGGAGGCACTTCGCAAAGCCATCATTGGCGCCGCCCCGAACGTGATTGGCGCCAAATTGTGGCAGCCGATTCCTGGACTGGAGATGCACTTCGTCCCCAGATCAAGTGGCCATGTAACCAAGAGCTCGATGCAAACATGTCAGGTCGTGGTTAGTGACACTCCCATCAATCTGACCCTAGAGAACGCAACCCTAGCCTTCCACGCGTGGCCCGGCATAGAACGCGCGCTTTTGCGCACTATCTCAGCGCTCCTTGCCGACGCAAGGCGCCAACTATCTGGTGTCCGCGCTCCCGCCATGGGTTTGATTTGGCTCAACGTCCAACCCTCCCCCGGCTTGGCGAAGATGTTCGAAGACGCGTTGGCACGGCAGGAGTTCGAGAATATCCTCGGCATCTTCACCCAGGGCCAGTTTTACCATCGAACTGACCGAACCCATGTTGCGGCGAAGCTCGCTGGGTGTCTCGAAGCGGTGCAGTGGGGAAAGGAAGCCTTTCATACGAGCGTCAGATGGCGGCTCTTTGCTCTCTTGAACCGGCTCTTCTTCTAAAGCCCCAAGCTCGAACGGTGTAATCGTTATAGCTTCGATACGGTAGTCAATACGCGAAATCTTGGAAGGGATCATTCTCGCCGGCAATTGCTGCCCAGTTGAATTGGTAGCGCCCCGCATCGGGAATGTTCGTCGGAAACTTCACGCGAAATAATTCGCCGATGGCTCCTTCAAAACCATCGTCCGGTCCTATCATCACCATTCTATTCCCGTCAGGGACGAAATCATGTTTCCAGAACTGGGCTGAAAGCAGCGCAACCAAGCCACAAAAAGCGTCCGTCAAGTTCTCGAAGTTGGCCTTCTCGAACCCCTGATGCCGATTGTGCTTCGATTCGTTGTAGGCCTTGTACCAAGCAGTCGACTCGTCGCTAGCCCATTTAGAAAATGGCCGACGCACGCCGCTGGCTCCGCTCCAAATAGGCAACTTTACCTCAAATTGGGACAGAGCGTGCGAGCGTTCTATTTTTCGGTAATCCTCGTCAACCCACCATCCTTTTTGGGCATAGCCGTTCTCGCTCAGGATGGCCTTGCAGTTCGCTTCGATCTCGATGCAGGCTCGTAGTAACAACTCGTGGATGCGGTAGGAATAGCACGGAAGGTTCTTGTCGGAAGGTTCAACATAATCGAAGAGCTCCTGTAGATCCTTCTGGAGAATCATCGCAGCGCGGATGTAGTGCTGCGGATCGACTGCATAGCGTGAATGCATCACGTAGGCCCAGCTGCCACCACTAGAATAGTCTCCGCCGACAAACGGCCGGCAGGTGCGACGGTAGGGACGGGTGATGGGCATCGTCGTCACTACGGTTGCGAGGCTTCGCGATGAGGTGTCGGAGGTGTGACCGGAATTGAGCGATATGAAAAATAGGCGGCCAAAATCGCCGCAATCGCGCTCACAACCGAAATCCAAAAAATAGGTTTCACCGTCCAATGTGGTTTTTTTAGTTCATCAAGCTTATCCGCAATAGCTTTATGCCTAATTTCTTCATCAGCCTCTCTTTTCTGTTCAGCTTGGAGACGACGTTCTTCCAAGAGTTGCGTGGCCGCTATGTATTGAGGGGAAAGTTGATTGAACCTAATTTTCTCATGCAAAAGTTCCGCATTCGTTTTACTCGCGTATGCCTGTCGATACTGAGCTGCGGCCTCGTCAATTGTCATAACGCTTCCTGCTTACGCAGCCCATCTCATTTAAATCGATTTACGCCTAGTCGGCCTGCTTCTTACGCTTCACCGTCGCCGGTAACTGGTTCGCCCACCTTGATTGTGACTCGCTCAAGAATTGCCTTGGCGATTTTTTCTGCGAGTGCCGGATTTTCTTTTAGCGCTGCTTTGGCAGCATCGCGCCCCTGACCGACGAGCGCGCCTTCGTAGGCGATCCATGCGCCTTTCTTTTCCAAAATTTTGTGTTCAACGCCGAGGTCAACCAGCGAGCCGATCTTCGAGACGCCCTCGTCGTACATGATGTCGAATTCGACCTCGGTAAAGGGCGGAGCCACCTTGTTTTTCACGATTTTGATCTTCGTGCGGTTGCCGATGACCTTGCCCTCGGGCGTCTTGATCTGGTCCTTGCGGCGGATGTCGATGCGGATCGACGAGAAGAACTTCAGCGCGCGGCCGCCCGACGTGGTTTCGGGGCTGCCGAACATGACGCCGATTTTTTCACGGATCTGGTTGGTGAAGATGCACACGCATTTCGTCTTGCTGACGACGGCGGTGAGCCGGCGCATGGCCTGGCTCATGAGGCGCGCCTGGGATCCCACGGTAGCGTCGCCCATCTGGCCATCGAGCTCAGCCTTGGTGATGAGCGCGGCGACGGAGTCGAGGACGATGACGTCAATACTATTGGAGCGGATCAGCGTCTCCATGATGTTCAGCGCGTCCTCACCGCTATCGGGTTGAGAGACGAGTAGGTCATCGAGTTTAACGCCAACGACGCGGGCATATTTAGGATCCAGCGCATGTTCAACGTCGATAAACGCCGCCAGACCGCCTTTGCGTTGGGCTTCGGCAATCACACTCAAACAAAAGGTTGTTTTGCCTGAGCTCTCTGGCCCATACACCTCCACAATCCTACCAAGCGGCAGCCCACCAACACCTAACGCAAGATCGATCGCCAGCGAACCCGTTGAAAGAGTTTCCACCTGCATCTTTGTATTACTTCCCAAGCGCATGATGGAACCTTCGCCGAATTGCTTGGTGATGGCAGAGAGCGCGAGGTCGATATTCTTCTCGCGACCAGGACTCGAAGATGCGGCTTTCGCATCGCTAGTTTTTCCAGAAGTGGGCTTTGACATTTTTGAAATAGGTTAAGGTAAAAGTTACAAAAAATAGGTATGGAATGTTAGTTATGCCAGACCGGCGCATTTCCATAGTAGCGAACCTGTTTGTTATGGACGCTAGGGGCGGATAGACACTCAACGATGCGGCCGAGCGGCAGGCCGCCGACGCCGAGGGCGAGATCGATCGCCAGCGAACCGGTGGAGAGCGTCTCGACTTTCATCTTGGCATTGCTGCCAAGGCGCATGATGGAGCCTTCGCCGAATTGCTTGGTGATGGAAGAGAGCGCGAGATCGATGTTTTTTTCGCGCGCGGTGTGGGCGACGGGCGTGGGGGCTTTGGCGGGGGCGGCTTTGGACATGGTGAAAAGTGTGTTGGTAGATTAGCAGGAAAATACTCGCGCAGGCAAAGAGGGTGTCTAAAAACTGTGCTGGCCTACGCAACACACGAGTTTTTCACGGACGAAGCAAGCGCGCAGGGCCGATTCGACGGAATTGAACGCCGTCCTTCCGCCAGCGCTACTCCCCGGGGCAAGCCGCCCCCGGGGGGACTCTACACCCAGCTCGCACAGCCCCGCTGACGCTGGGTTGGCCGGGCGGCGTCCTAATTTCCCTTTGGAAACCCCTCAGCAAGCTGCGGGGAATGTTTCAGTATTCAATGCGGCGCTGGCGCCTTGAAGGCAAACGCGAAGACCACGGCGAGCAGGATAAGCCCAAAGCTCACCGCATAATTCCACGTAAGTTTCTCCTGCAGGACCAGCCACGCAAAAACGACAAACACCGAGAGGGTGATGACCTCTTGGATGACTTTGAGCCGATAGGCGCTGAACCCGCCCGCATAGCCAAGGCGATTGGCCGGCACCATGAAGCAGTATTCGAGGAAGGCGATGCCCCATGACATGAGGATGACGATCCAGATCGGCTTGCCCTCGAAGACCTTGAGCTTGAGCTGGCCGTACCAGGCAAACGTCATGAAGATGTTCGAGGCGGTGAGCAGCAGGATGGTTTTCATTTTTTGTGGCCGTAGTAACTTTGAAACCACGCCACGAAATGCTTCAGCCCTTCTTCGAGCGGCGTTTTCGGCGTGTAGCCGATGGCCGCGCTGACCCGGTCGAGGCTCGCACAGGTAACGGGCACGTCGGCGGGCTGGGCCGGCAGGAGATTGAGTTGCGCGGGACGGTCGAGAAGTTGTTCGAGCATGCGCACAAAAAGCATCACCTCGACCGGGCGATGGTGGCCGATATTAAAAATGCGGAAAGCAGGCGGGGTGGGGCGCCCAGGCGGATTCGACCCACTCGACTGGCTCGGGGCAGGCGGATTCGACGGGCTCACCGCAGGCGGGTAGAGCAACGTTTTCACGATGCCGTCCACCACATCGTCGATGTAGGTGAAATCGCGCAGCTGCTTGCCGCCGGCGTAGAGGTCGATGGGGCGGCCCTCGCAAATGGCGGTCGCAAAAAGCGTGGGCGCGGTGTCGGGCCGGCCCCACGGGCCGTAAACGTTGAAGAAACGCAGGCCCGTGAGGTTGAGGCCGAAGAGATGCGCGTAGCTGTGCGCGAGGACTTCGTTGCTCTTCTTGGTGGCGCCGTAAACCGAGAGCGGGTGGCTTGTGTCGTCGTCCTCGGCGAACGGCACCTTTGCACTCGCGCCATAAACGCTGCTCGACGACGCAAACACGGCGTGCTTCGGCGGATGCGCGCGACAGGCCTCGAGGACGTTGCCGAAGCCGACGAGGTTGTTCTGCAGGTAGGCGGCGGGGTTTTGCGCGCTGTAGCGAACGTTGGCCTGCGCTCCGAGATGGATGACGTAGTCGGGCCGGAAGTTTTGGAAAATCCCGCCGAACACCGCCGCGTCGGCAAAGTCCGCGCGCACGAAACGGAAGCCCTCCAGCGTTTCCAGCCCGGCCAGCCGGGCGCGTTTCAGCTCGACCGAGTAGTAGTCGTTCAGGTTGTCGAGACCGAGCACCTCGCAACGTTTGGTCGATGCAAGTTTTTGACAGACATGCGCGCCGATGAAGCCGGCCGCGCCGGTGACGAGGATTTTCACTTCACCGCTGCTAACTTATGTCGCGCAACTCGGCTAGAGGAAAATTGCGCTAGCAGGCTGGAGGACGAAGTCCGACCGCCTGCTGGGTGGGTGGATGAAAATTTTCCAAACTTCCTCTTGAATGCCCGCAATCTCCTCCTATAGGTTGCAACACTTTTCCCTTCGAACATCCTTTTAGCATGAAGATCAAAGCCTATCTCAAGCCGTCCTGCGGCTGGTCCAACGGTGTGCGCGCCATCATGAGCAAGCACAATCTCGCCTTTGAGGATATCGACATCATCAACAACCGCGCGAACTACGAGGAGATGGTGCGGAAGTCCGGCCAGCCGCTTTCGCCCTGCGTCGAGATCGACGGCGTCATGCTCGCCGACATCTCCGGTGAGGAAGTGGAAAATTATCTCCTGGCCAACGATCTCGTGAAGCCCAACGACACGCCGGCCGGTGTCCCTACCAACGCCGCCTGCTCGGATGAAGAACACGCCAAAATGGCCACCAAAACCATCCGATTTTTCTAACGCCTGAGCCTGCCGCGCATAAATTCCTGGGCCGCTCTAGCGTCAACTGGAACCGGCCTTTTTTTTGCGCCCGAACCAATCCCTTCAAACTTAAATCCACCGATAAAAAGACAAATGGCACGCCACGTGGTTCAGACCACGGCCAACAACGACTCCCATTAAAATTTGACGCCTGATGGATAACACCGCCCCACATTCGGAAATGCCGGCCGGCCGGCCGGCCAAGCAGGGTCTTTACGACCCCTGGTTTGAACACGACGCCTGCGGCGTCGGCTTTGTCGTGGATATGAAAGGGCGCAAGTCCAACCAGATTTTGCTGCAGGCGCTCCAGGTGTTGAAAAATCTCGACCATCGCGGCGCCAGCGGCAGCGAACCCAATACGGGCGATGGCGCCGGCGTGCTCTTGCAGATGCCCCACCGCTTTCTCCAGGAGGCGTGCAAAAAAGCCCGCATCAACCTGCCCGGCCCGGGCGAGTATGGCAGCGGCCTCGTTTTTCTCCCGCAAAAGGCCACGATGCGGCGCCGGCTGGAAGAACTTTTCGGGCAGATTGTCCAATCGGAAGGCCAGGTCATGCTCGGCTGGCGCACCGTGCCGACCAGCAACGCCTCGCTGGGCGCGACGGCCAAGTCCTCCGAACCGTTTATCCGCCAGGTCTTCATCGGCCGCAACCCCAACTTGACCGACGACATGGCGTTCGAGCGCAAGCTCTACGTCATCCGCAAGCGAGCTTACAGCGAGATTCGCACCGCGACCATCGACGGCGGCGAGTTTTGGTACCTGCCCAGCCTGTCCCACAAGACCATCGTTTACAAAGGCATGCTGCTGACGGAGCAGCTCCCGGCGTATTTTCTCGACCTGCAAAACCCGTCGATGGAGACCGCGCTGGCCCTCGTGCACTCGCGTTTCAGCACCAACACCTTTCCCAGCTGGGATCGCGCCCATCCGTACCGCTATGTCGCGCACAACGGCGAAATCAACACGCTCCGCGGCAACATCAACTGGATGCATGCGCGGCAGGCGCTTTTCGAGTCCGAGCTGTTCGGCGAGGACATCAAAAAGATCCTGCCGATCATCAACCCGCATGGCAGCGACTCGGCGATGTTCGACAACACGCTCGAGCTGCTCGTGCTCGCCGGGCGGCCGCTCGCCCACGCGATGATGATGATGATCCCGGAGCCGTGGTCCAATCACGAGAGCATGGACGATACGCGCAAGGCTTTCTACCAGTACCACTCCTGCCTGATGGAGCCATGGGATGGCCCGGCCTCGATCGCTTTCACTGACGGCAAACAAATCGGCGCGGTGCTCGACCGCAACGGGCTCCGCCCCTCGCGCTACTATGTCACCACGGACGACCTCGTCATCATGGCCTCCGAGGTCGGCGTGCTCGACGTGCCGCCGGAGAAGGTGCGGCTGAAGGGCCGCCTCCAGCCCGGCCGCATGCTGCTCGTGGACACCGAGGCTGGCCGCATCATCGGTGACGAGGAAATCAAACAACAGCTGGCCGCAGACCGGCCTTATCGCGAGTGGCTCGACCAATATCTCGTCCATCTCGAAGATTTGCCGAATGCCGCGACCGTGCCCGCACCCGACCACGACACGCTGCTGCACCGGCAGATCGCCTTCGGCTACACCTTTGAAGACCAGCGCGTGATTCTCGCGCCCATGGCGCGCGATGGCGTCGAGGCGACTGGCTCGATGGGCAATGACACCCCGCTGGCCGTGCTTTCGAACAAGCCGCGCCTGCTCTACGATTATTTCAAGCAGCTCTTTGCCCAGGTCACCAATCCGCCCCTCGACTGCATTCGCGAGGAACTCATCACCTCGGCCGAAACGCGGCTCGGTTCGGAAGGCAACCTGCTCGACCCCGATCCGACCGCCTGCCGGCGCGTGGAATTGAAGTGGCCGGTTCTCACCAACGAAGAATTCGCCAAAGTCCGGCACCTGGATCAGCCTGGTTTCAAGGTGGGCGTGCTGCCCATCCTGTTCCGCATCACGCGCGGCGAAGCCGGCCTGGCCAAGGCCTTGGAGGAAATCTGCCTGATGTCGCGCCGCATGATCGAGGAAGACGAGGTCACGGTGCTCATCCTCAGCGACCGCGGGGTCACGCGCGATTTCGCACCGATCCCCGCGCTGCTGGCTGTCGCCGGCCTGCATCATTATCTCATCCGCGAGGGCCTGCGCACGCGCATCAGCATCGTGCTCGAGACGGGCGAGGCGCGCGAAGTGCATCATTTCTCGCTGCTGATCGGTTACGGCTGCAGCGCGATCAACCCGTATGTCGCCTTCGAGACGATCGACGGCATGATCCAGGACGGCCTGCTCCCAAACATCGACCACAAGACGGCCTGCAAGAACATGGTCAAGGCCGCCTCCAAGGGCGTCATCAAGGTGATGTCCAAAATGGGCATCTCCTCCATCCAGAGCTACCGCGGCGCACAAGTGTTCGAGGCGGTGGGCCTGCGGCAGGACGTCATCGACCATTATTTCACGTGGACATCATCCCGGGTCGGCGGCATCGGCCTCGACGTCATTGCGCAGGAAGTGCTCGCCCGCCACCACGCCGCCTTTCCCGACCGCCAGGTCAACGGCCATGTGCTTCCGGTCGGCGGCCAGTACCAGTGGCGCAACGACGGCGAGTACCATCTCTTCAATCCCGAGTCCATCCACCGCCTGCAGAAAGCGGTTCGCACCGGCAGCTATGCGGCCTTCAAGGACTTTTCGAAAATCATCAACGAGCAGGCGAAGAACCTCTGCACGCTGCGCGGCCTGCTCGATTTCAAGGCGGCCGACGCGATTTCCCTTTCCGAGGTCGAATCGGTCGAGACAATCATGAAGCGCTTCAAGACCGGCGCGATGTCCTACGGCTCCATCAGCAAGGAAGCCCACGAGACGCTGGCCGTCGCCATGAATCGCATCGGCGGCAAGAGCAACACCGGCGAGGGCGGGGAAGACCCCGACCGCTACCAGCCGATGCCCAACGGCGATTCAAAAAACTCCGCGATCAAGCAGGTTGCGGCCGGCCGGTTCGGCGTGACGAGCGAATACCTCGTCAACGCCCAGGAACTCCAGATCAAGATGGCGCAGGGCGCAAAGCCCGGCGAGGGCGGGCAGCTTCCCGGCAACAAGGTTTATCCCTGGATCGCCAAGACCCGCTACACCACGCCTGGCGTCGGCCTCATCTCCCCGCCTCCGCACCACGACATCTATTCCATCGAGGATCTTGCCGAACTCATCTACGACCTCAAGAATAGCAATCGCCACGCGCGCATCAGCGTGAAGCTCGTCGCCGAAGTCGGCGTCGGCACGGTCGCCGCCGGCGTGGCCAAGGCGCACGCCGACGTCGTCCTCATCAGCGGGCACGACGGCGGCACCGGCTCCTCGCCCCAGACCTCCGTCATGCACGCCGGCCTGCCATGGGAGCTCGGCCTGGCCGAGACACACCAGACCCTGGTGCTCAATAATCTTCGCAGCCGCATCGCCGTCGAAACCGACGGCCAGCTGAAGACGGGCCGCGACGTGGTCATCGCCGCGCTGCTCGGCGCGGAAGAATTCGGCTTTGCCACCGCGCCACTCGTGGCGACGGGCTGCATCATGATGCGCGTCTGCCATCTCAACACCTGTCCCGCCGGCGTCGCCACGCAGGATCCGCGCTTGCGCGCGAAGTTTGCCGGCAAGCCGGAGCATGTCGTGAATTTCATGCGCTTCATTGCCGAGGAAGTCCGCGAGCTCATGGCCCAGCTCGGTTTCCGCACGATCGAAGAAATGATCGGGCACGTGGAGCGCCTCGAGCCGAGGAAGGCCGTCGAACATTGGAAGGCGCGGGGCCTCGACTTCAGCAACATCCTTTACCAGCCCGACGTGGGCCCGGAGGTCGGTCGCTACTGCCAGATCAAGCAGGATCACGGCCTGGACAAGTCGCTCGACCTCACCGTGCTGCTCGACCTCTGCAAACCCGCCATCGAACGCGGCGAAAAAGTCGTGGCCGAGATGCCCATCCACAACGTCAACCGCGTGGTTGGCACCATCGTTGGCTGTGATGTGACGAAAAAGTGGGGCGCAAAGGGCCTGCCGGAAGATACCATTCGCCTCAAATTCAATGGCTCGGCCGGCCAGAGCTTCGGCGCGTTCATGCCGAAGGGCATGACGCTTTCCATCGAAGGCGACGCCAACGACTATGTCGGCAAGGGCCTTTCCGGCGGCAAGATCATCATCTACCCGCCCGCAAATTCTACTTTCGTGCCGTCGGAAAATATCATCATCGGCAACGTGGCCCTCTACGGCGCCACCAGCGGCGAAGCCTACTTCCGCGGCATGGCGGGCGAACGCTTCGCGGTCCGCAACAGCGGGGTCAACGCCGTGGTCGAGGCCGTGGGTGACCACGGCTGCGAATACATGACCGGCGGCCGCGTCGTCATCCTCGGCCCGGCCGGCCGCAATTTTGCGGCGGGCATGTCGGGCGGCATCGCCTACGTGCTCGACGAGCGCGGCGATTTCCCCACGCGCGTCAACCCGCAGATGGTGGGCGTCGAAAAACTCGAGGCTCCGGCCGAGATCGCCGCCGTCCGCGCCATGATCGAAAACCATCTCGCCTATACGAAGAGCTCGCGCGCCAAACAGATTCTCGACGCGTGGGACCAGATGGTGCCGCGTTTCGTCAAGGTCATCCCCAAGGATTACAAGCGCGTGCTGGCGTGCATCGAGCGCGCCCACGGCCAGGGTCTCACCGGCGACGAGGCGATCATGGCCGCCTTCGAAGAAAACTCCCGCGATCTCTCCCGCGCCGGGGGCAACTAAAGAAAAGGCTGAAAGACTGAATAACTGAAAGGCTGAATCCAGACTTATCCGACCATGAACAACTTTTCGTCCTCACCTTTAGCTTTTCCGTCTTTCCGTCTTTCCGTTTTTCCGTTTTCAGTCCTTCAGCTTTTCAGCCCTTCAGCCTTTTCCTTACATGGGTAAACCCACTGGCTTCATCGAATATTTGCGCGAACTCCCGGTCGACCGGACGCCGCAGGAACGCCTGCACGACTGGAACGAGTTTCACCACCACATGGAGGAGAAGAAACTCCGTCATCAGGGTGCGCGGTGCATGGACTGCGGCGTGCCCTTTTGCCACACGGGCAAGCTGATCAGCGGCATGGCCTCGGGCTGCCCGATCAACAATCTCATCCCGGAGTGGAACGATCTGGTTTACCGCGGGCTCTGGCACGAGGCGCTTAACCGCCTGCACAAGACCAACAATTTTCCCGAGTTCACCGGCCGCGTGTGCCCTGCGCCCTGCGAGGGCTCCTGCGTGCTCGGCATCAACGACCCGCCGGTCACAATCAAGAGCATCGAGGCTGCGATCACCGACCGCGGCTGGGAAGAGGGCTGGGTCAATCCCGAGGCGCCGAAAGCGCGCACCGGGAAAAAAGTCGCCGTGATCGGCTCCGGCCCCGCCGGCCTCTCCGCCGCCGCGCAGCTCAACACCGCCGGCCACCTCGTGACGGTTTACGAACGCGCCGACCGCCCCGGCGGCCTGCTCATGTACGGCATCCCGAACATGAAGCTCGATAAAAAGGAAGTCGTCCTCCGCCGCATCAGGCTCATGGAGCAGGAAGGCATCACTTTCGTCTGCAACGCCAACGTCGGCACCAGCATCAAGCCGGAAACTTTTCTCAAGGACTACGACGCCACCGTCATTTGCACCGGCGCCACGCAGCCCCGCGACCTGCCGATCGAAGGCCGCAGCCTCAAGGGCGTCCACTTCGCCATGGAGTATCTCACGGTCAACACCCAGGCGTTGCTCAACGGCGGAGCCGACCACAGCCCCATCCACGCGCGCGGCAAGGATGTTGTCGTCATCGGTGGCGGCGACACCGGCACCGACTGCGTCGGGACCGCCATGCGCCACGGCTGCAAGAGCCTGGTGCAAATCGAAATTCTGCCGAAGCCGCCGCAGGACCGCGCGGCGGACAACCCGTGGCCCGAGTGGCCCAAGGTTTACAAGCTCGACTACGGCCAGGAGGAGGCCGCCGGGAAATTTGGCTCCGATCCACGCGTCTATGTGACCACGGTGAAAAAATTCATCGGCGACAGCGAAGGCCGCGTGAAGGAACTCGTCACCGTCCAGATCAAGTGGGACAAAAACGAGAAGGGCCAGTTCGTGCCGAAGGAGCAACCCGGCACCGAGAAAACCATTCCCGCGCAGCTCGTCCTGCTGGCGATGGGCTTCCTCGGGCCCGAACAGATGTTGATCAAGGAAATCGGCGTCGAAACCGACGCGCGCAGCAACATCAAGGCCGAGCACGAGAAGTACACGACCAGCCTCAAGGGTGTTTTTGCCGCCGGCGATTGCCGCCGAGGCCAGAGCCTGGTGGTCTGGGCGATCAATGAAGGCCGCGGAGCGGCCCGCGAGTGCGACCGGTACCTGATGGGTGAGACCGACCTGCCTTGAGGCCTCCCAGCCCTTTCCTGCACGAACTCGGCTTCCTTCCCTTACTCGTTATCGATTCGAGGTATTCTCGAGAATTTAGTGCCGTTTCGGTTTAATTCAGCCTTTCGAGGTGGAGCGCGTTGTCCCTAACGCGCCATTTGCCACTGTCATCGGAAAACGCCTTAGGACAAGCCCCTCGGCAGGCTCGGGGCCCTGAGCTTGTCGAATGGGTCGCTCCACCCGCGCTACCGCGCGAAACGGTTCATCAATGCGTTCCAAGCATGACGCTTTATCCAATTAGATAGAAAATGCCCAAGCAGAATAAGAGCGCTTCGGTTCACAAGGAGTTGCTTGCCGCTAACGATTCATCGGGTGAGGATTCTGTCGTTGGCCTTAGGGTCGGGCGAGACCTCCGGGCGAGCCGGGATTTTCGGCTCGTCGGGACGCCTCGCCCAACCACCAAACCCGCCCTGCGTTTATTTGAATCAAATACACTCGTCAGATGAAACCCTCCCTCTGTGCTTTGGCCCTGCTTTTTTCCTCCCTCTGCGCCGCAGATCCGGAGTCCCCCCCGCCACCGGCGCCTGCTGCAGGCAGCACTCATCAGCAATTCATGGATCAACTGGTGACGCCCGAAAACCTGACGGAATGCATATCGAGGATGGATGGGCTCATTGATGCGGAGGAACATTTGTCCACAATTTCCCAAGGGCTCCCCCAAGGACTTGAGGATGAGACCAAGCTCGGGTTGCACCTGTCGTTCCGCATCGCAGGCAACAAGCAAGCCGTCATCTACTATTTGGTCGTCTCTCGTAACGGCCAGGAGCTCACCTTTGCCGAGGGCGCCGAGCTGGTCGCTCTTTTTTGCGACCGGGCGGGACTTCCTCATCCTGTGGCCATTACAGAAGGGGAAAAGCCGGTTTTTTATGCCGAGTGGCTGATCAAGCATTCCGATTGGAAAGCCATGAAGAAAATGATGGCCAAAGTTCGCGCAGAAAATCGTTCTGAAAAGAATCCGCAGAAGGCGTTTGTCCTCGCCATAAACCGCGAAATCGCAGCCCGGCAAGCGGCTGCGCCGGCCAATCCCTAATACGGTTGCGGTCGTGCCGACATCGAGCATCGCACCGGAAATCCGGCCCCTCGCCTTTCTGTCGGGGCCTTCGCCGGCAAACCAAGCTTCGCGGTAATTCCCGGCATCCGGCAGGTGCGCAAAGGCCGCCTGCGCGGCGAACTCGGCCACCTTTCGGATAACAAGCTGCGCGCACTGGACGAATGCCTGCAGGCTTACCTGCATTAACCCGCATCGCTCATACTCCCTCGTATGAGCGATGCGGGTTAATGATCACTCGTAGCGCGCGCTGCGGCCAAAATAGTTGAGCATCAAGATTTCCTTCCACACGCGGAAACGTCCTTCGTAGGTGATCTTGCCGTGTTCCTCGCGATCGGCGCGCGGGAAAAGAAAGCCCAGCTCGGTGTTGACCTGCTCAAGTTCGTATTGCTGGGCATTGAGGTCGGCCAGCGGGTCGGTCTGCCAGGGGACGAGCACCTCTTTGATGTGGGCGAGGCGCGCCTTGTGCCGGGCCACGAGGGAAGCGAGCGAGCGGCGGACGGGGCTGCGCTCAACCAGCCAGTTTTCAGGATAAAAGCCGCCGAAGGGCAGGTAAAGGTTGTCGGTCACGTAGCGCAGGCCGCCGGCGGTTTGCGAGGCGATGCTGTAGCAAATGGTGAGCATGCCGTTGGCTTGGGGCAGGAAAGTGATTTGCAGGCGCATCTGTGCGTCGGCGTCCTGGTAAACCGAAGCACGCAGGTAAACACTGCCGCCAATCTCGGCCTTGAGCGCCTCGACCTGCTTGAATCCATGGTTGCGCAGCCAATCACGAACCTTGAGCAACCGGGGAAGCGTGGGCCACTCCTCGCCACTTTGGTTGGATACGAAACGCGGGAAGAGCGGCAACGGGCTTTCGCTGAGCGCTCGGATGGCCAGCCAGTTGTAGAGCGTGACCACCAGGAACCACAGCAGGAACGCGGTCGCGGCCAGGACCCAAAAAGGGCTTTCGCTGAGCTGCAGGTCCCGCACGGCCTTCGCCATGACCAGGCTGCCGACGATCCAGCGCATCCAACGCAGGAATATCGCCAGCACCGGCGACGCAAAGCGGTCGTTGATCGTATGCATCAACACCACCAGCAGGACGGCGGCAAAGAGGGGATAGGAGTTTTGATCCATCGGGAAAGGGGAATAAATCCCCGCGGGCACCGTGAAATCCGGCACAAAACCGCGGGAAAAAGTTTAGCTCAGCCGAACGGGCATGATCACACAAATAAAACTGTCAAGGGTCTTGAACACGCCCGGGCTGACTTCGTCCTTAACCTCAAAGAAAATTTCATCTTTCGCAAGCGCGCGCAGCGGATCCATCACGAACGCGGGATTGAAAGCCACTTGCAGGTCGGGCCCGCTGTAGCTGATCGCCATCGACTCATGGGCCTCGCCAAAATCGGGGCTCTGCGCGGTGATCTCGAGCAGGTTGCTGCTGAGTTTTATTTTCACCGAATTCGACTTCTCGCTCGTGACGAGCGCCGCGCGGTGGATGCATTGCAGGAAAAGTTCGCGTTCGAGCTTGATGCGCTGGTGGGTCTCTTTCGGGATGACCTGCTGGTAATTCGGGTAGTTGCCCTCGACGACTTTCGAATAAAGGTAAACGCTGTCCACCAAGCCGCTGTTGTCCTTGTCGGTGCCGATCTGAAACGCGGCGCGTCGGTCGTTGAAGGAGATTTTTACTTTTTCTCCCTTGTCCAGGAGGCGCGTGAGTTCGCTGGCGGTCTTTGCCGGCAGGATAATGCTGCCCGCATTGGCCGCCGGCACGTCCATCTCCTTGCCAATCAGGGCCAGGCGGCGGCCGTCGGTGGCCACGAGGGAAAGTTTTCCGTCCTTAAAGTTGAAGTAAATGCCGTTGAGAATGTACCGTGTCTCGTCGGCCGACTGCGCGTAGGCGACGCTCTTGAGCATGGTGGTGAGTTCTGCTTGGGCCAGGGTGAAGGATTTCTCATCGCCAAATTCCGGCAGGGGAGGGAACTCTTCCTTGCCAATTCCCATGATCCGGAAATTCGAACCGCCCGAGACCAGTTTCACCTGGTGGCTCGGGGATGCATCGAAGGTGACATCGACATTGGGCAACTCTCGCACGATGGTCGCGAGCCGTTTGACGGGGAGGGTGACCGCACCGGTTTCCTTCACCTCGGCCTTGATCTTGCAGCGAATGCCAAGGTCCAAGTTGGTGGTCGTCAGGGAAATCTGATCCTTCTCCGCCTCGATCAGCACATTGCTCAGGATTGGCATCGTGGCTTTCGAGCCGACGACGTTGAGCACTTGGGCAAGGCCGTTGGCAAAGTGATCGCGGTTGATTTTGAATTTCATGGAAAACGACAGGCCGGAATATGGGAAACTAACAAAAGCTAATCGAGGATAGATTTAATTCATAAGCAAGCAGTCTTAGTATGTACTGCGAAAAAGGCCAACAACGCCAGATAAACAGGCCTGTTTTCATTGGTAAGGGCAGGAACGCAGGGCTCTGCGAACAACCGTCTGGTGGACGCCAGCAACAGACCGGTTATGCGCAAGGCTGGAGTTGTTGGTCATCGCTTGGTCCTTTGTTCACACTTTTACCGACACACCTGCGCGCGCCTTGCGCACCCGCTGAATCCGGCGCCAGTGACCAAAGATTCCATAGAAAATGTAACCCAAAAAAATCCATAACAAGGACACCTCGTGGAAAACCAAAACGCAGCCGATGACGCCAAGAACGACGACAAAGGTTCGCAAACGCATCCTCATCTGCCAGTCAACTTGCTTGAAACTGGGATAGCGAATGGTGCTCACCATCAGCATGGCGATAAGCAAGAGGAGGAAAGGCAGGGTAAGCGCCCAATGCCCCAGCTCCCGGTTGTTCTGGGAAAGGTTAAGGAGAAACAGCACGAGCGACGCCACCGTGCCGGCCGCCGCCGGCACCGGCAGGCCAATGAAATCCTTGCTGCTTTCTTTTTGCGCCCGGGTAAGCAAGGGATTCGTGATGACATTGAAACGGGCCAGTCTGACCGCGGCGCACAAAAGGTAGATAAAACCGAAAAACCAGCCCGTCTGGCGAAACCACTCTGTATCCTGCGTCGTTGGCGACAGGATCAAAAAAAAGACCATCAGCGCCGGCGCCACGCCAAAAGAAACCACATCGGCCAGCGAATCGAATTCTGCGCCGAAAAGGGATTCGCGCCCACCCATGCGGGCCAAGCGCCCGTCGAGCGAATCAAACACAACCGCACCCAAAATGCACCAGACTGCCTGCGTGTAGAGAACCGAGGGCGTGCGGGAGGCGAATTCGGTGACCAAATCGGTCGGCACCGAGGCCATGCGGGCCTGGATGCACTTGATCACCGACACGAAGCCGCAGAACAAGTTGCCCGCCGTCATCAGGTTCGGCAGGAAGTAAATGCGGCTGGCCTGACGGACATTGTAGGGGTTTTCGCGCGATTCGAGGTCTGACATGGCGGGAAAAGGGTGGTTAGGGCATTTTCGATTCAGATTGGCCCATGGACACGCTCCTTGTCATTCCGAGCCGTGCGAGGAATCTCACCGGAGCAATCCCGTGGGATTCTTCGCTGCTACTCAGCATGACAAAAAGGCGACTCATTTGACCATTAAAATCAAAACGGTTTTATTTCTTCGTGAGCGACTCGAGGTATTTCCAGAACTTCGAGTGCTGCTCCACCAGTTGCTGCTCGGAAACGGGCAGCTTGTTGCGCAGGAGAAAATCTTCCAGCGAGTTTTTGTGCAGGATGTAAAGCGTGTGCAGGGTGTCGCCCTGAACCTCAAAATAGAACCGGCAGTCGCCGGCGCGCAGCCGGTAAAGTGTCTGGCCACCGCGCTGGAAGCGCCCCAGCGGTTCGCGCGGCGTTGCGAGGTCGGACGACTTCAAGCTGCTGATCGGCTCGATCACTTCCATCTGCACCAGCTTGTCGAGCTTGTTCAGCTCGTGCATGCTCTGCTCTGAAAAAGTGACCTGGTACATGGTGAGGGACAGTTTCGGTTTTCCCGTTTCCTTCGGCAACGCTATTTGTTGGGTTGAACGCTGGAGCTGCCGCCCAAGTAACAAGTATCAGGTGGCAAGTGTCGGGTGCCCTACCAACTACCAATTACAAAATACCAACGACTGACTCTGGCTATTGACCAATGAGCCATGCCCCATGACAAATGTCCGCATGGTGCGGATATTCTTCGGTGCGCTATTGATACTGGCACTTAATGTGGCCAGCCGCGCCGGGATCACGCTCGATATCCCGGTCTTTGCCGGGGGCAATGGCACGGCGTTCTACGAGGAGACCGCGCGACAGTTCGAGGCGCTGCGGCCCGGCGTGAAGATCAACCTCTATGGAGATCCGCGCATCGAGGACAAAGTGCGCATACGCATCATCGATGGAAACTATCCCGATGCCTCAAACGCCGGGTACGTGCCCTGGCCCATCCTCATCCGCACGGGCAAGGTCCTTGACCTCAAGGCCTGGCTCGACGGCCCGAATTGGGAGGGCGACGCGCGCTGGCGCGACACCTTTTTGCCCGGCGCACTGGATTCGTGGCTCGTGGACGGCCATGTCTGCGGCCTGCCGCTCACTTACTCGTGCTGGACAATTTTCTACAACAAGGCGCTTTTCCGCGCCCACGGCTGGCACGAGCCCCGCACGTGGGATGAGTTTTTTTCGTTGGGTGAAAAAATCCGCGCCGCCGGTGTCGCGCCGCTGAGCCTGCCGGGCACGCGCTGGCTTTATCCGGACGCCTTCCTGCGCGCCGCCTACCACAACCTCGCGGGCGAGGCGGGCTGGAGCGCACTCAACGACCTCGCGCCCGGTGCCCGGCTCGATCCGCGCTACGAGCGCAGCGCGGGGGTGCTGCAGCGCATCATGAAGAACGATGTCCTGCCCGGCTGGGAGGGCGAAACGCATACGGGCGCCGAGCTGGCGTTTTTGCAGGGGCGCGCGGCCATGACCGTCTCCGGCTCGTGGCTGGTCGACGAGACGAAAGGAAAAATGCCCGCCGACTTCGAGTTGGGTGCGATGAATTTCCCGGTGTTTCCCGACGGCGTGGCCGATCCCACGACGATCCAGACCGGCGCGGACAGTTTCTTTGTCTTTGCCACCGGTGACGTGCAGCGCGAACGGCTGACCGTGGATTTCCTGCGCTTTCTCACCTCGCGCGCGCGGGCGGAGGCGTTTGTGCGGCTCACGGATTCGCCGGTGGCGGTGCGCGGCGTGCCGGACTCGGCCTACTCGGTGCGCATGCGCGACACCGTGGCGATGATCGCCCGCGCCAAGGCGGCATTTAACATGCCGCAGGTCATGATGCAGCCGCCCGCCGTCCGTCAGGCAATGATCGGCGGAAGCCAGCTCCTGACCACCGGCCAGATCACGCCGCGGCAATTTGCGGAACAACTCGAGGCGGCGGCGGCGACCGACCGCATGCACGCGGCTGATCCCGACCGCGTGGAGATGAACCACCCGTTCGCGGGCAGCGCGCTGCTCGGTGCCCTGGGTGCGGCCGCAGCGTGGATCCTGTGGCGGGGCTGGCGGCGGAAAACGGCGACGGCGCCCGGCGCGGAGAACGAATCTTATTTGGGCCGGCTGCGCGCGCCGGTCGCGCTGGGTTTTGTCGGGCCCGCATTTTTACTCTACGGCTCGCTCGTGCTGCTGCCGGGCCTGGTGGCGTTCGCGTGGGCCTTCACGCGCTGGGACGGCATCGGGCCGCGCACCTGGGCGGGCCTGTTCAACTTCAGGTGGCTGCTGTTCGAGAGCGACGCGTTTTGGTTCGCGCTGAAAAACAACCTCTACCTCGTGGTCGTGCCGACAATCGTGGTTGTGCCGGTGTCGCTCTTGCTGGCCACGCTGATTCACCGCGGCGTGTGGGGCGCGCGGGCGTTCCGCGCGGTGCTGCTGTTTCCCAACCTGCTCGGCGGCATCGCCGCCACGCTGCTGTGGATGAGCGCCTACGAGCCGCACGGCGGCCTCGTGAATGCGGGCCTTGTGGCGCTCGGCCGCGCGCTGCACTGCGACTGGCTGCGCTCGTTCGCGGATTTTCCCTGGCTCGCACAGGAGCATCTTTATACATCGATCATCCCGATCTACATCTGGCTGTCGTGCGGGTTTAACCTGATCCTCTATCTCGCGGCCATGGAAGGCATCGACCCGCAGCTCTACGAGGCGGCGGAGCTCGACGGCGCGCCGGCGTGGCGGCAGTTTTTCACGATCACGTTGCCGCTCATCTGGGAAATGATCGCGATCTCGGCGGTGTTCATCGTGATCGGCGGGCTCAATGCCTTCGAGATGATCTGGCTGTTGACGTCGCAGGATCCGGCGGCGGGCGTGAACACGCTGGGGACGCTGCTGGTGGCGACCATGTTCAAGGATTTTGCGATCGGCCGCGCGACCGCCATCGCGGTGGTGATGTTTGCGCTCGTGTTCGCAGCCAGCGCCACGGTCCTGCGCCTGCTGAAACGGGAAAACGTGGAGAACTAAAATGCCGGGCGGTCTTGGCCGCCGTAGCGAAGGAGGCTGTCGCTTCCTCACACCCAGGCCCAGAATCGTGCCACCGTGCCCGCGGGAAATTCGTCCTGTCCGGCGGGCAATTCGACGAAGCCGTCCGTGTCCACGAGCCCGGCGAAGTCGCCCGACGTATTCACGGCCGCCGGTGTGGCCAGCAGGCCGGCTGCCGGGCTGCTGCTGATTTTCACCGGGAGAAAATACGCAAGCGGCGGCTTGAAGGTCACCGGCGCGGTGAGCGCAGCCAGGCGCGGGGCTGCGGGCGGCGCACCCGAGGATTTGGCCAGCGCGGGCAGCACGTAGCGATGCAGGCAGGTGTAACACGAGACGGGATTGCCGGGCAGCGCGAAGACCGGGCGGACGCGCGGGCTGAGGCCGAACCAGAGCGGCTTGCCCGGGCGCTGCGCCACGCCCTGGAATTTTTTCTGCACGCCGAGTTCGGTCAGCACGGAGGGCAGAAAGTCGAATTTGCCCTTCGACACGCCGCCGGTGAGCAGCACGACGTCGAACTCGGTCAAAATATGCCAGAGCGTGTGCTCAATTTCGTGGCGCATGTCGTGCAGGTGGAAACGCTCGACGCGCGGCCAGCCGGCGGCGTGAAGCGCGGCGCGCAGGGCATAGTCGTTGCTGCGGCGGAGCTGGTGGGGCCCGACCTCCGCGCCGACGTCCACCAGTTCGTCGCCTGTGGCCACGACCGCTATCTTTGGCTGTGAGCTTACGGCCAGCGTGGCGCAGCCGCACGCGGCGGCGACGGCGATTTCGCGGCCGGTCAGGCGGGTGCCGGCAGACACGATGACCGTGTCCGCCGCGTAGTCGCTGCCGCGGCGATGCACGGCGTGGCCGGGCCCAAGTTTGGCCGCGGTGGAAATTTTCACCGTCTCGCCGTCGCGCGTCGTGTCCTCGTAGGGCACGACGCAGTCCGCGCCTTCCGGCAAAGCCGCGCCCGTTGCAACCTCGACGCACGCGTCGCCGACCGCGAGTTTTTGTGGAAGCATGCCCGCGGCCTGCAACCCCGTGACATGGAAAGTCCGCGGGCCGGCGGCCCAGGTGGCGGCGCGAAGCGCATAACCATCGAGCATCACGCGGTCGAAGGGCGGCAAGTCGCGGTCGGCGCGTACATCTGCGCGCAGCACCCGGCCATGGGCCTCGGCCAGCGGCACATCCTCGATGGGCATCGGTGGGATGCTGGCCAGGATGAGCGCTTCGGCTTCCGCGGGGGTGAGCATGGGGTAAAGGTTGAACCACAGAGGCACGAAGCGCACGGAGGAAATGCACATCTGACTTTGCTTCTCCGTGTTCTCTGTGTCTTTGTGGTTCAAATGCCCGTTGCCGTCCGCGACCAGTTCAACCGTCCGCTGCACGACCTGCGCGTGTCGCTTACCGACCGTTGCAACTTCCGCTGTCCCTACTGCATGCCGGCGGAAGTGTTCGGGCCCGGGCATGCGTTTTTGCGCGATGCGCAGCTCATGACATCCGGTGAGCTGACCCGGCTCGCGCGGGCGTTTGTGGCGCTTGGCGTGGAAAAAATCCGCCTGACGGGCGGAGAACCGCTGTTGCGGCCGGACGTGCCGGAGATTGTGCGCGCGCTCAAGCGCGAGGTGCGCGTGCCCGAGGTGGCGCTGACGACCAACGGCTGGTTCCTGGAAAAATTTGTGCCCGAGCTGCGCGAGGCCGGGCTTGACCGCCTCAACATCAGCGTGGACTCGCTCGACGATGCGACCTTTGCGCAGCTCAACGGCCGCGGCCTTGGCCGGGAGCGCGTGCTGCGCGGCATCGACGCAGCGGTGGCGGCCGGCCTGCCGGTCAAAATCAACTGCGTTGTCCAGCGCGGCGTGAACGACGGCGGGATTTTGGATCTCTGTGCATATTTCCGCGAGCGCGGGCTGACGCTGCGCTTCATCGAATTCATGGACGTGGGCCGGACCAACGGTTGGCGGCCCGAACTCGTCGTGCCCGCGCGCGAGATCGTGGAAAAAATCTCCGCGGCGTGGCCCCTTGAGCCGCTCATGCCTGCCTATCGCGGCGAGGTGGCCCGGCGTTATCGCTATGCCGACGGCCGCGGCGAGGTCGGGATCATCAGCTCGGTGACGGAACCGTTCTGCCGCGACTGCCACCGCGCGCGGCTCTCGGCCGACGGCAAACTCTACACCTGCCTGTTCACGTCGCTGGGTTGGGATGCGCTGGGCGCGCTGCG
>DATMNP010000055.1:0-91257 GCA_035568935.1 Opitutaceae bacterium | reverse complement strand
CGTGGATGGATCGATGTAAGACAGTCCGAGCCCCGGCGCCATGTCCGGCCCGTTGTTATCGGTGACCGAGGGGGAGTAAACATACCAGAATGTTCCGGTCGTGGCCGTGTGCTTAAATCCGCTCAAATTCAGTTGGATGCTGTGAAAATTGATCCAATCCCGATCAACAAAATTGATATATAGTTTGTGGTTAACCGGGTCGATCGAACTGACCGCAGTGACCAGGGCCACGTTCGACTCCGGCGGGGCATAGCCGACTTCGCTGGTGGAATAGGCCGGGCTGGTCACGCGGGTTGCCACCATGAAGGTTCCGAAATGCTGGGCCAGAAGCTGAATGACATAATAAGGAACCTTGGGCTGATTCAGATATGAATTCCAGCCCATGAAGGTTCCATCGACCATCTTGAAATAGCTGGCAACTTTTACCTTGGGATGGGACAGAAACACCTGCATGACGCGGCCGACATAGACGGCGCTCCCCAGGGTTTTGTTATGATCGATCCAGTCCGGCAACAGGCCAAACAGCGGACCCCACTCGGTAATGGCGATGTTGATCGGGCGGGATTGCTGATACTTGGCAATCCATCCTTCCAGCTGCGTCAGCTCCTGGTCGATCGTTTCCGGCGCCGCCCACATCGCCTGGTAACCCGTCTGCAAAGTGGGGCTCGGGCCAAAAAATCCCGGGAAATAAGCGTCGTGGTAGGCAATGTAATCGATCTGGCTGGCGCAGGCCTGCAATACGGTCTGGGTCCAATTTTGATATTGGGTTAACGAATAGGCCGACCGGTTGGGCACGCCGATGGCCATCAACTGAATGGAAGGATCCGCTTGCCGCATGGCGGTGGCAAACGACAGCACCCGCTGGGCATAGGCCTGCGGGGTCATGGTGATCTGCTGCTCCGCCGTGCTGCTGTTGAAATAGAGCTCATTGCCGAGTTCCCACAAGGGCACCCGCATGGATGGATCCACCCCGTCGGCCACGCGCTGGGCATTTTGCGGATTGTTGCAATAATCGACCCAGCCGGCGGCTTCGCTGGCCGACCCCGTCCCGACATTGGCCGTAATCAGCGGGGTCGCGGCGATGAGCTGGCAGGTTCGGAGAAATTCCGGGGTGCCGTACACGTCCTGCTCGAAGCCAGGATCGGCACCGTGCGGGATCACCGGGCGCAGGCTCACCGGCCCGGTGCCGTTCTGCCAGTGATAAAAATCGGAGAGGATCCCGCCGGGAAAACGGACGGAGGATATCCCTTGGCTGGCCGCGGTGATGAGCAGGTCGATATTCAGGTTTCCCTGCGCATCGGCCAATCCATCGCCTTGGTTGAACCATTCGGCATTGGTGCCCAGCAGCCATGGGGGCACGGGGTTCAGCAGGGTGCCTGCTTGGACCGAACAGATGACATCGGGTGAAGTCGCTGCGCTGGCTGGGAACCGGAGGATTGCAACCGCTAACGCAAGCACGACACCATGGGGTAAGTGGCGTTTCATGCCACATTATAGTCACTTTTTTCCCACGATCGAATGTTATTCGAATAACCAATCTGCTTTATAGATTATTGATGTTCCATGCATGTAAAAATGCAGTTGGGGAAAATTATTTATATAATCCAATATATTTTATATTCTTTGCGGGGTGTTTGAAGTCCAATCGTGGGCGGTTGACCCCGGCTTTCACGCGGCCGGCGGGGAGGTAAAATCAGCCGGTTAATGCAACCACTCCAGGGGGCTTGATTCTCCAGCCGGAACCCTGATTAATTCAAAATCCAAACCCTGGGCCCGTTGGTTCCTTCGGCGGAAAGGACCGGCATGAAGCCGGCATAGGGGGCCACCAGCGTTGCCTGCCAACCATGGATGTCATCCACGGAGGGAGGCTCGGGTTGCGCGCTTTGAAAGCTTCCAGCGCAGGACGCCGGCAAACGCCAGGAGACCAAGAAACCAATAGCTGGGCGCACCGCCGCCTCCCCCGCCAGTGGACAGAGCCGCGCTGCTAGCGGGCAGAGCCGCATTGCTCGGGGGCTGGGTGGTCACCGTAACCGTGGCCATTGAACTCATGATGCTCCCGCTGGGGTTGCTTACGACGCAAACATATGATCCGGAGTCATTCATTTGCGCGTTGGTTTTTGTGTAGGCCGCGTTGGTCTGGCTGGTGAGGGTCGTCCCGTTCTGGATCCAGCGATAGGTGAGGGGGCCACTGCCACTCGCAGCCAAGTTAAGCGTAAAGCTTCCCCCCGCAACCATCGAGGTGGATTGTGGCTGCGAGGTGATCGTTAGCGTCGGTGGATCCCCATCGATTTCCAGAGTCTCGACGGAGTGCGGGGGCAGGGCGATGGGCGAATTCAGATCGACCGACTCCAATTGAATTTGGATGTTGCTCGCGATGGGGGACGGATCGACATAAGATATGCCGATCCCCGGCCTCATGTCCGGTCCGTTGTTGTCGGTGACCGAGGAAGAGTAAATTTTCCGGAGCGTTCCGGTGGCCGTCGAGTACCGGAATCCGCCGACGGTGAGCTGGACGTAATGGGTTTGCGCCCAGTCACGGTTCACAAAGTTAACATAGAGCTTCCCGGTTGCGGGGTCGATCGAGCTGACGGCCGTGACCAGGGCCACGTTCGACTCGGGCGGAGCATCACCCACCCCCGCGGTGGAATAGACCGGGCTGGTCACGTTGGTTGAAACCATGGTGGTTCCAAAATGCTGGGCGAAGAGCTGGATGACGTAATAGGGAACCTTCGGCTGGTTCAGATATGAGTCCCATCCCATGTAGGTGTCGTCGGTGAACTTGAAGTAGTTCGCGACCTTCACCTTGGGATGCGACAAGAACACCTGGATCATCCGATCGACGTAAACGGCGCTGCCCATGGTCTTGTTGTGGTCGATCCAGTCCGGCAGCAGTCCAAAGAGCGGGCCCCACTCGGTGACGGCGATGTTGATGGGGCGGGACTGCTGATACTGGGCGATCCATCCCTCCAGCTGGGTCAGCTCCTGGTCAACCGTTTCCGGCGCGGCCCACATCGCTTGATATCCTGCCTGTAAAGTGGGGCTCGCGCCAAAAAATCCCGGAAAATAGGCATCATGGTAGGCAATATAATCGATCTGGTTGGCGCATGTTTGCAGCACGGTTTGGGTCCAGTCCTGATATTGGGTTAACGCGTAGGCCGTCCGGTCGGGCACGCCGATGGCCATCAGTTGAATGGAGGGGTCCACTTGCCGCATGGCGGTGGCGAACGACAGCACTTGCTGGGCGTAGGCTTGCGGAGTCATCGTGATCTGCTGCTCAGCCGCGCTGCTGTTGAAATAGAGCTCGTTGCCGAGTTCCCACAGGGGCACCCGCATGGTTGGATCCACGCCGTCGGCCACGCGCTGCGCATTTTTCGGATTATTGCAATAATCGACCCAGCCGGCGGCCTCGCTGGCGGTGCCGGTGCCCACATTGGCCGTGATCAGCGGGGTCGCCGCGATGAGCTGGCAGGTTTTGAGAAACTCAGGGGTGCCATAAACATCCCGTTCAATGCCCGGATCCGCGCCGTGCGGCATGGCCGGGCGTGAACCGACCGGACCGGTGCCGTTCCGCCAATGATAGAAATCCGAAAGGATTCCGCCGGGGAAGCGGACGGGGGACGTTGCCTGGTTGGCGGCGGTGGTCAGCAGGCTGGTGTTCAGGTTTCCCTGGGCATCAGCCAGTCCGTTGCCCTGGTTGAACCATTCAATGTTCGTGCCAAATAATTCCGGGGGGACGGAGTTCAGCAAGGTGCCCGCTTGGACCGAGCATTCAACATCGGCCGTGGGCGATCCCTCGGCCGGAAGGCCTAGAAGTGCAAACGCCCATATGAATGCAGTATAATTGGGCGGGGGTGTTTTCATCATTACATACTACGCTTCGCCAAATGCCGCCAAGGCGCATTTTTTGGTAACGTTTGCTCGGGGATTGTATGGGGTTAACAGACTAGAGAGGCGCCGAATAAACACCTATGGGTTGTGTTTGATATATGAAACAGTGCTATGGTTATTTTTCAAATGTAACATATATGTAGATAAAGTCATTTTAATAGTATGTTTCGGTTTAATTTTATATTTTTTTACCCCCAGCGTGTATAAATAAACCTCAAGCCGGCGAGGCTGGGGGTTTCTGCAGCATGCGGCTAGGGGTTTATATGGAATCTCTCTGGCCGCGTGTCGGACTTCGCCTCCACGCAGCTGAATCAAAATGGCTGCGCTATTTTGGATGCGATTGGCAAATGAGGCTGTTTTGAGCACGACCCCGCGCTTATGCGGCGACGAAGGTTTCGGGACATCGCAACCGGCGTCCATTCCGGCGACACTTTCCCCAGGCCGCGGAGCATGAAGCGGCGGAATCCAAGCAGCCAATTCCCCGTTTCCGCCTATGGTAAATTTAAAAAATAGGCGGTCCAGAGCGATCCAGGCAGAGGCGGAAAATTGCCGGGGGCGGGAGTCATGTCGACCATGACAATCCGCGAATCGGCCAGATCACCGAGCCTCGGCACGAGCGAACTGATATCCTGGCCCTGTTTTTGCATATCCCGCATATAGGCAAAAAAGTTAATGAGATCTGACGAACGATAGGGGATGAAGATGGGAGCGTTTAAAGGGAGCAGGCGCTCCAGCAGGTAAACGCAGGTGAAGACAGACGCATTCCCCGGGGCCATTCCCGGGCTGACGGGTTCATGGGACAAAGGGAGTGAGTTGTAGTCGATGGCGCCGACGTGTGGATACCACAATCCCTGCACTTGGTTGGGCGCCGCGGTCACCAGGGCCACAGACTGCGAGAAAGGGACGAGCGTGTCCCATTGGTCGTGCAACACCAAAAATTTTGTTTTCAGATTTGTTTGCAGGAAATTGAGGCCATAAGCCGAAAAATCAAAACTCAGCGGCGAAAGAGAAGTGACGGTGCTGGCTGCAATCCGTCGGACATAGGGATCATAAAACGATAATCTCTGGGCCAACAGCCCCTGGTCTTGAATCAGGCTGAAAAGACCTTGGGTGGCGTACTGATAAAATTGGCCCAAATCGGAAGGAGGAGACCGGGCAACGCCGAACGCCGGTACGGCGCCGGCCGGAGCATTCGCGGCCCCATAAATGGCTTCGAAGCCTCCCCAAGACTCTCCGAAAATGCCAAGATGGTTGAGATCGATGCCGCTTTGCTCCTGCAGGAACTCCAACCCAAGCGTCGTATCCTTTACATTATCGGCGACCGTTCCACCGGCATAAAAACGCTCGAAAACCAGGAGCACGCCCATGTTGTGGCCGAGGCAAACCAAGCCCTCAGGGGGAACATCACCCGGGTTCCAAAGGGCATAGCTAATTGGGCCGCTGGTTGGGTTGACAAATGGGCCGTTAACATCGGGATAAAAGGGCAGATTGTGATTAAAGCGCGCAGCCCAAGCCAGGTCGACCGGGTCAGTGCTCCAATCGACTTCCATGTAGGGTTCAGTGATCAGCACCGCGGGCCGAAGCCCGCTGGTAGAATTGGGCGGAAGCCAGATGGCGTAGGTTGTACGTCCGCCGGGTTCGCTTAACTGCAACAACTGGTACTGGTATACGGCCCCATTCAGCCAATTTAAATAACCCCCCTCGCGGATGATCGAAGGGACGAGGCTGGAAGCAGGGGCGCCGGCGCTTGTTGACGCCGCTGCCGGCAGGAGACAGGCCAGAAAAACACTGAAAAACGACAGTACGCAGGGACGATTTTTCATGTCTCCTGGTTGCCTCCACTGGCGGGCATGATCAGGGGGAGAGGATCTTGCTTGTCCCTTGGGAATATTCGTAGCCGACGCTGCGGGAGAATGGCAGTATACTGGTGATGTACTGATCGACCCACAGGTCGGCCTTGGCGATGCCAGTCTTCGGAACCACGACAATATCCTGTGAGGACAGGGCCAGATCGTTTTGCTTCGCGCCCTTTTCAATAAAATCCTTAAGATTGGCAACATAGACATACACGTTGTCATGTTCGTCGCGGTGAATGAGGGTGACGCGGCGCATATCGCCGGTGTTGACGACCCCGCCGGCCACGGTCACGGCCTTGAGCAGGGTCATGTTTGACGAAAGTGGGTAGGCATTGGGGCGCCCGACTTCACCATCCACATAAACCACGCGGACATCCGAGGCCTCGAGTCCAATCAAGACGGTCAGGCTGTTTTTATAGCGGCTGCGCAGGGCATTCTGGATTTCGGCCTGCAGGGAGACGACGGTGTCCCCCGCGGCATTGAACGCGCCGAGTTCGGGCAGGGCGAGGTGGCCGTCGGACGAAACCGTGAGCAATTCGTCAAACCCAACCAAACCTTCCTTCTGTTTGTCCAGGGTCGGGAGCTGGCGGCTGACCTGGATGGCCATCGAAGTTTCAAAACGCTTCGAGGCAAGGGCCGAGAGGTTTTCACTCAATTGTGCAACGGTGAGTCCGGCCGCCGCGACCCGCCCGATTTTCGGAATAGAGACCATGCCGTCGTCCTGCACGACCGCTTCACCGGACAGCTCACCGAGCGAAAGGCTGGATCTGGCCAGGCTAACCGAGGTGGCAGGCTTGGTCAGCTGCCCGCGATAGGCTGCGTTGATGTCATCGGCCAGCTGCGCGGGGGTTCTCCCCAAGGCCGTGATTTCACCGACGTCCTGCAATGTGATTTTCCCATCGGGCCGCACGACGAGGGAAAGGTCGCGTTTGGAATCGGGGCCAAATTGCACGGTCAATTCGTCGCCGGGCAAAATGTGGTAATCATCGCCGAGAAAGCTGAACTCGTATTTGATGGTATCATAAGGCTCCAGCACAAGACCCTCGCCGGCCGCGGCCACTGGCAGGATTTGCACCCGGATTTTGTCGAGTGGCGAGAGAACCGGGGAGAAGCTTGGTTTTGGCAACAGGTAGTCGCTTCCATTGAGGGGTGGCGTGAGCGGCACGCCGTTTTCGCGCAAACTTACCTCGTGGGTGGCACACGCCGACAGCATCAACAGTGTGCCAACAAGGCCGGCGGCGAGGCCGACCGGCCCGAATGGGCGGGGCTGGCTGGTTGAAGGACGCGAACTGGAAGGATGGGAGGAGGACGGGATCATGATAGGGCGTCGAGCTCGATAGTGACGATTGAATAAGGCTGAAGAATGAGGGGAGTTTTAAGAGAGATGGTTTTTTGTTCGAGCCTGATTGTGCTTTTGGCGCCGGGATGCACGGAGGGCTCATCGTACATGCTGGTGGGAACTTCCTCGGGTAGATCGCGGCCGTTGTGATCGGTCAATCCCGGAGTCGATAATTCCCATGCCGTCGCGGTGTCCGCCGGCTTGAAGCTGCCCGTGTCGAGCCGCACCTGGTGGATGGTCTGCCAGCTGCGGTTGATGAAGTTGACGAAGAGTTTTCGGCCCGAGTCGTCCAGTGCGGCGACGACGGTGATCTCCGGCACATCCGACTCGGCGGTGGCCACGCCGACCGGGCCAACGCTGAAGGTCGGACTTTCCACCGTGGCCTCAACCAATCGGCGGCCGAAGTGCCGGGCAAAAAGTTGGACGACATAGTAAGGAATTTTCGGCCTCTGGTCATAGCCAACCCAGCCCATGGGAGAGCGATCGGTAAACTTAAAATAGTCGGCCACCACGACGCGCGGATGATTGATGAAAACTTGCATGAGGCGGGCGAGATAAACGGCTGTGCCCATGGTTTTGACATGGTCGATCCACTGTGGGTCAAACGAAAAGAGCGCGCCCCATTCGGTCACGGCGACTCCGATGTGCCGGCCGTTTTCATATTTGGCGATGAGCGCGTCCAGCTTGCCCAAGCTGCGGTCCACGGCCTCTGGCGCGGCCCACAAGCTTTGGTAAACTTCCTTCGCCGTCAGGCCTGTTTTCCCGAAGATCATGGGGAAATAGGCGTTGTGGATCGCGACCAAGTCTATTTGGGAGGCAGCTTTCTTCAGCAGAATTTCCGTCCAGTCCGGGTAGGGGAGATTAAACGCGGTGGAGTTTGCCGTGCCGATCGCCATGAGCTTGATGGTCGGGTCAACTTTCCTCATGGCGGCGGCAAATTCAAGAAACCGATCCGCATACACGTCGGGGGGAACCGTGATGATCTTTTTGTCGGTGGGATTGCCCGGCAGATAAAGTTCATTGCCCACTTCCCATAGTTTGACGTTGACCGGTCCAGGCAGGCCATCTGCGGCGCGATGGGCATTCGACGGCTGATTGCAGTAGGCGACCCAGTCTGCGGCTTCGGCCGCATCCCCGGTGCCGGCGTTGACCGTGATCAGCGGCACCGCGTGGGTCTCGAGGCAAAAACGGATGAATTCGGGCGTGCCAAAAATGTTGGGCGACCGGCCCGAGTCGGTCGGGTGATCCCTCCACGGACGTTCGCCCGCCGGGCCGATCCCGTCGCGCCAATGGTAAAAGTCGGAGAGCGTGCCGCCGGGAAAGCGGACGTTGGTGATTCCTTGGTCGCGCGCGAGTGCGCTCCATGCGGGGTCGATGGAACCATCGGTCGCGCAAAGGCCATTGGCATAGTTGAACCATTCCAGGTTGGTGCCGAACACCCCGCGTTGAATTTCCCGCCGCACCTTGGTCGGATCGACATGGCAAATCACCGGGCTGGCCGAAAGCTGATGATTGTCGGGCAGCTCCATGGGTTTGCCCCGGCAGGAAGTCAAACCCGCGGCAAAGCAGACGGCGTAAGTGAGGCCTGCCGCCCGCGGCCACTTTTGCCGCAGATAGCCAAAGGATGCAATCGTGAGAACTGGAATCATGGAAAATCGCATGGGCAGGTTCACGCAAACGCGGGCGTCGCGGCCCGCGCCAGGCAGGCGCGCAGCTCCGCAGCCAAACCCGGCACTCCGGGTTGGTGGAGCATGCCGTGGTGGTCACCCTCGGCCTCGATGTACAGCGTTCCTTCCAATGCGAGCCGCTCATAATACCGGCGGGGATCGCGATCCGGGGTGAGTTTGAAAAATGAATCGTTGGCCAGGAAAACGACGGCCTGCCCCGGATAGGGACGAAGCTGGTAGCGACTGTGCATGGAGCGCGCCTGATCGTAGGATTGGGCGATGCGCTGCCTGACGACGAGGGTGCGGCTGAAATTGCGCACCTTTTCCAGAAAATATCCGCACTTCGCACCGAAAGACAGGCGCGTGAACTTCTGCCAATGGTAGCGCAGGCGGTCGCGGCCGATGATTTCGCCGGAAAAAACATTGCTTACGATCGGATCGAGCAAAGCGAGCAGGCCCACCTCATGGCCTTGTGCCTTGAGCTGGCTCGCCACTTCCCACGCGAGCAAGCACCCGAAGCAATGACCGCCCACAAAATAAGGCCCCTGCGGCTGCAAATGCCGGATGGCCTTGATGAAATCCGCGGCGACTTGCTCCACGCTGGGAAATTCCCCCTCGATCGGCGTGGCATCGAGCCCGCGGGCCTGCAGCCCGTAAAACGGCTGGTCCGGGCCGAGCGCGCGGGACAAATCCTGGAACACGATGGCATCGCTGCCACCGCCCGGGATGCAGAAAAAAGGCGGACGGGAACCATTCGGCTGCACCGGCAGCACCTGGCAGGGAGGCGCCGGTTTCCCGGACTCGCCGAGCAAAGCGGCGAGAGTTTCGATGGTGGGCGCTTTGAACAAAGTGGACAGGGGCAGCTTGCAGCCCATTTCCTTGTCGATGCGCGCAAAGAGACGCGCCGCGAGCAGGGATCGCCCGCCGATCTCGAAAAAATTATCCCGCACACCCACCTGCGGACGCTTGAGCAATTCCTGCCAGATTTTGGCGAGTTGGCGTTCCGTCTCGGTGCGGGGCTCGATGTAATCAGTCCCGCCCGGCGAAACTTCCGCCCAAGCGGCTTCAAGCTGTGGCCGGATGTTGGCATTGTGGCCATTGAGCCCGATCAACAGCTGCGGGTGATTGGCCCGCAAGGCAAAGCGCAGCGAATCCATGCCCTGGGCATGGCTGATGGAAAAATATCCCTTGGCGCGGGTGGCGGCCTCTTCTTCCGCCCCGCCCTGGTTCATGCCGGTGTTCGTCCACGAACTCCACATCAGGCAGTAGCTGCGCAATCCAATCGAGCGCTGGTAATGCGACAGCCCCTCGAGAAATGCGTTGGCTGCGGAATAGGCCCCGTACTGATAACCGCCGAAGTAGCCGAGCAACGAAGAAAAATTCACCACCAGCACGCCGGGCCGGTCTTTCACCACCTGGTGCAACACCCAGGCCCCGGTCGTTTTTGGCCGCAGGCTGCGCTTCAGGGATTCGCGTGTCTCTTCGGCCAACCGGCGCGTTTCCAAAACTCCGGCGAGGTGGAAGATTCCGTCGAGAGGGCGGCCCCACCGGATTTCCGCCTCGGAAATGACAGCGTTCACGCGCGCCAGGTCCGCGATGTCAGCGGAAACATAGGCGACGTCGCGGTCCGGGCATTGCAATTCGTGCAACCGCGCTGCCACCGTTTCGGCCGGGGAACGGCCGATGATCAGCAGTCGCGCTTGATATTCAGCGGCCAGGTACCGGGCGATTTCGCGGCCGATTCCGCCGACGCCACCACTGATCAGATAGCAGCCGCCTTTGACCAGGCCCGTATCGCCGGCTTTTTCCGGAGCTTCGGCGTTGGCCAGCATGGCCTTGAATCGGCCGCCGTCGCGGCAGGCAATTTCCGATGGCGCTTCCGGATCGCAGAATTCGCGGCCCAAACAAACGGCATGATCGGCGGTTTCCGTGCCGGCCAAGTCCACCTGGGTGCAAACCAAGCCGGAAATTTCCTGCGGCAATGTTTTCAACAGGCCGGACAAAGCGGATTTTTCGAAAGCCACTTTTTCGCCGGCTTGCACCGCAAAGGCGTGATTTGAAATCACCCAGAGATGGTGGGGCTCCTCGTCCCGCTGCGCCCGGGCGAACGCCTGCACCAGGCAGAGCAGGCTGTGCACGCCAAGCTCCTGCGCCTGTTCGAACCCGGTCGCGGTGGCCGGTGCGGATTCCGGGCCGTAACTCCACAAGTGAACCGTCTGGCGCGGTGTCCGGTCCCCGGCGCTGAGTGCGGTCCAGACGCGGTCGTAATCGCCGGGTGCGTGAGGATCGATGGCGAATTTGTCAGGTGCCAATTGGGCGAATGCCGGGCCGCCAACCACCAGGGTGCAAGCGCGTCCCTTGGCCTGCAAGCTTCCGGCCAGCGCCTGGCCCAGGCCCAGTTCGTCGGCAAAGACCAGCCACGGGCCTTCCGGCAAAGGCTGCCCGATGGGGATTTCCGTCTCG
Source organism: Opitutaceae bacterium (assembly GCA_035568935.1). Classification (GTDB taxonomy): domain Bacteria; phylum Verrucomicrobiota; class Verrucomicrobiia; order Opitutales; family Opitutaceae; genus DASRHD01. The sequence goes on along the minus strand of DATMNP010000055.1, from coordinate 80,044 downwards.
CGCCAGACTCGGCGGTAAAACCAGCTGGCGGTGACATCGGTTGGCGTTGTCGCCGTTTGTCCACGGGCGAGAGCCGCGGCCAACTCGCCGTCTTCAAACTGTTTCTTGAGCTGGGCGCGCTGAATTTTTCCGATCGCCGTCTTCGGAATGTCGCTTTTGGCCAAAGGCACGATAAAGTCCGGGGTCACGCCTTCCTTGCGGCTCACTGTGTGTCGGATGATTTTTATCAGTTCGGGAAGCTGGGATTCGCCGGCGGGTGTCGGGCAGAAAAAAACCGCAACCTGGTCGGTGTTCTCGCCCGGCAGCCGGATGGCGCAGGCCGCGGTGAAGGAAACCTCGACGCCATCGATTTCCTCGACGACCGACTCGATCTCGTGGCTGTAGAAGTTGGCCCCGTTGATGATGATGACGTCTTTTTCCCGCCCGGTGATGGAGAGCCGCCCGTCCTTGATGATGCCCAGGTCGCCGGTGATGAACCAGCCGTCGGCGGTGAAGGAGGCCTGGTTGGCTTCGGGATTTTGATGATAGCCCCCGGTGATGGAAATGCCGCGAACCTGGAGCCGCCCGTTTTTGCCTTCCGGCACGGGCTCATCCTGCTGGTCGACGATGCGAATCTGCACGCCCGGGATGGCCTCGCCGACTTCCACGAACGGATCGCTGTCCCGCGTGGTTCCGAGCGTAAAGCCGTGCGAATAGGTGACGCCCGAGGATGTTTCCGACATGCCCCAGGCGGGCCGCATGGCCGTGGGCGCCAGCCCGTGCGGAGCCAGGACCTCGAGGAAACGCCGGGCGGTCTTGCTGACAATCGCCTCGCCGCCATTGAGGATGAAGCGCATCGAGGACAAGTCGAAGCGGCGCCGGGCAAGCTCAGCGGCCTGTTCGTTGACCAGGCCGAAGGCAAAATTGGGCGCCCAGGTGATGGTGGCGCGGAAGCGCTCGATCCATTCAAGCCACACCAGGGGGCGCTGCAGCACGCCCTCGGTCGGGGCATGCACCTGGCGGCAGCCGGCGACGACATCGCGCAGGTGGAACATGACCAGCCCGCCGACGTGGTCGAGCGGCATCCAATTTATGGATACATCCCGGTCGTCGAATTCGCAGGCTTGCGCGACGCTGGCGGCCCAGGCCAGCAGGCTGCGATGCGTCTGCCGCACCGCCTTGGGCAGGCCGGTGCTCCCGGAAGTCAGCAGGAGCAGGGCGAGATCGTCCGGCCGGGCCGGGTGCCAGGCGCGGGCCGGCGGGGCCTGGCGCAGTTGGCCGACGGATTCGACCGTGAACCCCGGCAGGTTTTCCCGGGCGGCAAAGGCCTGCAGGCGTGGAGCCAGGGCGGCCCCGGCCAGGACGGGCGGGCCGTCCAGCATCGACCAGGCATTGCGAAGCTTGGCCAGGATGTTGTGCGGCTGCTCGTAGGTTGGGGCGATCGAAACCGGCACCGGCACGAAGCCGCCCAACACACAGGCCCAGAAAGCCGGGATGAAATCATGGTTGTGCTCGAGTTGAAAAATCACCGTTTGTCCCGGGCGCAGGCCGCGGGCTTGCAAACCGGAGAGGATGCGGGCGGCTTCATCGAGCAACTGAGGGTAGGCCTGCAGGCGGGCTTCCCCGGAGCCCTCGACATAGAAGATGCCATGGCCGGGATGTTTGTGCGCGGCCCGTTCCAACGCCCCGGCCAGGCTGGAAGGATGGTCGGGAGGAAGCGTGAGCGGGCCGCCGTCACATGCGGACCGGATCAAGTTATCAACGACAGAGGAGGCGGGCACGGCGTTCATGGCACAAACCATCCGGCCAGTTTGGGCCCGGCCTCGGCGGAAGAAAATGCCGAGAAGCCGGCGGGTGCCAGTTCCGGCCATGGCTGGTGGGGGCCGCTTGTGCTGAACACGGCCACCGGGCAGGCCGAGGGGCCCAGCAGGGCATCGCCGTATTTCTCGCGGGCCTGGTGCAACTCCCTGGTCACGCCGTTGTTTTCTCCGGGACCTTTCTTGAAGAGCCGGCCAAATATTTCTCCCGATGCTGCCGCCGGTTTGGCCAATCGATACGATGGGGCCGGGCCGGCGCTCTCACGGGAAAAAAAGGCGGCGGGCGGGGGCTCGATCAAGGCCAGCAGCGAGACCGTGCGACCCTTGGCGGCAAGCTGCCCGGCGGTTTCCCAGGCCAGGACGGCTCCGAAATCCCGGCCGCCAACCGCGCAGGTGCCCGTCGGGTTGAGCACGGCAATCTCCTCGGCAAAAAGCCGGGCGATTTCCGTGATATCGACTGGCTGGCTGGAAAACCCGAGCAGGGCCTTGGCTTGCAGCGCAAAGGCCGGCTGATCGGAGCTGAGTTGCCGGGCCAGATCTTCGAAGGGGTGGCCTGCTTCCCCGGCGCCAGGCACCAGGAAGAGCGGCGGAAGGGTTCCGCCCATTTTCAGGACATCGATTTTGACCGCGCTGGATTTTGGGTGGGTAAAAAACATCACGGCCAGCTGCTCGATGGTGGGCGCCTTGAAGAGGGAGGGAATGGGCAGGTTTTTGCCCAACGTCTTGTTGATTTGGGCGAACATTTTTGCGGCGAGCAGCGAGCGCCCGCCGAGTTCGAAGAAATTGTCTTTCAGGCCGACGCACGGAACGCCGAGGACATCCTGCCAGATTCCCGCAAGCTGTTTTTCAACCCCGGTGCGCGGAGCGCTGTAGTGGCTGGGCTTGCTGGCGAACACCGGCACCGGCAAGGCCGGCCGGTTCAGTTTGCCGTTGGAATTGATCGGCAGGGCTTCAACGACGATAATAAGATCGGGCACGAGATAATAGGGCAGCCGTTTTTGCAGGCGCTGGCGCAAGGCGTCCCCTGTCACCGCCCCGGTGACATAGCCCACCAGCCGTTTGTGGTCATCCTGGCCGTGAGTGACCACCGCGGCAGCCTTCACCCCCGGTTCGTCCCGCAGCGCCGCCTCCACTTCCTCCGGCTCGATCCGATATCCGCTGATTTTTACCTGAAAATCGACCCGGCCAAGAAATTCGATCGTGCCATCCATTCTCCAACGCGCACGGTCCCCGGTTTGATAAAGCCGTCCGTCCGGTTTTGAACTGAATGGGTCGGGTATGAATTTCTCCGCGGTCAAACTAGGAAGCCCGAGATAGCCCCTGGCCAGGCCATGGCCGGTGGTATGGATCTCACCGGGTATGCCGATGGGGACGGGCCGCATTTGTTCGTCGAGGATATAGACGCGGGTATTCGCGATCGGCCGGCCGATGGGCACAAAGCCTGAGGCAAGATCTGCTTCGGCGATGGCATGGCAATTGGTAAAGGTTGTGTTCTCGGTCGGGCCATAACCGCTGATCATCCGGCAGGGTGCCAGTTCCCCGATAACCCTGCGCACATGTTGCACGGAAAGCACGTCACCGCCGGCGATCAGCTGGCGCACCCCGCGGAGATCTTCAAGGTGCTCATCCACCATTAAATGAAACAAGGCTGAAGTAAGCCAAAGGATCGAAACTTTCTCTTCGCGGATGACGCGACCGAGTTCCTCGAGCGAAGGCATGCCCGGGGACATGATCATCAGTTTGGCCCCATTGAGCAAAGCGCCCCATATCTCGAAAATGGAAGCATCAAACCCAACCGGCGAAAACTGCAGGATGGTTTCTTCCGGACTGAAGGTCACAAAATCCGTGCACTTGACCAGGTTGATCACACCACCTTGGGGCAGGGCCGCTCCTTTGGGGCGTCCCGTTGAGCCGGAGGTGTAACACACGCAGGCGATTTGATCGCCGTTCACCTCGACCCGGGGGGGCGCGGAGCTTTCCTTTTCGATCTGGGGCCAGTCGCGATCCAGGCAGACGATGGATGCAGAAGAGGCGGCCAGTCTCTGGCAAAGTGATTCCTGGGTCAGGACCACGCGTGCGTTTGCGTCTTCGAGCATGAAGGCCAGCCGTGCGTTGGGATACTCCGGATCCATTCCCATATAGGCGCCTCCCGCTTTAATGATGCCGAGCATTGCCACGATGAGGTCGGGCGATCGCTCGAAAAACAGCGCAACGTGCATGTCCGGTTTGACGCCGGCTTTGACCAGATAGTTCGCAATCTGGTTTGCGCGCAGATCCAGTTCCGCGTAGGTCAGTTTGCGGTTGGCAAACTTCAAGGCCGCCGCCTGCGGCCGCAGGGCGACTTGTTCGCCAAATAACTCAGCGATGCTGGCCCGTGGATACGCGCGCTGGGTTTGGTTCCAAAGGTGAACCACTTTTTCCCTCTCTTCGTCATCCAGCCAATCCAGCTCGGACGCTTTGCCGTGGGTATGGGCAAGGAATGAGCGCAGCAGGTTTGTATATAAAACTGAATATCGCCCGATGGAAAAAGATTCGAAGAGCACCGGATTATACACAAAACGGCAGGCGAGGGTGTTCTCGCATTTCTTGATTAACAGGCAGATTTCGCAATGGGGATGCCCCGTGGCGAAATCCCCGGCCGGGCTGGGCGGTGCGGGCCCGGCCTGCAGGCCAAACAGCACTTGAGACAACGCAGGCGAGCCTTCGAGATGGAGCCGGATATCCTTAAGGGGTATTTCCTGATCGTGGGCCCGGCTTTCAGCCACCCGCTTGCCCACGTGCCCAAGCAGGTCGGGCATGGTTGGATCACCGGATAAGTTGAGCTGCACGGGCAGGGCGTCACGGGCGCTCCCGGTCGAAAGAGTGCCAATAATCAGGTCTTCCCGCCGGCTGAGTCGTTGGAGCAGGATGGCAAAGATCGCCAGCAACGTTGTCTCCAGCGAGTGATCGTTTGGATGGATTTTGCCGAGGGCTTGGGTCAGATCACCATCGATTTCGAAGTGGAATTCTGCCGCAAGTGCGCCCAGGTTCGCCGGCTTCAACCGGTCGGTCGGCAGCGGCATCCTCATGGGTGCATCCGCAAAATTCCCCCGCCCATAGCTTAAGGGTGGCGGCAGTTCTTCGCCTTCCGATCGAGCCGCGGCAAATCTTGCCGAAAGACACGCGTCGCTTGGTGATCCGGCCGGGAGAATGGGTTCAAGTGGGCGCGGTTCCTCCTCGCTCGGGAGGAGCGCAGTCGGGCGAATATTCGGAATTTCCGGGGATGCCTTCATTTGGCCAGACGGTCACCAAGTACACGGTCGAACTGATCCATTGCTTGGGACGAAAATGCGGCGGTGGACAAATCCTTCCAAGGCAGGCCGCCATTTGAACTTCCAAATACGAAAACGGGCCAGGTGGCGGCGGCGAGCGTGACATTGCCATAATGTTCACGCGCCTGTCTGAGCTCTTTGGTTACACCGGCATCTTCATGGGAGCTTTTCTTTAAAAAGCGGCTGAAAAGGCCGGCCGGGCTGCCGCCCGGCTTGATGAAGCGGTAACGCGGAGAGGGGCTTGATGATTCCGGCTCAAAAAATGCGGAGGGGGGCGGGTCGATGAGGGCTAGCAGTGAAACCGGCCGGCCCTGGGCGGCCAGCACCCGGGCGGTTTCCCAAGCCAGCACGGTGCCGAAACCCTGTCCGCCCAAAGCGCACGGCCCGGCCGGGGCGAGGGCAAGGATTTCCCCGGCAAAAAGCCTGGCCATTTCCTCGATTGAGATCGGCTGGCCGGTGGCAACAGCCGAAGTGAGGGCGCGGGCCTGCAAGCCGAAGCACGGCTGGTCGGTCCCGAGCCGGTTGGCCAATTCCTTGAAAACCGTTCCTTCCGCGCCGGCCCCGGGAATCAGGAAGAGCGGCGGGCGGGTGCCGCCCATTTGCAGCGCATTGATTTTGACCGCGCTGGATTTCGGCTGTTCGAAAAACATCACGGCCAGCTGCTCGATGGTGGGCGCCTTGAAGAGCGCGGGAATGGGCAGGTTCTTACCCAGCGTCTTGTTGATCTGTGCAAACATTTTTGCGGCGAGCAGCGAGCGCCCGCCCAGCTCAAAGAAATTGTCCTTCAAGCCGACCTGCGGCACATCAAGGATCGCCTGCCAAATCTTTGCCATCTGGCGCTCGATCTCGGTTCGCGGGGCCACGTAGTTGCCTGCTTCCGTGACCGGTGCGGTGAATGACGACACGGCATCCGGGTTGAAATATCGCTGGATGCTTTTGTTCGAGCCATCGACGCCGACGAGCAGCTGGGGATGGTCGTGGCGAAGCGCATAGAGCAGCGATTCCACCCCCTGCTCCGCGGCGATCGAAAGATAGCCGCGCGACCGGAGGGCTTCGCCGGCCTCGTAGCCGCGGCTCATGCCGATATCGGTCCACGAGCTCCAAAGCAGGTTGTAAGAGCGCAGGCCGCAGGCCTGGCGCTGGTGATGCGAGAAACCGTCGAGAAAATTGTTGGCGGCGGCATAGGCCCCGGTGGAAAGGCTGCCAAAATAGCTGATCAGCGAGGAAAAATTGATGAACAGGCAGCCCGGCCGCGTTTTGGCAATTTGATGGAGCACCCATGCGCCCGAGACTTTTGGATGCATGACGGAAGCCAGTCCCTCGATGGTTTCATTTTCCAAGAGCGATTCATGGTAGAGGCCGGCCAGATGCAGGACTCCGTCGAGGGGCCGGTCCCATTTCTTCTCGGCCTCGCCCACCAGGTGCTTGATCGTGGCTTCATCCGCGACGTCGGCCGCCACGTATTCGAAATCGCCGCCGAGCACCGAAAGCGCTTCGCATGCCCGCACGCGTTCCGCCGGCGGCCCGCCGGCCGCCAGAATCCCCGCCCACGCGGGGCGCGGGGGCAGGGGCGACCGGCCCACAATCAGCAAGTGCGCGTCAAAATGTTGGAGCAGGTGGCCGGCAAAACGCAGCCCGATGCCGCCGATGCCGCCGCTCACCAAATAGAAGCCGCCATTTTTGAAGGGCAGGGGATGCGGTTCGGCCAAGGGGCCGGCCTTTTCGAGGCAGGGAACTTTTCGGACCGGGCCGCGCCAGGCGGACTCGGTCGTGCGATCCCATCCGCGCAATTCATCGAGCACCCGGCGGGCATCCGTCTCCGGGTTGCTTGCGCCGAGATCCACATGATGGCAATCGAGCCAGGCGATTTCCTGCGGAATCGTGCGGACCAGTCCCAAAACCGGCGTCTTGGCGTAAACGATCCGGTCGCCGCCCGCCACCGCGCGAGTGAAATTGGACACCACCAAAATGCGCAACGGCGGTTCGCTCGCTTCCGCCCTGGCCAGCGATTTGGCCAGCCCGAGCAGGCTGTAGGCACCGGTCGCTTGCGCGGCTTCCAATCCGGCCACGCTGGCGGGCTCGGCCTCGTCGCTGCCGTAGGTGTACGCATGCACAATGTAATTCGGAAGCGAACCCAGGCGCTGCAAGAGCAGGCTGTAGTGCTCAAGGTTTCCCGGGGACAGGCGGAAGGCCGTGGAATCGACCTGCGAAAAATCGCTTCCCTTTTCGACGAAAACACAGGGGTGGCCGGCCGCGGCCAGTTCCTGGCGCAGGGCCGCAGCCAGGCCGCTTTGGTCCGCAAAAATCAGGAATGAGGCGCCGGCCGGCAGGGCCGTGGCGGAGGGGGCGGAATCACGCCAGGCCGGTTGGTAAAACCACCCGGGGGTGGCGTTGCCCTCGGCGACCTGGGCGTATTTGCGGGCGAGCTCGGCATAGTCACCCCGCTCAAACTGCTGCCTGAGCTGGGAGCGCTGGATTTTCCCAATGGCCGTCTTCGGTATCTGGTCCTTGGATACAGGTAGGACGTAGTCCGGGTTGATGCCCTCGTTTTTGACCACGGCGGAGCGGATGGCCCTGACCAGCGCCGGCAGGCGTTTTTCCCCGCCGGCCGCCGGATGAAAGAAGATGGCGATCCGGTCGGTGTTTTCCCCCGGCAGGCGCACCGCGCAGGCCGCGGTGAACGAAACCTCGACGTCCGGGACTTCCTCCACCACCGCCTCGATCTCATGGCTGTGAAAGTTGACGCCATTGATGATGATGACGTCCTTTTCGCGGCCGGTGATGGTGAGGCGCCCTTCCCTGAGCACGCCGAGATCGCCGGTGATGAACCAGCCGTCGGCGGTAAAGACTTCCTCGTTGAGCTTGGGATTATGGTAGTAACCGGGCGTGATCGTCGGTCCCTTGACCTGCAGGCTGCCGATTTTTCCCTCTGGAAGCGGCCGGTTCTGCAGGTCGACGATGCGGATCGAGGTGCCGGGCAGGGGCCCGCCGACCTCGACAAAGGGATCGCTGTCGGCGGTCGTCGTGAGCGTGAACCGATGGGATGAGGTCACGCCGGACGAAGTCTCCGACATGCCCCAAGCCGGGCGCATGGCCGTCGCCGGGAGCCCGTGCGGGGTGAGCAGGCTGAGAAAACGCCGGGCCGTCTTGCTGACGATGGCCTCGCCGCCGTTGAGGATGAAGCGCAGCGAAGACAGGTCCCAGCGGCCGCGCGCAATCGCCTCAGCCTGGTCGTTGACCAAACCAAAGGCAAAATTTGGCGCCCAGGTGATGCTGACGCGGTAGCGTGCAACCCAGTCGAGCCAGATCAGGGGATTTTGCAGGACGAGGTCGGTCGGCGCCTGGATTTGGTCGCACGCGAGGTAGACATCGCGGATGTGATACATCACCAGCCCGCCGACGTGGTCGAGCGGCATCCAGTTTAAGGACACGTCGGCGCTCGAAAACTGGTCGAACTGCGCGGTCGCGGCCGAGCGCGAGAGGATGTTGCGATGATGGAGTTGGACGCCTTTGGGCATTCCCGTGCTGCCCGAGGTGAGCAACAGGACGGCGAGATCCTCGGGTTGGTTGCGGTGCCAGTCGTGGGTGGGGGCGGCGGCGCGCAGGGGCTCGACCGACTCGACCCGGAAATTCTCGAGGCCCTGGCGACGGGCAAAATTTTGCAGTCCCGCCACCAAGGCCGCGCCCGCCAGCACCAGTGGCTGTTCCAGCATGGTCCAGGCGTTTTGCAGTTTGGCGAGAATGTTGTGAGGTTCGTCGTAGCCGGGGGGGATCGAGATCGGCACCGGCACGAAGCCGCCCATCATGCAGGCCCAGAAGGCGGGGACAAAATCCTCGTTGAGATGAAATTGGAAGATGACCTTGTCGCCCGGCTTCAGGCCGACGGCGCGCAGTCCCGTCAAAACGCGCGAAGCTTCCGCGATCAGTTCCGGATACGGCTGCATGCGTTCGGTCCCGTCGGGGCGGATATAGCGCACGCCCTTGGCGGGCGAGCGTTCGGCTGCATGTTTCAACGTCGCCGCGAGGCTCGTGAGCAAGGCAGGCTGCTCTTGCAGCCCAGCCCCATGGCTCAGGGAAAGATCGGAGGTGGTCACAGGTTCGAGAACGGTTTCCATGATCGGGATTGGCAGGTGAGTGACGGCTGAGCTGCAGGTTTGTGGATTAGCAGGCGATGTGCCTAAAGCGGCCGGGTGCGGTTATGAAGGGGATTCATCTGGTTTTCGAAAATGGCACATGATTGTTTCAGAGAATTTTCGCCGGCTCTGAAATGACGGTGGAATTTTCCGGCACATCGAATGTTACGAAAGCGTTGGCGCCGACCAGGCTGCCCGATCCGACCCGGACGGGGCCGACGATCATGGCCCGGGCTCCAACCAGCACACCGTCGCCGAGCACCGGCAGGCCGGGCCCCGCGCCGACGTCAGTTTCGCTGCCGCTGCCGCCACCGATGGCGGCTTGCGCGTAACACGTGCAGCGATCCCCGAGAACGGCGAAGATGGTCACGCCCACGGTGTGGGGCATGTAAAGGCCGCGCCCGATGCGCGTCATCGGCGGGATGTCGGTGCCCCAGACCATGATGTTCAAGGTGAACAGAATCCTCGGGATGATCCGCCAGCCGCGCAAATACAGGTAGCGGCCCAGGCGGTAGGTGAAGATCGCCTGGATCGAAGGCATGAAAAAAATGCTCACCTTTTTCTTGAACGAAAGCTTCATGCCGGTGTGTTCGGCAAACCGTTCGATGTCACTGGCGACGAGCTGGCGAAATTCGCGGAAGGTCATGATGGGGGGACGGCCGTTGCGGGGGTGGAAAGGATGTGGTGATAAAGTTCAGCCAGGCTCTGCATGGCGTTTTCCCAGGTGAATCCGGCCGCCCGCGCCGGTCCCTGCTTCGCCAACTGCGCGCGCAAATCCGCGTGCGTCATCAGGCGTTGCAGCTCGGTGGCCAGCCGTTCCGGCTGATCGGTCGGAAAAAAACGCGCATCGTTGCCCAGCAATTCGCGGTGCACGGGAATGTCCGAACCCAAGACCGGGATGCCGCACGCCATGGCCTCCAGCGCGGGCAGGTCGAATCCTTCCCCGCGCGAGGGCGCCAGGAAAACCGTGGCGTGTTGCAGGAGGGCGAGGCAGTCTTCATCCTTGATGAATCCGGCGAAGATGACGGCGCCGGGAGCGAGTTTTTCGGCCAGCGCGCGCAGACTGGCCTCGTGGGCCTGCGAACGCGACATGCCGGCCAGGACCAGTTTGGTGCCGCGCGCGGAGGCAGGGAGCAGGGGGTCGCGCAGGTACCGGTTGAAGCCGCGAATGGCGACCTCGAGGTTTTTTCGCGCCATGAGGGCCCCGAGATAAAGCACGTAGTCGCCGGCCAAGTTCAGCCGGGCGTGGAGGGGCGTCCGCATGGCGCCAGGCGGCCTGGGCCGGAAAAAATCCGCATCGATGCCGTTCGGAATGGCGGTCAGTTTGCCGGCGGCATGGGGGAAATGGCGGCGAATCTCCGCGGCCACGGATTCGCTCACGGTGAGCACGCAGTCAGCCCGCCGGATTGACCCTGGCATCAGTCGCCGCACCAGTTGGTCGCGCAATCCCGGATGATCGGCGGGAGCGGTGAGCGGCAAAAGGTCGTGGGTGTGCACGACCAGGCGGGCGCGCACACACGGCGGTGCCGCGCGTTGCACGTGCAGCAGGTCGAGACGTTCGCGGCGGGCGAGCCACGGCAGGACGAATGAACGCTGGAGCAGCGGATCGTCCACCGGCAGGCGCCGGTAGCGAACATTCGGACGGTGGCCAAACGGCGCCGTGTAGTCCTTTTTCGTGAAGACGACAAATTCGCACTGTGGCATCAGCCCGGGCAGCAGGCGCACCATCTGGTGGACGACCCGTTCCACGCCGCCTTTGCCCTTGCCGAGAATATGGGCGTCAAGTCCGATGCGCATGGCGTTCCCCCGGTAAGGTGCGCGTCAGCCCGATGAAATCGGACAGGCAGCGCAGGTCGGCGCGAAAGGCCAGGCGCCGGCCGGCGCCGCCCACGAGCGAGGCCAGCCCGCGCAGGATCGAGCGCAGTGAAAGGCCCACGACAAAACTGAAGCGGGTGGCGGCCCGGCCGGCCGGGCCCATCGACTGGTCGAGCAGGCGCAGGAAATTGCGCTGTTGCAGGACGCGGTTGCGCAGCACCTGTGCGTCGGTCTTGGTGCTGCCGCCGCACAGGTGTTTGACCGCATGGCCATTGATCCGCCAGGTTTCCCAACCGAGCGCGGCGCAGCGGCGGCAGAGGTCGATGTCCTCCGCATACATGAAAATCGCCGGGTCGAAGCCGCGGCTCTGCTCATAGGCTTCCCGGCGGATCACCATGCAAACGCCGGAAACCCAGCCGACGCGGGCCTCGCGTCCCCAATCGGCTTCCACGTACAGGCCGGCCCATAAACGCGAGCGCGGGAACACCCGGCAGAGGAGAAGATTCTGGTTCAGCATCACCCGCGCAGTCGGGAGCATCCCGCGGGTTTTTGGCTGGCGCGTCCCATCCATCAAGACGACATCCGGGCCGACGATGCCGGCGCGCGGGTTGGCTTCGAGGAAGCGGACCAGCGCCGCACCGGTGTCCTCGAGCAGGAGCGCATCGCTGTTGAGCAACATCACAAAAGGGGCGCGGCTGCTGGCAAAGCCGAGGTTGTTGGCCTGGCCGAAGCCAAGGTTCTCCCCGCTTTCGACCAGGACGGCGGCGGGATGCTTTTCGCGGACCATGGCGGGGCTGCCATCGTGGGAGGCGTTGTCCACGACGATGACTTCGATGGGAAGCCCGCTCGCATGCCGGTAGACCGAGGCCAGGCACGCATCGAGCAGGTCGCGCGTGTTGTAGCTCACGATGATAAAGGCGAGTCGGGGAGAGGAGGACATGAGTCTAGAGCAATTCGTTTTTTTCGCCCGGTCCGGCGAGGTGGAAACTGCATTCCGGCAGGTTCTCGGTCACCACGGCACCGGCGCCGAGGAAGGTGTCGTGGCCGATGGTGATGTTGCCGAGGACACGCGCACCGCAGCCGACGATGACGTTGTCGTCGATCACCACGAGATCGCCGGACTGCTCGTCGGGCCGCGGCCCGGTGGCGATCGTGTTGTGATGCACGAGATAAACGTTGCGCCCGATGCGCACCCGGTCGCCCACGCAAATACCATTCGAATGCAGGAGCATGAAGTGTTCGCCGATGACCGCCTGCGAGCTGATGTCCGCGGTGAAGAGCATGATGTTCAACCGCCGCAACATTTCCGCCAGCCGCGGCCAGCCTTTGGTGTGCAGCCAGTGCTGGAAGCGGTAGAGCACCACCGCCATCGCCGGTGGGTTCAGCAGCAGTTTCAAATAGGAGGCGAAGTGGTAAGGCTTCTGCTCAAGGCGCGCCCGTTCGCGGGTATCCGCCGCGATGAGTTGGAGCGTTTGCTTGAGGGTCATGGCAGATCAGGCGGCGCGCGGCCGAACCAGTTTTCCCAGGACGATGGAGCCGGCGGGAAGCGATTCCGTGACCACGGTATTGGGGCCCACCCAGGTGTTGGAGCCGATGGTGAGGTTGCCAATGATGCGCACACCCGCGCTGATCACGACATTGTCGCCGATGATAATGTAGTCATTGACCGGATCGAAGCCGACCCGCGGGCCCAGCGTCGTCGTGATTTGGTGGGCAAAAATACAATTGCGGCCGATCTTGGTGTGGCCGTGCAGCATGATCCCGACGGGGTTGAGCAGGATGAATCCGTCGGCGACCTCTGCTTCCGGTTCCAGCTCGGCGGCGAATAAAACCAGGTTGGCCAGGCTGAGGAATTTGTTCAACACCGGGATGTGCTTGCGATGGATCAGCGCTTGGAAGCGCCAGACGGCGAGCGCGAGATTGGACGGTGACAGCAGCGTGCCCAAGCCGGACCAAAGCCCGGGCCTTTTACCGTCGTACCGCACGCGGGCGCGCACGTCGGACCGGATGAGTTGGAAAGTTTGCCGAAGCGTCATGAGGAAAATCAGGTGTGTTTCGGTTGAAGAAGATTGAGCAAGCCCTGGCGTTCGCCCTGCGCAAAGCCGCCCAAAGCCGCCAAGACGGCCAGGTAGGCCACCCCCCCGGCGATGGCGCCGGCCAGCCAGTGAAGCTGGGCGGCCGCGGTTGCGGCGGCCATGGCGGCCACGGCGGCTAACGTCGGCCGCCACAACAGCTCGAAAGGTTGGAGGCCGGGAACCAGCGGGCCAACGAGGGCGAAGCGCGTGAACACCAGAAGCGCGGTGCCGCCGAGCACGCCGATGGATGCCCCCATCACGCCGAAAAAGGGAATGCAAATGGCGAGCAGCACGACGAGGCCGACCGCCCCGATCAGCACCGTGCGCAAGTCGAGGTCCTGGCGGCCGCGGGCGATGGCCGCCGACGAAAGGACTTGGTCAACCGCCTGCAGGCAGCAGGTCCAGATGATGACTTCGAGCACCCGGGCCGAAACGGCGTAGGAGGCGTGTCCGGGCAGCACGGCGGCAAACATGGGGCGGGAAACTGCCGCCACGACGGCACAGACCGGAAGCACTCCCGTCGCCATGACCTTGATGCCCTGACGGCACGCTTCCGTCAGGGCCGGTGGCGGCTCGTGGGCCTTGCGGGAAAGCACCGGCATGAGGTTGGTCGTCAGCGCCGTCGGCACCAGCAGCGTCAAATCGATGAACGCGAAGGCGGCCGCAAATTGTCCCGCCGCCGAATCGTCGAGGATCCACGGCAGCATGGTCTGCGCGGCAAAACGCGTCACGAGCGAAAGCAGGGTGATGCCGGCGAAGGTCGGCACCTGGCGCAAGAATCCGCGGAAAAATGCGCCGTCAAAGTGCCAGGGTTCATCCTTGAAAAGCGGTTTGATCGCGTGCCAGTAGCCGAAGAGCACGCCCCAGCGGGTCACGACCATCGCGGCAATGGCCGATAAAACACCCCAACCCGAAAGGATGAGGACGATTCCAATCGCCGTTCGCACCAGGGTCTCGACGCCCTGGATCAAACTGAAGCGCGTGGCTTGTCCGGCGCCCACCAGCACAGAAAGGCCCACGAGGCTTGCCGCCGTCGCCGGCAAACCCGCCGCGACGATGAACAATCCGTGCCGGATGCCTTCGCTGTATCCCCCCGACAGGGCCAAGGTGCAGAGAACGCCGGCGGTCACCACCGAGACAACCAGCGCAAAAATGAGCGCATGCAGGGTGTATTTCTTGATTTTGTCCGGGTGCAGGGAAATCTCACAAAACAAAAACATCTGCATCCCGAGCAGGGGGATGAATTCGCACATCAGGAAATATACGAACAACGTGCGAAACACGCCCAATTCGGCCACCGACCGCCGCGCGATGAGCCAGGTCAGCACCAGCGCACAAGCCGAGCCGAGCACCCTCACGCCGGCTTGGGACAGGCTGTTGAAGAGGAGGCTGGGACGCGTCTGCTTCACGCCAATTCCTCCGGCGGCTCGGATTTCGCCACAATTCGCGCCAGCGTGATGATCAGGACATCGACGAAAAGGGGCATGAGCACGGTCTTGTCGTCGTAGAAAAGTTCGAGCATGAATTCCGACTGGTTGGCCCAAAAGGCACCGATCAAGGCCAGGCCGATCCACCAGAGCACGGGGTCCTTGGTCCGCAGGCTCGACCAAGCCTGGCGGAGTATTCGCCACTGGAACCACAAAAACAGCCCCAAGCCCACCAGGCCGAGCTCAGCCGCCATCAACAGGAACTTGTTATGGACCACGCCGGGCATGTAATACCACTGGCCCTGGAGTTCGACTTCGTAAAGCTCCAGTCCGGCCAGGTCGCGCGGCTTGTAGTCTTTGGAGCGCGGCAGCCAGACATCGCGCGCCCATTCGGCGGGATACTCGGCCAGCCGGGCGTCGATGAAATTACCCGGTCCAACGCCGGTGATCAAATGATGCGTGGCGTGATCGATCGCCAACAAGGCCATGCGGACGCGCGAGGAGGACGCGCCATTGTCGCCCTCGGTGATTCGCTCGACGATCTTGCTGGAAAACGCCCCGATGCAAACCACGGCGACCAGCATCCCCAGGCAAATTGCCATCCATCCCTGGCGGGTAATGCGACCCCGTTTCCAGGCGATCGATAAGATGATGATCGCAGCCAAAGAGGTGGAAATCCATGAAGCGCGCGAAAAAGTAAGGATGACTGCGCAGAAACTTCCCGCCAGCACCACGGCGATGAACACGCGCCAGATCCAATTGCGCACCATGAAGAGACCGAACAGTGGAATCGTGAAAAGCACATGGAACATGGCCTGTTGATTGACGTGGCCCACCGTGCCGGTTGCCCGCGTGATCGTTTCGCCGTCATCGCCCCCGGTGAAGGCCATCATGGTTTCGCCGGTTACCTTGGACGAGAAGCCCACCTTGTGGCCCAGGACATCGGTGGCCCCCACGACCAGGGATTGAATCATCACGGCGACGGCCGCGGCGACGAGCACGGTCAAAAGTTCCTCGCGAGTGCGGATCGCCGAAGAAAAGACCACGAGATAGGCGAGCATTTTTACCCAGTGGATGAGTTGCATGGTGCCCGAGCCGGTCGGGCTCATCAGCAGGAACATCGCGCAAACCCAGACGATCAGCAGGCCATAGACCTTGGCGGGAGCAGACCAGAAAAACACTTTTTGCCGTGTGCGGACGACTTCGATCAGCAGCGAGATAGCCAGGGCGTAAAAAGCCAGGTCCGCCCCGGAAAGCACGAGGGGCGAACCCATGAAACCCCGGTAGGCTGACGGGAAGATTTGAAACACCTTTTCCAAACTGAGCGGGAGGGCCAGCACCCAGGCGCAGACCAGCGCCAGCCGCCGGTTGGGAATCACCGGCAGGACGGCAAGGCCTGCGAGGCCGAGAGCGAGGATGACCTTCATCTGCAGCTTGAGGTCGCTGGCCAGCGGAATCAAAATCCCTGCTCCCACGGCGGCAAGGATCGCCGCCGTCCAGAAAAGCCTGTGGGGGGCAAGGGTGTTTGACGGCGTGTTCACGGTTCGGTCCTCAATGAAAGTGCCTCGGGCTCAGGCCCTGGAATCGCAATGAATGATGCCGAGCGCGGGCACACCGATTTCCGCGAGCAGCGCGGCGGCGCGGGCCAGGGAATTTCGCTTGGAGTCCTGTCGGTTGGTCACGAGCAGCGGGCGATCCGCCCGTTGGGCCAGCGGCGCGGCTTCGCGGGAATTCAAAAGTCCGCCGGCGTGCACGATGATGGTGTTTTGCCCTTTTTGGCACTGCTCGATAAAACTTTCCCAACCCTGGCGTGTTGAACCCGCTTCGTCGCGCAAATCGGGGCGGCCCATGCCAATGAATGACAGCCGGGCAAGTTTGGTCGGGCGGATGGCGGCCGCGAGATCGCTTTGCCCATCCAGCACATCCAGCAGGCCCGCATCCTTGTCGGCGTTGAACACCCTCGTGAGGTCAGGGCGGTCGAAATTGGCATCCACCAGGAGCACCCGGCTGTCGCGATCGCGCGCCACCAGCGAGGCCAACTGCAAGGCGACCGTGGCCGACGAGGCTTCATCCTCGGCACTGGTGACGACGAGGATGCGGGAGGCATCGCGCGCCAGCACATCGAGCTTCCCGAGTGCTTGCAGCAGTGCGGTTCGCGCGCCGCTGCGGGGAAACTCGGCCACTTGTTCGGGGCTGCCCGGCAATGCCGCGCTGTCGGCCGGGATCACGCCGAGCAGGGGCAGGCCCGTGGCCGACATGGCGTCATGCGCCACAAACAAGCGCGGATCCAGCAGGTCAAGGATCAGCAGGCTGACCACGCCGATAAAAATGCCGCCGGCCAGTCCCACCCCGCCGGGAATGCCGTAGTGAAGCACGGCGATAAGTTTGGATTTTTTCGGGGTCAGGCCCATTTCATCAATGGAAAGCCCGCTTTGGTTGGTCTCAAAAAGTTGCGCGGCCAGCCCAAGTTCGCGCTGCTTTCGTTTGAGCGCGCTCAACACCTCCTTTGCGGTATCGAGTGCCTCCTGGTTGGAGAGCATGCCGCGGGCACGCGCTAATTCCGCCTTGGCTTGGACAACATGGGCGGCGTTTTCCGTATAGGTCTGGCGTAACTGGACCAATTCTATCTCCAGGTCGGAGATAGTCTTGGCGAGACCTTCGGCCAGCGGTGTGTTGGCACTGCTTTCTGACAGCTGGGCATCCTCTTCGGCGCCCGATGCCAGCAGTGCGCGCAGGCGCGCAATGTCCTGTTCGGTTTTTGCCGCCGGTTCAGCGAGGGCTTTTTTGGCGGCGGCAATCTCTTCGCCCGCGCGGCGGTTGTATTCGGCAATGAAAGTTTCACAAAGCCCGTTGACCATCGCCGCGACCTTTTCCCGGTTGGTGGATTTGACGGTGACTTCGATCAGTTCATCCGGCGTCAGGCTGCCGCCATGCTCAACCATGAGCGTGTTGGCTTCAATTGATGACTTGAGCTCGGAAGCCAGGAACAGGCCTTTGAGTTTCGGATCTTTCATCGCCGCGACATCTTCAGTCTCGCCGCCGAAAAGCGGCATGATCAGCGCGGCGGCTTTGCCGAAAAGCACCTTGTAAGCTGGGCGGGCAATGTCCGTGTTCTCGACCCCGACCGATTCGATCATCTGGCTCGCAACCGGCCCGCTGCGCATGATTTCCGCCGTGGTCGCGCCGCTCAGCAACGGCAGCCGGGGGACAAACTCCTGGTATAAATCGTATTCTCCGCCTTGGTGGCGGATGAGCACCTGGGCCGTGCACTTGTAGGTTGTCGGCACCAGGCAGGCCAGGCTCATCGCGATGGCCGGCGCGATCACCGCGCAGGCGGCGAAGAGCTTCCAGCGAATGCGGAACTTTTGGATTATGCTCTCGGCAGAAACTGCCGGGTCGGCATCAAGGCTGGCCGCGAGCATGCGGGCTGGGTCGAGTTTGGTTTTCGTCACGGAATTAAGGCATTAGGCTTGGACTTGGAGGGAAGGGACTTGGAAATTTTTTGAACCGTCGAATCGACCAGGTCGTCAACGCCTTTGACGAACCGTTTCCAGTCGTATTTCTCGACATGCAACCGGGCCTGCGCGCCCATGTTTTTCACGGCAACAGCCTGGTTGGGCAGGGTGCGCAACAGTGCGCTCCATTGTCCGACTTCGGGTTCCAGCAGCCATCCGGTGGCTCCGTCGACCACGCTTTCCCTGGGCCCGCCGCTGGCATTGGCGATCACGGGTTTTGAGCGAAGCATGCCTTCGAGGACCGCCATGCCCCAGTCTTCGTTCAGCGGCGTGAACAGCACGGCATAGGCGGTTTCATAAAGGCGGTTCAACTGCTCATCGGAAGGGCTGACGACAAATTCAATGCGGGCGTGGTCGCCGGCGCGTTGCTTCAACTGCTCCAAATACCGCTGGCTCTTTTGGTCGACAAAACCGGCCACCACCAATCGCCATGGCGCCGGCAGGCCGGCCTGGAGGAAGGCATCGACCGCCAGCTCAATGTTTTTTGTCCACGAAATCCGCCCCGGCACGAGAAGAAACGGTTCGTAGCTTACTTCCTTCGGCGCATCGTCGACATCGATGCCGGGATGATAAAGCACCATCCGGGCATCGTCCGGATAGAGGCGGTTGCGCACGATGCGCTCCTTGACTTCGCGGCTCGTGGCCACAACGCCATCGAAACGGCTCCATGCGAGGCGGTCGGTGAAATGAAACGCGTGCTTGAACAAGTGGTAGGCCAGCCTTGCCAGCGGGTGCCGGCTGCGCAAGGCTTCCCGGGCGTAGACGGGGTCGTAAACCGCGCGCAGCGGTGTCGAGCAAATGCAAAAAGTTGGAATGCGGGCGTTTCGAAAAGTCGTGAGGGTGCCGAGACCATCGCACCAGACGACAAAGGCGTCGAACCCTTCGAGCGGCAGGCGCAGGTTGATGATGCGAAGTGAGGCCTTGAAGACGGAGCCCATGTCGCGCCTCACGCTGACGTCGCCCACTTGCACCATTTTGAACTTGGCGAACTCCGCGAACGTGCTGTCCGGATCGTAGTGGCTGGTGAACACGGTCCAGTCGTGACCGCTCCGCGAGATCAGGGCCGCCAGCGAACGTTCAATGCCCCCCTTAAGATATACCCACGGGTAGTAAACGGCTATTTTGAGTGGTTTCACGACGGGAGGTGGATGCGATGATTTCGAGATAAAAATCTTCCTGCTGGCGGGCGATTGCGTCCCAGCGGTAGTCCCAGGCGCGTCGGCGGGCCTGTTCGCCCATGGCCTGGCAGTGTTCCGGATTCAGCCACAGGCGCGCGATGGCCAGGCCCAGCGCGTCGCTGTCAAATTTGGCGATATTTTCCGCCCAGGGCGGGGTGGCCAATTCGTTAAGGTGGTCGATATCAAAGCAGACGACCGGCTTGCTGGCGGCCATGGCTTCGAGGGCGGCGATCCCGAAAGTCTCGTACCGCGATGGCATGACAAACAGCCGGCAGCGCTTGAGCACATCCTGTTTGGCCGCGCCTTCGACCCGTCCGACGAAACGGACCAAACCGTCCAATTTTTCCCGCGCGACCATGGCCTCAAGCTCCGCCCGGGCCGGCCCTTCGCCCGCGATGACCAACGGTATTTTCGCCGGGCCGCAGGTTTTCCGCCACGCCTCGATCAGCAGGTCAAGGCCCTTGTGCTCCATGTCCAGTCGGCCCAGGAATAAAACGTAATCGCCGGCCCCCTGGCCCTCGCTGAAAGCCGAGTCGTCAATGCCGGAGGGGATGCACCGGACGGTTGCACGGGGCAGCAGCGATTGGAGTTCGCGCCCCATCGCATTGGACTGGACGATCACGTGGCGATACCGGCCGGTCCTGGCCAGGCGCTTCATCCAGCGGCTGAAAGGAAGGTGGTAACGCTTTTCCCATTGGTCGAAAAAATACCATTGGACGCCCAAAACGACTGGGGCCTTGGTCCACCAAGGCAGGCCGCAAAAACCGACCGGGGGGGTAAATTCTTCGACCACGAGATCGTGGGGCGTCCGCGCGATCGTCGGGCCCAAGGCCGCTAGGAATGAGAGATGGGGCGACAAGCCGAATGGCGGCAGGCGGAATCCCAGCCGCTTATAACGCACGCCACTGCGTTCCATCCGCCGCCGGCAGTTTTTATAGACGGAGGTAAAGACCGTGATGTCGTGCCGTGCCGCCATCCGCGCATTAACCGCAAACGTGCGTACCGGCTGTCCTCCCCGGAGTGGATTTTCCAGGTCATCGGTGTCGGCATGCAGGATTCTGAGTCGGCCGGTCGGGTTCATGTTTACGGCCAGTCTTTTCTAAAGCAGACCGGCGGACGGCTGATTATCGATGCAGGTGAAAATCGGTATGCGAGAGTAGGGAGAAGCTTTGTTAAATGATTGATCGCTAGTTGCAACCAGCGGCCTTGCCGCCGCCGAAGCAAGGCTGGTTGTTGCAAATTATTGAGCATAATGGACACATACATCACAGAGTTTAGCGAATCGCGTGCCAACCGAAAGAAATCCCTGGCAATAGAGCTGGGTTGGAGGGTTTTCATTGGATATTGTTTGGATAAAAACTTTCATCGTTCATGGGTTGGCTGCTGCGTTTTGCCGGGCCCTGGCCTGGGGGGGCAAAAGCCCGGCTGGATCCATGAGGAAATGGATGGTGTGATGCGGGTCCATGTGTGGTGACTGGATTCAAGGCAGGAGACTTTGGCCAGGCTTTTTCCTGACAAGAACGTTCCCATGGGCAGGCCAATAATCAGGGTTTCCCTGATATATAAGCCATGGCAAAGACTATCTATAGACAAGGTGTAGGCCGATCATAATTGCCGCGAGTTTGGCACAATTGGCGGTTATGGTAGGTGAGGAATAATACTCACATGGAGAAGATTAAATGCTAAAAGACCGAAAGGACGGCGTCGTTTACCTGCACTGGTGCGCACTTACGGTTGCCGCGGCCGGAGCCTACATCGGATGGCTGGCATTCGCCGAGGCCAGCCCGGCCTTTCACGGCGTGCGGGGACCGAATGTATGGCTGTACCTTTTTGGGGTCGTCATCGCGTCGTTTTGGCAGCACCGGGGATTGCACCTTTCCGGCCACCGCTTGGGTGACATGGGGTTTATCGAGTCCATGCGCCACTCATGGCACCAGCTTTTCCGGTTCGTTATCGTGCTCTTCACGCTCGCGTTTGTGATCAAGGACAATGAAGTGTCCCGCAAATTCCTGTTTGGCTACATTTTCCTAATGGCCTTCGTGCTGACGGCGGCGAATGTATATTTCCCGAGGATTATTGTCCGGCTTTTTTTCCGAAAAGTGCTCATGCGGACTTTGCTGGTGGCAAAGCCAGATGAGGTCATGAAGCTCCATTGCATGATGGCCGCCCGGGAACATCTTGGGATCAAGATCGTGGGATGGGTGGGCGACAGCGAACCTGGCGCATCCAGCCAAATACCCCTGCCGAAGCTTGGCGTGCTGGACGACCTGCGCCGTGTCTTGCAGGAGCACAATGTGGCGCAGGTGGTTGTTTCACAGCACAGTTTTCCCTTGGAAGAGGGCAGGGCGATTGCGCAATGCGCCGAAGAGGCGGCCTGCCGGGTTCGCTTCTTTGCCCACGTGCAGAAGTATTTCCCTGCTCAGTCCATCAGCGTCGAGCATGAGGGCCAGTTTACCTTCGTGACGCAGGCCAGCGAACCGCTGGAAAACCCGATGAACCGGTTGCTGAAACGGGTGCTCGACATTGCCGTGTCCCTGCCGGTCGTGCTTTTTGTTCTGCCGCCGCTCACACTCTTGGTGTGGATCATGCAATGGCGACAGTCATCCGGGCCGGTCATCCATCGGCAGTATCGGTCGGGGCTCAACCGCACAAAATTCCTTATCTTTAAATACCGCACGATGCACGTGGCTGATACTGCCGCAGCGCTCACCAAGCAGGCGCAGGCGAACGATTCCCGGGTTTTCCCTTTCGGTCGTTTCCTGCGCCGGACGAGCTTGGACGAGTTTCCCCAGTTTCTGAATGTGCTCATGGGCGACATGAGTGTCAGCGGTCCCCGTCCGCACCTGCTCGAGCACGACGAGCAGTTTTCCAAGATCGTCAACTCGTATTACACCCGGCATTTTGTGAAACCCGGCATCACCGGGCTGGCGCAAACCCGGGGATTTCGCGGGGAAATCTCCGAGCCATCAATGCTGCAAAAACGCATTGGCTACGATATGATCTATATTCGCCGTTGGACGCTGTCGCTTGACCTGCGGATTCTCTTTCAAACGGCGAGCCAGGTGGTTTTTCCACCGCGCTCGGCCTATTGAGCGCCGTTTCACCGGCGCAAACTGATGGCAGTTGCTTGTGAACAGAATCAAGTCTCTGTAAAATTAGACAATCTACTTCTTGTGTATTCCAGGATTAGGTAATCGAATTTATTGGCGCCGGCTCGGCGATGAAAGAGGCGGTTAAACGGTGCCTTGAAATTTTCAAGGCATTGACCCTGAAGATACTGCTGTGGTTTTCTGCCTGGCACCAATTCAACGTCTTTGGCTTGGGGGCGGGATAATTGATGGAGCAGGCTCCCTTCGCCAGGAGTTTATGGCAGGGAGTAAAATTGTATCAAAAGCTAGATAAGTGACGAACTAGCTGGAGTCGGCAGAGGAATTGCTTTTTGCAGGGGCTTGCCGTGAATTCGAATCCATCGACAACCACCGAAATCGAACAAGAGCCCGCGAATGTGGCGAGCCATGACTTTACGGGCATTGCTTTGGCGCCCATTGAGGAAACCCGAGTCGCGCCAACCGTCTTCCCCAGCCAGACTTTGGAAAAGCCAAGGCTGTTTTCCCCGGCTGAACAAAGCGGCGTTTCCGGATCGGGCCACAATCGGGACGCCAGCCGGCACGGTTTGCTGCCATCGATCCTTCCTTTGTTGCAGGCCGCAATTTGGGAAGCTTGGGCAGACACGCTTGAACTGATATCATTCGATTCTGGCCGGTGTGAGGAAGCAACAACACTGCTTGATCGCGTAGGGCAGAAGCCGGGTGCACGTTGGCTCGACCGGGTGTGTCCGCTCGACCTTCACGAAGTTAAGGCGTTTTTTGCCTTGGATGCATCCGACCTTGCGCGCCGGTCGATCGACTATCGCATCATTCTTGCTCCGGGTGAACTGTTGTGGGTGCGTCATTGGCTTTTACACCGGCTGGTTGGCGACAATGGTCGAGCCAGTCTGTCCGGATTGATCGTGGCGATATCCGAGCAGAAATGCATGGAGCAGCAATGCCTGCGGGCCGGCGAGCGCGAGCGGAATCGCATCGGCCATGAATTGCACGACGATGTTTGCCAGGAGCTCGCCGGCCTTGGTTGCATGATGGAAGTACTTGCCGGCCGGTTGGCGACGAAGGCGCCGGATCTGCAGCGTGAATTCGACGAACTCAAGGCGGATGTAACGGCGGCCATGAAACGCACCCGTTCGATGGCCCACGGCCTTGTTCCCGCCCAGCTGAACTACGCCTCCTTGGAGGACGCCCTGCGCGAGCTCGTACGCCAAACCGAGACCCGTTTCGGGTTGGCCGCCAGGCTCGATCTTCCCTGCCGCCTGCCGCATCACAGCCCCGATCAGATCATCCACCTTTATCGCATTGTTCAGGAAGCCGTCAGTAATTCGATTCGTCATGGCAGAGCGACCGAGATCAGGATCAAGGTCGAGATTTCGGCCACTTATGCGGAGCTCCGGGTGGAGGACAATGGATCAGGATTTCCGGCCGGCACCAGCCGCCCAGATGGCTTGGGTCTGCATAGCATGAAATACAGGACGCAAATTCTCGGTGGCAGCCTCGATTTTGGCAACCACCAGCCCAGTGGGGCCGCGGTCCAGTTAAAATATCCGTTGGCTGCAGGCCGTCTTGCCCGACCCACGACTGCCGCACCCGATGAAAACGAACATCTACATTGTTGACGATCATTCCCTGATCAGGCGCGGCTTGACCGCGCTGATCGGGGCTGAGCCCGACATGCAGGTCTGTGGCCAGGCCGAGGACGTGGCCAAGGCGACCACCGAAATCATGAAACTGCGGCCGGATCTTGTGATTGCGGACATTTCCTTGAAGGGAAATTCCGGCTTGGAGCTGGTCAAGAACATCAAGGCATTTGACCCCGCCATCCGTGTGCTCGTGCTTTCCATGCACGATGAGTCGATTTATGCGCTGCGGGCGCTTAAAGCCGGTGCCCGTGCCTACCTCATGAAAGGCGATCTGGCTGAAAAGATCGTCGAAGCAATCCGCCGCGTTGGCAAAGGCCACCTTTATGTGAGCGAAAACGTCGCCGGTCAGATGTTGAGCCAGCTCACCATCGGCCGGTCGTTTGAAACCGACTCGCCTGTAAGCAGCTTGAGCGATCGCGAATTGGAGGTGGTGAATCTCATCGGCAATGGCCTCCCCACGCGAGAGATTGCGACGAAACTCAACATCAGCATAAAAACCGTGGAGACGCACCGCGCACACATAAAACGCAAGGTTAACATCAAAAACGCCACCCAGCTGGTGCAGTTTTGCGTGCGTTGGGTTGAGGAAAACCATGCTTCATCCCTGGTCGAAATCGCCTGACTCGCTTTTGAAAAGGTTGGCGGTACGGGCCCTGGGTTGAGGTTTTGAAAAATTTGGAGGGGCGGCGGAAACGCTGCTAAACTGGCCCGATGAAACTACTCGTGGTTGCGTTTCTGGGACTGCATCTGGCGGCATGGTCGGCGGCGGAGTCGTTGTCCGGTTGTTCCGGCCAGTCCGTGATCAACGCCTTTCTCGCGACCTATGCCAAGGACGAGGTCGCCTGGAAAAAAGCCATCCGCTTGAACGAAACACCCGGACAGGTTGCGCCGGGCCGCCAGCTCGGGCAAAGCGCGGTGGTCGGCTACTATTCCTTTGTCCCCAAAACCTGGGATGATTTGAGCGACGGGGAAAAAACCTCGGTCATCAAAGACCCTCGCTTGAAGGCATTCTTGATTTCATCGCGCCAGGGATCCCTCGCGGACGTTTCAACCGATGGCACGCCGACATTCCCCATCGAGGCAGCCAAGCCGGTGCCAGTGCCGCCGCCGGTGGCCAGCACTCCCGGGCCAAAATCGATCCTCATCCGGATTTCACCCCGCACGGTGGTGGAGGGGCAGGGGATCAAGGTGGATCTCGATTAATGAAGCCGAGCTGGATGCTATTTCCGTTTCTGGCGTGGCTGGCGCAGGCCGCCCCGGACGCCGCGCGCATCCACGTGCTGCCTCCGCCGGCCGATATTCCGCTGCCGTCGAACGTCCGGGTCTTCTTTGCTCCCGGCGACAATCTCGAAGGCGCCGTCGTCGCCGCGCTCGATCAGGCGTCGGCTGAAATTTTGATCAGCCAATCCGCCATTACTTCGAAAAAAATCGGCGACGCGATCGTCCGGGCTTTTCGCCGGAAAGTCGTGATTGGGATTATTCTCAAGGAGGATCCACCCATTGTGGACTATCAAACGCCGGCGTTCTTCGAACAGAACCGGGTTCCCTACGTTTATGCCGTGACGAAATGGAGCCATCATCAGAAGTATGGTGTCATCGATCGCCGCATCGTGCTGACGGGATCCTACGACTGGATGGCCCTCTCCGGACGCAATAATGAAAACCTGCTCGTGATGGATGAGCCGGGGATCGCCGCTGCTTATGCCCGGGACTGGATCGATACCGCGAAGAAGGCAAAAATTCCCGCGCCATGAACACCGCGGCTGATCTCACCCGGCAGCAATTGCAGGCCATGGCCGACACCTTGATGCTGCAGTATGGCACCGTGCTTTTTCTCAAACTCGCGTATCTGGCCGTG
This sequence comes from Opitutaceae bacterium, assembly GCA_035568935.1. Lineage (GTDB taxonomy): Bacteria > Verrucomicrobiota > Verrucomicrobiia > Opitutales > Opitutaceae > DASRHD01. The sequence continues at coordinate 54,189 of DATMNP010000055.1, read as the reverse complement.
TTTCTCGTGTTGATCGGCATTTTGTTTGGCGGCCGGCGGCTGGCGCTGGGCTTTCTCTTTTTGACGGGGGCGCTTACCTTTCTCGTGCCATCGAACCTGACGATGGTGGGTTCGCCCGTCATGATGATGCTTTCGCTGCTGGGCTGGGTCTGGCTCACTCTGCAGCGAAGAAAGGAAAAGCGTCGGGCCGCGCAGGCCTCAGGTGGGTAGGGCGCGACCGCCGGGCGCGCCGAGGCCTTCCCAAACCATTTTTACAGAAGGTCGCAAAGGAAACGAAGAGACTGGCATTGGCTCGTGCCAAATTTCCAAGCAGGCTTTGTTTTTGCCTTTGATGGTGAAATCCCCACAACGCTTCGCGATCTTCTGTTCAAAATATTTCATTGATCCGGCGCCTCAAGCAGAAGCTTTGCGCGCAACCTGAGCAGCTCGATCCGTTTTTCGTCCGCCGCTTGCTGGGCCGCCTCGCGCTGCCTTTCGGCCGCGAGGCCAGCCGCTGATTTTCCCGTCGGCGTGATGGCCGCAGGCGAAACTGGAGTTGCGGAACCAGGCCTGAATTTGCCCGGCAAACTGTCGCGCGGAACGAGGTGAAACCCGTCAGATCCTTCGTCGATAACCGCAAGGCCGGCTTTGGCCGCGGCTTCGTTGAGTGCCTGGATTAACCCCAGGTGGCCAAAATCACCTGAGATCAGCTGGGTGGCGTTTGTCTCAATCTCCACTTTCCGGCCAAGCCGTGCGCTGATGATGTGCGCGACCATGCTGACCGGCACGTCGTGAAAAATCATGGTGGCGGGCATCGCTTCGTCCGCCGAAAGTGGACGCTGCTTTGGCGAGGTGGGTACAGCCGCGGGAGAAACGGTTGAATCGGCCCAAAGCAGATGGCCACCAGTGAGCCCAAGCAGGGCGAAAAGAAATTTATACAGTCTGGTCGGCATCAGGAAGTTATTCGAATAGCGTTAAGCAAATGTTTTGCAAATGACAAATGAGGGCAAATTGTTCGAGGCCTAATTACCACCTACAAACTACCAACTACAGCCGGTGATCGAGCAGCCCCTTTCAATTTTGAGCCAGGTTCAGAGAACGAAAGCACTTCGGCAGTGAGCGAATCGAGTTCGCCCGGGTCGGCTTCGCCGGCCGCGACCAGGTTCAGTGCATACATCCCAAGGGTGACGCCGCCTTCGCGCCGCCACTTGGAGCGAAACGCATCGGCGTCGAAGCCGGCCAGTACAAAAAGTTTCAACTCGTCCGTCAGCGACAGCACTTCGAAAACCGGCAGCCGGCCTCGCGTCCCTTCGCCCTGGCACTGCGCGCATCCTTTTTTGGTGTAAATTTGGGGCGGCACCGGGCCCATGCCATAAGCTGCATACAGCCCGGCCACTTTTTCGGTCGCGGGAATCAACTGCCGGCAGTTCATGCACAGGCGGGGAACCAGTCGTTGGGCAATGACGCAGCGCAACGATGACCGAACCTCGTCTGGCTCGCAACCGAGCGTCAAAAGCCGGCTGATGGTCTCTGTCGTGTTGTTCGTGTGCAGGGTGCTCATGAGCAGATGGCCGGTCTGCGCGGCCTGGATCGCGATCTTGGCCGTCTCCTGGTCCCGGATCTCGCCCACGACGATCACATCGGGATCGTTGCGCAGCTCCGCCTTGAGCGCGCTGGCAAACGTCATGCGGCCGTTGGAAACATCGGTCTGGACGATGCCATCGAGCGAATACTCGATCGGCTCCTCGATCGTCACGATTTTCAACGCGCTCCGGTCCAGGCTCGTGATGATGCGGAGAATGGTCGTGCTCTTGCCGGAGCCGGTGGGGCCGGTGACGAGGATCATGCCGTAATAGGAGTCGATGTGGGCCTGCACCTCGCGCAGCTGGCCTTCCTTGAAGGGCAGTTTGCCAGCCAGCGCATGCAGCGACCGCGGGTCGAGCAGGCGGCAGACCACCGTCTGGCCGTGGAGCGAAGGCGTGACCTGGACGCGCAAATCCAGGGGACCGACGCTGGTGCGCTCGCGGATGCGTCCGCGTTGCTCGATCACTGTTTCCTCGGACGGGATATTGGCCCGGATTTTGAACGCCTCCACGACCTTGTAGGCGTGCTGACGCTCGATTGGGGGCATGATAAGGAGGGAATTGTCGAGCCGGAATCGAAGGCGCAGGCGGTCTTCCATTGGCTCGATGTGAATGTCGGCCACGCCGCGTTTATGAGCCTCGTCGATGATCGTGCTGACCAGCCGGAGGAACCCGTGCTGCGTGTCCTTCAAATCAACCGGCCAGGCGATCCACGGCGGTTGGGGTGGTGACAATGGCTCGGCTGGCCTGTTTCGCTTGGCCAGGTCCAGGCGGCCCTCCGTCGTGGCGAGGGTTTGCTCGAGATTGGCTTCGGTGACTCCCAGCGGATGGATTTCCTTTTCCAGCCATCCACGAAGCTCCATCAGCCAGGCCTCGTTCCATGGTTGTACGGAGGCGATTTGGATTGCGATGCCGCTCTCGAACAGGGGCAGGAATTGGAATTTGGCGCAGAGTTGTCGGTGCCGTTCGTAGGACGCGAGGTCGATGTTCTCCGCCGAGATTGGCATCGTGGGGATGCCCAGCGCATCGCAAAGGGTGTGTAAGAAATCCTCCGGGGACCATTGTTTGACCGGAACCTCCATCAACCGCGCCGGGGCGGCCGCCGCCAGCAGCGATTTTTGCCGAGGGGTCAGGAATTCAAAAAATGGATTCATCGGTCATGGCCAACTCCGTGGGCGCGCCGGAACCAGGCCGGTTTGTCCCGCATCCAGTCTAGCAGGGAATTGAAGACGTCCGGAACATAACGCGCATGATTTGCGCGCGGATGGCTCTTATTGCCCGAGACGTCGCAGATTGTCGCAGACGATGGCGGCGGCGACCGCTGCATTCAGGGATTCGGCGCCGCCGTGCCGCGGAATCGTGATGCGCTGGGAAACATTGGACTGCACCCCGGCCGACAACCCGCGGCCCTCGCTGCCGATGACGATAACCGCATGTTTCATCGGCGGCAGCAGGTGAACATCCGAACCTTCCAGGTCGCAGCCGAGGACAGGAACCGGGAGCCCGGCGAGGGCCTGGTCGAGCGGGGTTGAAATGACACGGACACGGGCGAACGATCCCATGCTGGCGGTGATGACCTTCAGGCTGAAAAGATCCGCGCAGTCGGGCGACAGCACCACGCGGTCGAGCGCAAACCAGTCCGCAATGCGCAACAGGGTGCCGACATTGCCGGCGTCCTGGACGCGGTCGAGCGCGAGCGTGAGCCCCTGGCCAAGTTCGCCGGCCGCCAGGGTGGCCCGCTCGATCCGGCCCACCGCAAGCACCGGGGACGGTTTTGGAAAATGACTGATTCGCGACATTTCCTCGGTGCTCACGTTGCGCACGCGACCATTGCCGGCCGGATTTTTCCAGGCCTCGGTCGCGTAGATCTCCAGCAACGGATATTTTGAGGCGAGAAGTTCGCCGATGACTTTTTCTCCCTCGACGACAAAGAGGCCGGCGGCTTCCCGGTACTGCTTTTCATCGAGCGCGCGGAGCCTGGTGATCTCGCCCTTGGTCAACATGGGCATGAGCAAAAGTGCACCGTGCGCAGAAAGCAAAACCGGAAGCAAAAGAAAAGATAAGGATTCGGTCCAAAGACAAGGCCCGCAGGCAAAACCCTGCTATCATGGCAAAAGATCACCAGATTTTTTTAGAAGGAAGCCAGAAAACCAGGAGAAATACATGAAGCAGGAAGAGTTGACCGGAAAAATCATCGGAGCGGCAATCCGAGTGCATCGGGAGCTTGGACCAGGGTTCCTGGAAAGCATTTATGAAGAAGCTCTATGCATAGAATTGGCGGCGGCAGGGCTTCAGTTTGTGCATCAAGTAGCAGCCGAAATTCGATATCGAGGACAGAAGGTCGGCGAGCATCGGTTGGATCTCCTGGTTGAGGATAGTGTGGTGGTTGAGTTGAAAGCAGTGCTTGCGTTACAAGACATCTATTTCGCGACAGTGCGCTCGTATTTGCGTGCGACCGGAAAATCGGTGGGCCTGCTTATGAATTTTGCGGCGACGACCTTGCAAACAAAACGCATTGGGCCCGATTTGCCTGGGCGAATCTGACGGATCGTTCCGGGTTTCCTGGCTTCCTTCTTTACCAAAACAATCCTCAACTCCCTCACGCCCATTCGGGCGGGTTTTGCAGGTGGGCCTTGAGCACGCCGATGCAGGGCAGGTTGCGGTAGCGCTCGGCGAAATCGAGCCCGTAGCCGACGACAAACTTGTCGGGAATCTTGAAACCCACGAAATCGGGTTCGAAACCAACTTCGCGCCGGCCATCTTTTTCGAGCAGCACGCAGGTGCGCACGCTGGCGGGGCCGAGTTTCTTGATGACTTGGACGACCATCGCGAGGGTCTTGCCGGTGTCGAGGATGTCGTCGATGAGCAGTACGTGGCGGTCGCTGATGTCGAGTGTCAGGCTGTGCAGGATCTGCGGCTTGCCGATGGATTTCGTCTCGTTGCGGTAGCTGGTGATGCGGATGCAGTCGAGGCGCACAGGATTCCTGATTTCGCGGAGGAGACCGGCAGTGAAAATGATGGCGCCATTGATGATGGAAATGGCCGTGATCTCCTCGTTGCCATAGGTGGCCATGATCTCTTCACCGAGTTTTTTCAGGCGTCGCTTGATGGCGACTTCGGAGACCAGGATGGCTCCGAGGTCAGCGTGGGCGGGAAAGGAACCGGCTTTGGGCATGATTGGGCAACTGCCAGTAAGCATGGAGCCTGCCGGTGTGCAAGGGATCACCATGTATAATCATGTTAATTTTTTTGACTTTGTCTTGGGTGGAGGGTTGCCTGCGCGTTCTGAAAGAACGCCCGCCGGCGCGCGAATGATTTCCATCAAAATCAGGCAGGTAACCAAGCGGTTTGGGGTGATTACGGCGTTGCGTGGAATCGACCTGGCCATCGAGCCGGGTGAACTGTTTTTCCTGCTGGGGCCGAGCGGCTGCGGCAAAACGACGTTGTTGCGCAGCCTGGCCGGTTTCTACGTTCCCGAAGAGGGCGGGATTTTTTTCGACGAGGAGGATGTGACGCGCCTCGCACCGCACAAGCGGAACACGGGGATGGTGTTTCAGAGTTACGCCCTCTGGCCGCATTTGACGGTGGCGGAGAATGTGGCGTTTGGCCTGGAAGAACGCCGGGTGCCGCGCGGCGAGATCAATCGGCGCGTGGCCGAGGCCCTTGAGTCGGTGCATATGGGCGCGTTTGCCGGGCGCAAGCCAAACGGGCTCTCCGGCGGCCAGCAGCAACGCGTGGCCCTGGCGCGCGCGCTCGTCATCCGGCCGCGCTGCCTGCTGCTCGACGAACCACTGTCCAATCTCGATGCGAAACTGCGGCTCGAGCTGCGCGCGGAAATCCGCCGCGTCTGCAAGGAGTTCAAGCTCACGACGGTTTATGTGACGCATGACCAGAAGGAGGCGCTGGCGATCTCCGACCGGATGGCCATCCTGGATGGCGGGCGCGTGCTGCAGGCCGGCACGCCGCGGGAAATCTATCGCCGGCCGGCGACCAAGGCGGTGGCAAACTTCATCGGTGAGACGGATTTTGTTTCCGGGAAGGTCATCGCGGCCAACGGCGCGCGCGCCACGGTGGAGACCGCCCTGGGCCGCTTCGAGGGCGTGTTGGGCGACGCCGCGGCGAAGCCGGCCGCGGGCGCGACCGTGAGCCTGTCGATCCGGCCCGAGTGCTGGAAGCTTGGCCGTGAGCCAGCGGGCGGGCAAAACCGCGTGCGCGGAAAAATCGGCGAGGCGGTCTATCTCGGCGAAGTTGCCCAGTACGGTTTCATTGCCGGCGGGGCGGTGCTCAAAATCATCGAGATGAATCCTCGGTTGGCCGGCGCATCGGCGTCCAGCGAGCTGACCGCGAGCGTTGATCCCGAAGATGTGGTCGTGCTGGCGGAATAAACTCTCAACCAAACGAAGAACGACTGCTGGCGCAGCAATTGCTGGAGGCTATCCATAAAAATAACGACCACCGTAAGAACTGGCGGCGATCAAAATTGAAGGCATGCCGACGTGAAAATACTCCTTGGATTTTTCTTAGCGATGCTGGTGGCGCGCGCTGGCGAACTGGGCCCGGCTGACATCGACGGGCTCATTGCCCGGCTGCAGGTGCTCAAGCGCGATCATCCGGGCGTGATCGCGCGGTTCCGCGAGGAGCGGTTTTTGAAAATTCGCACTCAGCCGCTCGTGCTGGAAGGCGAGATCAAGCTGATGGCTCCGGACAAATTTCGCCGCGAGATTTTCGGAAAAAATCCGAGCATGATGGCGTCGGACGGACAGATGCTGTGGATTTTTTATCCGGCGTTCAACGAGGCGGAGCTGTACGCGCTCGACCGCAGCCACGAGGTGAGTGTGCTGTTCGGCGCGTTGAACTCAGGCTTGAATTTCCAGGGGCTACGCGAATTTTATCGCATCCGGGGCAGCCGGGCGGACGGTGGCGGCTATGCGCTGACGCTCGAACCGCTGCAGCCCGATGTGAGGCACATCCTGGTGGGATTGAGCGTGTGGCTTGATGCGGGGCTGCATGTAATAAAAACCGAATATGAGACGCCGCGGGGCGACCGCACGGTCACTACTTACACGGAGGTGAGGCTCGAACCGGTGCCGGCGGGGGTGTTTGAGTTCAATCCGCCGGCGGGTGCGAAGATCTCGCGACCGCTGGGTTAACTTCTCCGAACGCAAACGGCATTGCGTTTTATTTTCAAAACAGCTCCTAAGGGTGGCGTGAAACCACCTTTGCGCTGCCTCATCACCGCCGGCCCGACGCGCGAGCATCTCGACCCGGTGCGGTTCCTGAGCAACGGCTCGAGCGGGCGAATGGGTTACGCGCTGGCCGGGGCGGCGCTGGCGCGCGGGTGGCATGTTGATCTCGTGAGCGGGCCGGTGGCTTTGCCACCGCCGCCGGGCGCAGGGGTGCATCGCGTGGTCTCGGCCGCACAAATGCTGGCTGCATGCGAGCCGTTGTTTGCCGGCTGCGATGTGTTCATCGCGGTGGCGGCAGTGGCGGATTTCCGGCCAAAAGTCGCGGCGGGGGAGAAAGTAAAAAAATCCGCGGTTGTCGGGGGCCTGGCGCTTGAGCTGGTGCCGACAGTGGATATCCTGAAAACCCTGTCCGGGCGCAAGCGGGCGGGGCAGGTCGTGGTTGGCTTCGCGGCCGAGACACACGACCTCGAGGCTAACGCGCAGCGCAAGCTTGCAGAGAAGAACCTCGATTTGATCGTGGCCAACGACGTCAGCCGTCCGGGCCTGGGCATGGAGGCGGAAGACAATGCCATTGTGCTCCTGGCGCGCGCGGGCGGGCGGTGGGCGTTTGGGCCGGCGCCGAAGCGTGCCGTGGCGGAGTTTATTCTCGAGAAAGTGGTGGCGGCCACCGGCCTGTAGGTAGTTTTCCCACTCCTCCTTTGACGTCCGGGGCATGATCTTTGCTCTTCTCCGTGTGCTCTGCTCGGATAATTTGTCTGCTTAAGCGTTGGTGGAGCGAACAAAACCGACCTTTGAGCTGCTTGCACATGACTAACCCACCAGAAGCTCGAACCCGAGGAGAATTCATGGGTCTAATGAGCCCCGTAAGCTGCACGAACCTTAAGCAAGCATGTAAATTTTAGCGCCATTTTGACATATTTTTGTCAAATAGCTTTACAGTGCTTAACGCTCTGGCAGTTGTCGGTCACTTAATTTCAATCAAATGAAAACCGGGTCTAAATTTCTCGTCTTCGGCTGCGTCCTCGGTCTTGCGGTTGCGGCGCATGCATCTGAGCGCTGGGAAACGCTTGAAGCTATCCACTGGGTAGAGAACCCTCACAATAGCACGCATTTAGGAGCACATGGCGAACTCGGTCCCTATCAATTTCGTCAGTCCACTTGGCGCATGTATTCCCGTCGTCCGTTCTATGAGGCCGTCAACCGCGAATACTCCGACGAAGTCGCCATAAAGCACTACGAATGGCTGAAAGAGGGCCTGGCGAATGCCGGCATTGAGGCAACACCCTATAACATTGCGATGGCTTGGAACGCCGGACTCGACGCCGTCATCGGCAATCGTGTGCCGTCGGCCAGTCGCGCTTACGCCGAGCAGGTCAGAAATATTGCCGCAGAAGTTAAGCGCAACGAACTTGCGAGTACGTCACCGTAGGTAGCGCTTGCTTGGGGAGGGAATTTAACCTTCCTCGAGAAATGTCGCCTGTTTGGGCGCTTTTGGTGCGCGGTGCGGGGTTCCCTCGTCTGGCGGCGGGTTCAAGTGTCGCGGCGGCTTCGAGACGCGCTGCGCGACCGCAGCCTCGCGGTCGGCCACGATGCGGTCACAGATCTTATGGATGTGCAGCCGCAGCCATTGGGCGGTGCTGCTGCCCCCATTGTAGTCGGCCGGGCCGTAATGATCGATGCGGCCGGCTTGGCGAAGCTGGTCGTTTTGGGCGAACTCATCGGGGCGCGCCGGGTTATAAATGGCATAAGCCAAGCCACCGCCTTTTTTGACCACGGAGAAGCTGGGAATGTCGCTTGGCCCGTCCGCGATGTAGAGCATGTTCTGGAAGGGGATGCGCCGGTCCTCCGGCACAATGTTGGCATTGACGTCAATGGCCGGGTTTTTGTTCGTGCCCTTGTTGATCTCGAACAGCGCGCGCGTTTTCGTCGTGTTATCGATCATCACGCCGATTTGGGCGATCTCAGCCTCGGCGCGGACGTCGAGCTCGCGCTGCCTCATGAAACCCGGTTGCAATGGGTTCTCGATAAACTCGCAACCCCAGATGCCGTCCACATGGCTTGCGATGGCGCTGCCACGGATCACTTCGGCCAGGCCGGTGCTCACGATGTAGTGCTCCAGCTGGATCTCGTGCTTGCGATAGGCGTCCTTTTCGTGGAGGAAGGTTTTCGCGAGGTCGAAAAATTGTGGCAGGCCGGGATAGAATTTCACCTCCGCGCCGCATTCGCGCAGGATTTTGTTGTTCAACCCTGCGAACCGGCCGGCCATTACATAGGTGAGCAGGTGGTTGAGGTAGGCGATCTCGCTCGCGATGTGATAGCCGCGCTTGTGGTAGGCCGCGGCGAGGCTGTTGGTCTCGGCCCAGAAGGTTGCTTCGTCGACGCCATAGCGACGGAAAAGCGGCGACTGCATGTAGTCGGGGATTAAGGTCTTGTCGAAATCCCAGATGCAGGCGATGATGTTCTGAGTGAAAAGTGTCGTGGCCATTGCTGATCAGCACCGCTAGGCGAAACCGCCCGGCGTGTCCGTTCGCGGCCACACAAGCCGCAACCGGCGGCCCGCGCAATTAACAAATCGTTGCCCGACTATTTTCACTTTTCATGGACGACCTTCCCGACATAGCCCTGTTCCAACGCCGCCTCGACGAACTCGACGCGCAGATGGCGGAGCCGTCGTTTTATGCCAATCCCCGGCGTGCGGCCGAGCTTTCGCGCGAGCAGCAAAAACTCGCGCAACTCGTCGCCGACCGCCGCACCTACGAAAAGCTCGGCGGGGAAATCGCCGAGGCGCAGGGCCTGTTGCGCGACCCGGCGGCCGACGCCGGCCTGCGCGAACTCGCCGTCGCCGAGCTGCCGGTCCTCGACCAAAAGCGCGCGGCGCTGCGCGCCACCATGCTGGCCGCGATGATTCCGCCGGAACCGAGCGACTCGCGCAACACCGTGCTTGAAATTCGCGCCGGCACCGGCGGCGAGGAGGCCTCGCTTTTTGCGGCCGAGCTCGCGCGCCTCTACTCAAAATACTCCGAGGGCCGCGGCTGGAAGATCCAGCCCATGAGCTCGAGCCCGAGCGAACGCGGGGGTTTCAAGGAGGTGATTTTCCTCGTGACCGGCACCGACGTTTACAAGCAGATGAAATTTGAAAGCGGCGTGCAGCGCGTGCAGCGCGTGCCCGTGACCGAGGCCAACGGCCGCATCCACACCTCGACGGTCACCGTGGCCGTGCTGCCCGAAGCCGGGGAGGTCGACGTGCAGATCGATCCGCAGGACCTCGAAATCACCGTCTGCCGGGCGAGCGGCCCGGGCGGGCAGGGCGTGAACACGACCGACTCCGCCGTGCAAATCCTGCACAAACCAACCGGCTTGATCGTGCAATGCGCCGACGAGCGCTCGCAGCTCAAGAACAAGGCGAAGGCCCTGACCGTGCTGCGTGCGCGCCTGCTCCAGCGCCGTGAAGACGAGGAGCACGCCAGATATGCCGCCGCGCGCCGCAGCCAGATCGGCACCGGCGACCGCAGCGAACGCATCCGCACCTACAACTTCCCGCAGAACCGCGTGACCGACCACCGGATCGGCCTCACGCTCTACAATCTGCCACAAGTCATGGAAGGCCGGATCGACGAAATCATCGCCGCGCTCCAGCGCGCCGACTTTGAGGAGAAACTCGCGGCGCTGACCGGCGGGATTATTTCATTCCGAGCCAAAGCCGCGGAGGATGAGGAGTGAACCATAAAACGCTGAACGCTGAACTCCGAATGCCTAATTACCAATGACTAATGACCAAGGCCCAGTGACCAATCATCATGCTGACCGTGCTTGAAGTCATCAAGAAGACCACGGGTTTTTTTACGGACAAAGGGATCGAGAATCCCCGCCTCAACGCCGAGCTGTTGGTCGGCCACGCGCTCGGGCTCAAGCGCATGCAGCTTTACCTGAAGTTTGAACAACTGTTGACCGAGGCGGAACTGGAAAAAATCCGCCCGCTGGTGCGGCGCCGAGGCGTGCGCGAGCCCGTGCAATACATCGTGGGGGAGACGGAGTTTTTTGGCCTGAAATTCAAAACCGACCGGCGCGCGCTCATCCCGCGGCCCGAGACCGAGCGGCTGCTGGAGATCATGGCCACGCGCCTGGCCGGCTCGCCGCCGGCGCAGGTGCTTGACCTCGGCACGGGCAGCGGCGCGCTCGCGCTCGGGCTGGCCACGGCGTTTCCCGCTGCGATGGTGACAGCGGTCGATTCAAGTGAAAGCGCGCTGGCGCTGGCGCGGGAAAATGCCGCCGCACTCGGCCTCGCGGAACGCGTGAAAATTTTGCAGTCGGATTGGTTTTCGGCCCTGCCGGCCGGCGGACTTTTTGAATTGATCGTGGCGAATCCGCCGTATCTTTCGGTCGAGGAGACGGCGCAGGCTGCGCCGGAAGTTCGCGATTTTGAACCGGTCGCGGCTCTGACAGCAGGCGGGCAGGGGATCGACGAGCTGAAAAAAATCCTGGTGGCCGCGCCGCGGTTTCTTGCGCCGGGCGGCCTGCTGGCGCTTGAGACCGGCATTGCCCAGCATGCGGAATTAATCCGGCTGGCAGCGGAGGCGGGTTTTTCTCCGACGGAGTCACTTCAGGATCTGGCTGGGCGCGACCGTTACGTGCTGGCTTGGCGTTAGGGCGGCTTTAAAAATACTGTCGCCTCAGTTGGACCGCAATTTTCTCCGTAGGTCGGGCTTTACGCCCGACATGTCGGGGATAAACCCCGACCTACAAGGGGTTTTGTGCCAGAGTTGTCATAAAACGCCGAAAGGTCGTTAATTCTTGTTGTCGACGATGGCGGAGAGCGGAGCGTGGTCGCCAGCTTGGAGCTTCGGGTCGTGGCCGAGGGCCAGTGCGTCGTTCACGATCCGCAGGCTTTCGCGCAAGGGTATGTCGAGCGGCACATAGGCCTCGTTTTCGTCCGTGCCCAAATCAGAGTCGTCATCCGTGTCATCGGCCTTTTTGGACGGTGGTGGCTTGGGTGGCGGGGGCGGGCCGAGGCGGAATTCCCGGTATTTAAAATCATTTTTTGCCAGCAGGTTTTTTTCGGCCTCCATCTCTTTGTGGAAGGCCTCATCGGTGTCTTTTTCCTTTTGGCGTTCCACCAAGTTCAGCGAGATGTGCTTTTGCTCCACCTTGGCTTTGGACCAGTCGATGCCTTTTTTGAGGAAGGCAAACTCTTCGAGCTTTTGCTGGCGGGCCAGGCTGGCGTCGCGCAGCGGTTTCAAGATTTTCGGGTCAAGCCGTGCGCCTTCGAAAAAGCTGGTGGGAATTTCGTCCCAAACCAGGGCGTGGGGCAGGCTTTTTTCGCCGATGGGCAGATATTCATCAATCGAGGGCAGGCTGATGTCGGACACGACGCCCCTGAGCTGGGTGGAGGAGCCGTCGGGCAGATAAAATTTCTGGAAGGTTATTTTGGCCGCGCCGGTTTTAAGTTCGGAGTTTTCAAGCTGCGGGATGAGGGTTTTCATCTCGACGAGGGTTTGCACGGTGCCTTTGCCGTGGGTGGAATCGTCGCCGATGACGATGGCGCGGCCGTAATCCTGCAAGGCGCCGGCGACGATCTCGGAAGCCGATGCGCTGAAGCGGTCAACCAGGACGGCCAGCGGGCCGGCATAGGCGATGGAGGGCTCGTCGTCGTCGTCCACCTTGATTTCGCCTTGGTAGTCCTTGACCTGCACCACTGGTCCGTGGCCGATGAAAAGGCCGGCGATGGTCACAGCTTCGGAAAGAAGGCCTCCGCCGTTGTGGCGCAGGTCGAGAACGATGCCTTTAATGCCGGCGGCTTGAAGTTCCTTGATGAGTTTGGCCACGTCCTTGGTGGCGGTGGTGTTTTCACTGGCCAGCTCCTCGCTGTCGGTCGGGCCGTAAAAAGAGGGAAGCGAGATGACCCCGATGGGGGTGGTGCTTTTGCCGTCGGCGGAGGGCACATCGAAGATCGCCGCGTGGGCGCGGGCGGAGTTGAGCTTCACCACATCGCGGGTGAGAACGACCTCCTTGCGGGTGGACTGATCGGTGGCGTCGGCGGGAATAATCGTGAGGCGGACTTGGGTGCCTTTGGGGCCGCGGATCAGGTTGACGATGCGGTGCAGTTTCATGCCGATGATGTCCACAGGCTCGCCGCCCGGTTGGGTCACGGAAATGATTTTATCGTTGGGCTGAAGATGTTTGCTGAGATCGGCAGGGCTGCCGGGAATGATTTCCTTCACCAGGCAATAATCGTCCTCGGTTTCGAGCATCGCACCGATGCCGATGAGCGAGAGACGCATCTGGATGTTGAAGTCTTCGAAATCATCGGCGGAAAAGTAAGTGGAGTGGGGATCGTAGAGCAGCGTGACGCAGGAAAGGAACGCCTCAGCGAGGTCGCCGCCGTCGGTTTCGCCGATGTTCTTGAGCATGCGCTCGTAGCGCTTGCGCACGATCTCCTTGGCCGCGGCGATGGCCTTGGCTTGATCGGATCGCCTGGCGGCCTGGTCACTTCCGTCTTTCGATCCCTTGGTCCCGGTGACGATTCCGGTCGCGACCGGGCCACCGTGGGCCTCACCGTTCTTCGCCACCGTTTGGCTCGTGCTTTTCTGGTTGAGCACCTCGGTTAGGATCTCGAGTTTCAACCGGAGGCGCCAAAGCTCGTCGGCGTCGGCTTGGGTGCCGGGCCACTCGGCTTTGCTGCGGTCGAAGACGTAGGTTTCCTGGGTGGTGAGGTCGAAATCTTTTTTCAATTCGGCATCGATCCATTTGACGCGGGAATCCACGCGCGCCTGGTAAACATTGAAAATGTCATAGGCGGCATCGATGTTGCCGAAATGGCTGATGTTCCAATAAAGGTTCTGGTCGTAGCGGCTGGTGAAGTCGGCCTTGTCGCTGGCGAGGAAAAACAGCCGCTGGCCATCGAGTTCGCCCATGTAGTCAGGCACAAGCTCAAGGTAGTCGCGGATTTTGACGGCGTCGCGGTTGTAGTGCATTTCCTCCAGCAGCCGGACGAGGGTTTGCGCCTCGAGGGACAGCTCCTTCGACGTGGTGAAGGTGCCGGCGGATGCCGGGCAGGCGATGGCCAGGGCTAGCCCCAGGGCGAGCAAACGAGATGCGCGGATGCGGAAGGGTGGCATGTTCAAGTACAGACGGGCGTGGCCGGGAAATGTTTCGTAGCTGAAAACTTTAGGGTAAAACAGTGCAAACTCAAGAATCGCGGCCATGTTTGCGCGGAGTCGAGAAGTTTAAGCACGAGGGCGCGTGTTTCGTGCCGGCGGCCGATGGGAAAATCCGCATGTCTGGCGGCAGCAAAAGCGCGGTGTCCTGATCAGCCGTGACAAACGAAGCCCGACAGCCTCCTTTGGGACTGCGTTTACCGGCGACTCAACAGGTCCTTGGCTTCGTCGAGGATCTGCTTTTCGTCGGTGGTGAGTGCGCTGAAGCCCTCGCTGTTGATCTTGTCGAGAATGCGATCCACCTCGGCACGGAGGTCATCGCGATTACTGAGGTTGACGCGATTGGCGGGAGGGCGGGCGGCGCGGGGTGTCTTGCGCAGCCAGCGCGGCAGCTCGACGGACGGGTGGGAAGCCAGGGCCAGCCCGCCTTTCAACTGGTATTCGTAAATGAAATAAAAACCGACGGCCGCAGCCATGGCGGCAAGCCGGGCGAGGTGCCCGTTCCAAAAAGGCGATTGATTGCCCGCCAGCTCGTAGGAAAAAAATCCAAACAGGTCGAATCCCGCCCAAATCCACGCAAAGTGCTTGGGTTTGAGCGTTACCGGCAGCAAAAAGAAGAGGAGAAAGGTCATCCGCTCATTGGCAAAAAAACAGCAAAAAAGGGCAAATACGCTGGCGCTGGCAATCGAAGGATCGAATAGATACCAATCGATCTTCAGGGCATAACCGGCCGACCAGGCCAGTGCGCCGGCCAGGATTAACGCAAAGTAGCTAACCAGGAAAAACCGGCGGCTGGTTCGCTCCATGACCGCACGCCCGCAGAAGTGGAGGACCAGCAGGTTGAAGATTAAATTGAGGACGCCGCCGCTGCGGCCGCTGATGTCCGGGATGAAATTATAACTTAACAGCGTCCAAATTTCGCCATGCTTGAGTTGGTCGATTGAAAAGGCGAAGTGCTTGAACAGAAACGAACTCTTGAAGAACTCGACCGATGCATACTCCGCCACAAACATGGCCACGAGAATACCCATCAGCCAATTGACCGGGTCTTGGGCAACCGGGGCGTTGTTATCGCGCATGTAATGACGATCGGAAAGCATCTTTGCAAAGTTAGGAACTGTCGCCGGCAAACTCAAGCCGGCACCGGCATTTTTGCATGAAATTTCGACGAAATATTGCAGGTGCCAGGCCACCGGCCCGACGTGGCGGGAATGTGCGCCATGCATCCTCCCGCTTGACAGGGTATTCGATTCGGCTTTGTTCGCCTAACCTATGGCAAACAAAGCAGACAAGTGGCCGGTCAACGCCGCGGGCAAATTTTTTGTCGATCAGCAATGCATCGACTGTGACCTTTGCCGCGAGACAGCGCCGGCTTTTTTCACCCGCAGCGACGAAGGCGGCTACTCTTTTGTGCACAAGCAGCCCACGACCGAGGAAGAGATTGCACTCTGCATGGAGGCCCTCGAAGGCTGCCCGGTCGAGGCCATCGGCAACGACGGCGATATATAAATCATTGCCGGGGTGATCTGGGCCGGTCTGTTGGCAAAAAATCCCAGACGCCAAACCGCCAAATCCCCCAAGCGTCCGCGTGCCTGCGGCGCCCTGTTTTTGAAATTTTGCGGTCTGGAGTCTGGGGTTTTCGCGCGATGGAATCAGGCTGGGCTGACGAGGCTGATCCAAGCCAGCGCGCGCGATTGTTAATTAATCGATAGTGATCGCTTAACAAAACCTTGTTTTATGGCCGGTGCCCGTGTTACGACTGCGGGCGATGGATTTTTCTGCCGTAGCACTGTGGGGTGCCACCGTCTCCCGGACGCGGAGAAGGCAGGCCGGTCGTCGATCGATGCAACCGAGGTGACCGATGCCGGCCGAAGCTCCCATTTTAACGCCAGCAGCGCATGATCCCACGGCCCTGGGCGCCCGCCCGCACGCGGCCGACCAGCGGCACGTCTGGCATCCGTTCACGCAAATGCAGGAATACCTTGCCCTGCCTCCACTCGCGGTCGCCTCCGGTCGCGGCGGCTGGCTGACCGATACCGAGGGCCGCACTTACCTCGACGGCAACGCCTCCATCTGGACCAACGTCCACGGCCACAATGACCCCGAGCTCAACGCCGCGCTCCAGCGCCAGCTCGCCTGCGTGGCGCACTCGACGATGCTGGGCCTCACGCATGCGCCTGGCGCGGAACTGGCGGCGGAACTCGCGCGGCTTGCGCCGCCGGGACTTGGCCGCGTGTTTTTCAGCGACAACGGCGCCGGGGCGGTCGAAGTCGCACTCAAACTTTCGTTTCAATACTGGCAGCTCGCCGGCCGGCCGGAAAAGCGCGGCGTCATCGGCCTCGCCGGCGGTTATCACGGCGACACCTTCGGCGCGATGGCGGCCGGCGACAGCGTTTTTTTTCACGAGCGTTTCCGCCCATGGTGTTTTCCCGCGGAGCATTTCTCCGCGCCGCATTGCCGCGAGTGGGGCGGCCGGGTGCGCGAGGCTGACGCCACCGCCAGCCTGGCGGCGCTGCGGGCGTTGCTCGCGGCGCAAGCCGACCGCACCGCGTGCCTTATCCTCGAGCCCTCGGTGCAAGGCGCGGCGGGCATGCGGTTGCAGCCGCCGGGCTTTGTGCGCGAAGTCGCCGCGCTCTGCCGGGCGCACCATGTGCACTTGATTCTCGACGAAGTGTTCGTCGCCTTTGGCCGCCTCGGCCCCATGATCGTGTGCGCCGAGGAAGGCGTGGCACCCGACTTTCTCTGCCTTGCGAAAGGCCTCACCGCGGGTTACCTGCCGCTGGCCGCCACGCTGGCGCGCGAGGAAGTTTTCGAGGCGTTCCTCGGGCCGGTGGAAAGCCGCCGGGCTTTTTTTCACGGCCACACCTTCACCGGCAATCCGTTGGCTGCGGCCGTGGCTTTGGAAAACATCCGCAAGCTTCGCGTCCTCATCGCCGACGGCACGCTGCGCGCGCGCAGCGCCTGTTTCGGCCGGCTGCTCGATGAAGTTTTTTCCAACCACCCACACGTGGGGGATATCCGCCAGCGCGGGTTTGCCGCGGCGCTTGACCTCGCGCCATCGCGCGATTCCGACGGGAAATTCCCGGTCTCGCGGCGGGCCGGCCTGCAGGTCTGCCTGCACGCGCGGGCCCACGGCCTGCTGCTGCGCCCGCTGGGCGATTCGCTGCTGCTCGTGCCGCCGCTCTGCCTCGACGAGAACGAACTCGGAGAGCTCGTGCATCGAACCGCGCAGGCCATCGCCGACGTGCTCTGATTTCTTAAAACCTGCAGCCTTACACCTTGAAACTTAAAGCCATGACTGACCTCGCCACCATTAGACAAATCTACGAACTGCCCTTGCCGGAACTGATCTTTCGCGCGCAGGAGACGCACCGCCGGCACCACGACCCGGCCGCCGTGCAGCTTTGCACGCTCCAGTCGATCAAGACCGGCCGTTGCCAGGAAGACTGCAAATACTGCCCGCAGTCGGCCCACTACAGCACCGGGCTCGATGCCGAGCCGCTGATGGACACCGCCGCGGTCCTCACCGCGGCGCAGGCCGCCCGCGACGGCGGCGCCTCGCGTTTTTGCATGGGCGCGGCGTGGCGCGAGGTGCGCGATGGCGCGCAATTCGATTCGGTCCTCGCCACGGTGAACGGCGTGGCCGGCCTCGGCCTCGAGGTCTGTTGCACGCTCGGCATGCTCACGGCGCCACAGGCCTCGCGCCTGAAGGAAGCCGGTTGCACGGTTTACAACCACAACCTCGACACTTCGCGCGAGTATTATCCCGAGATCATCACCACGCGCACCTATGACGAACGCCTCACCACGCTCGCCACCGTGCGGGAAGCCGGCCTGCAGGTGTGCAGCGGCGGCATCCTCGGCATGGGTGAAAGCGTGGACGACCGCCTGAAATTATTGCACGAACTGGCCCGGCTCGACCCGCAACCCGACTCCGTGCCGATCAATGCCCTCGTGCCCGTGGCCGGCACGCCGCTCGCGGACAAGGCGCCGGTCGGCACGTTTGAATTTGTCCGCATCATCGCCACGGCCCGCATCATTCTGCCGCGCACGATGGTGCGGCTCTCTGCCGGGCGCACGGCGATGAGTGACGAGCTGCAGGCGCTTTGCTTCCTGGCCGGCGCCAACAGTATTTTTCTGGGCGATAAACTTCTCACCACGCCGAATCCGGGCCGCTCCGACGACATGCGGCTTCTCGATCAACTGGGCATGCATCCGCTGGTGCCGCAGGTCAAGGTGCCGGCTGAGCCCGTGGCGGTGGGATGATTTCAGCAGCTTGCTAAACCGCACGTCCATGCGCGCGATCCTGGTTACAGGTTCCGATACCGGCGTCGGCAAAACCCAGGCCACGGCGGCGCTGGCCCGGCTGCTCGCGGCCGGCGGCGCGCGCGTGCAAATCGTGAAAGTCGTCGAAACCGGCGCGACCGCGGGAAACGAGGGCGATGCCGCCCGCGCGCAGCGCCTGGCTGGCGGAGTGGGCGAGGTGTTTACGCTCGCGTCTTTTTCCGTGCCGCTTGCGCCCGCCTCGGCTGCGGCGCTCGCCGGGCAGAAACTTTCGCTGGAAATCCTGGTGGAACGCGCGCGGGCGCTGCCGTGGTGCGACTGGCGCATTTTTGAAGGCGCGGGCGGCATCGCCACGCCGATCGACGATCGCGCGCGCGATTGGGCGGACTTCGCTGCTGAGCTCGAAGTGGACGCGGTGGTCATTGTCGTGCCCGACCGGCTCGGTGCCATCAACCAGGCGCGGCTGGCCTTTGCCCGCGCGGCGTCGGCAAAACTTCGCGCCGGCGTGTGGTTGAACGCGACCGCGCCAATTGGGTGCGACCTGGCCGATTCCAACCGGGCCGGTTTGCGCGCGGCCGGCGTGCCGCTGTGGGCGGAGCAGGCGCACGGCGCGGTGCTGCCGGATAAACTGGATGAACTGTTGAACATCCTGAATCAGGTGGAGCGCGTCGTCCCCGGCGCGCTGATGAATTCAGACGAAGCAAGCGCGTCGGGGACGACGCGCTCCACCTCAAATACCGGCTGGCTCGAACGCTGCCGCCGCACGCTGGCCGGGCGCGACGAAAAAAAACTCCGCCGCACGTTGCGCGTCACCGTGCGTCGCGACGGTGACCTCAATCTTGCGGACAATGATTATCTCAATCTCGCGCGCGATCCGGCGCTGGCCGCGGCGGTGGCCGCCGCGGTGGCGGAGCACGGGACATCGGCCTCGGCCTCGCCCCTCATCACCGGCTGGCGCGAACCGCACGCGCAATTGGTCGAGGCCTTGTGCGCGTGGCACGGGTTTTCCTGCGGCCTGTTGTGGAGCAGCGGCTACGCGGCCAATTCCGCCGTGCTGGGCGGATGGCCGGCGCGCGGCGATCTCGTGCTGGCCGACCGCCTCATCCACCACAGCATGGTCGCGGGCTTGCTGCGCAGTGGCGCGCGGCTGCAACGCTACGAACACTTGAACCTCGATCAGCTGGAGGAACAACTCGCGCGGGCGCAGCCGTCGGGCCGCACGGTTTTTGTCGTGACGGAAAGCGTCTTTAGCATGGACGGCGACTATCCCGACCTCGCGCGCATGGCGCAGCTGAAGCAGCGCCACGGATTCTGCTGGATCGTGGATGAGGCGCACGCGCTCGGCTGGTATGGCCCCGAAGGTGCAGGCCTCGTGCGCGCCGCGGGTGTCGAGTCCGCCGTCGATGTGCTGGTGGGCACGCTGGGCAAAACGCTCGCCGCGGGCGGTGCCTACACGCTGTTTCGCGAAGAGTCCGTGCGCGATTATTTCGTGAACACGGCGGGCGAGTTTATTTATTCGACCGGGCTTCCGCCGGCCAACGCCGCCGCTGCACTGGCCGCGTTGAAGCGTGTGCGGGCTCTCGCCGGGCAACAGGCGGAGTGGCGGGAGCGCTCGCGGGCGTTTCGCGCGGCGCTCCAGGCCGCGGGCTGGTCGGCGCCCGCGGGCGAATCTCCCGTCGTGCCGGTGCGCCTTGATGACGAGGATGCCGCGCTCGCGCTGGCCGGCGCGCTGCGCGAGGCCGGCATCTACGCGGCGGCGGTGCGGCCGCCGACGGTGCCGGCCGGCACGAGCCGGCTGAGGTTTTCACTCAAGCGCACTTTCACGTGGGCCGACATGGAACGTGTGCTGGCCGCGATGGCGGCATGGAGGGCGCGGCGATGAAAATCGGCTGGCTCATGGGGTGGGCGGTCCCCGAGGCATGGTTCGCGCCGCTGGCGCGCCAGGCGTTGCCCGACGCGGAGCACGTGTTTGTCGCGGCGGAGCCGGATGCGCTGGCGCACCTGGAAAAAGCCGGCCCGTTCGACTGGGTGGTGGGATATTCGCTTGGCTCGCTGCTGTTGCTGCGCGAGGCGGCGCGTGCCAACCGGCTCGGACGGGTGGCGCTGCTCGCGCCGATCTTTGCCTTTCCGCGCGAGATGGAGCTGGGCGGTCGGGTGGCGCAAACCCAGCTGCGGCAACTTTCCCGCTGGCTGCGTCGCGATGCGCGCGCGGCGCTGGTGGATTTTTATGCGCGGGCCGGGCTGGACGTGCCGCCGGAACCTGCGCCCGCCGCCGCGACGGATATTTTACGGTGGGGACTTGAGCGTTTGGAGAACGATCGCGCGGCGCTGCCGTTGCCGGCGAATTGGCGCGCGTGGTGCGGTGTAAACGACGCGCTGCTCGATGCTGCCCGGCTGCACTCGCTCGCGCCGTCGGTGCAAATCGTGGCGGGCGCGACCCATCATCCGGCGGCGTTGTTGCGCGCTTTTTCGGAAGAGGTGGAGCGCGTTGTCCCCAAGGCGCTTTTTTCTGAGTCCATCAGCGCGCTGGGGACAACGCGCTCCACCTTTAACCCAGATGTTTTAGCCGCAAGCTTTGGCCGGGCCGCTCCGAATTACCGCGGGCATGCCCACGTGCAGGTGGCGCTGGCTGACTGGCTCGCGGAATGGCTGCCGGCGAAACGTGATGGACGCGCGATTGAGATCGGGGCCGGGCCGGGAGTTTTCACGCGAAAGCTTCTGCCGTGGGCCGGCGCGCTGACGGTGACCGATATTTCGCCGGCGATGTGTGCGGCCGGGCGGGCGGAGCTGCCGCAAGTGGATTGGCGCGTGATGTCGGCGGAGGCGCCGGAGCCGGGGCCGTGGGACTGGATTTTTTGCAGCAGCATGCTGCAATGGGCGGACGATCCCGAAAAAGTTTTTGCGGCCTGGCGCGGGCGACTTGCGCCCGGCGGGCGGCTGCTGGCGGGCCTGTTTGTCGAGGGAAGTTTGCCGGAGTGGCGCGCGGTGGCCGGGGAGGATTCACCGCTGTCGTGGCGCCCGGCGGAAGAGTGGTGTGCCAGCCTTGGGCGCGCCGGGCTGCGGGTGGTGCGCAGCGGGGTGCAGTCGCGCGTTTTCGAGTATCCGTCGGCGCGGGCATTTTTGCGCTCGGTGCATGGCGTGGGCGGGGCGCCGCAGCGCCGCCTGCCGTTCGGGCGCCTGCGCCGCCTGTTGCACGACTACGAGGCGTGCTTCCACGCGCCGGGCGGCGTGCCGGCGACATGGAGGTTTTACCGCATCGAGGCGGTCCGGCAAAATTAATTCGCGGGGCAGGGCGCTTTTATCTAACAAAAGCTTCATCATGATTATTGGAGACATCGCGAAAATTCCCGGGCGCACCTTTCCCGCCCGCCGCTGGACGCGCGGACTGGTCGGGCAGGCGCCCGGGCAGCCCATCCAGGCGAAGGGTTTTGCCATGGGCTACGTCGTCCTTGAGCCGCGCGGCGGACAGGTGCCGTGGCACAACCAGGAGCAGGAGGAGGTTTACATGGTGCTCGAAGGCCGCGGCGAAATTTGCGTCGGCAGCGAGAAGCAGGAAATCACCGGCGGGCAGGCGGTGTTCCTGCCGCCGACGGTGTTTCACCAGCTCACCAACATTGGCGACGAACCGCTGCACATGATGTATATTTACTGCCCGGGTGGCGACGTCGCGCACTGGCGGCAGGAGCTTGACGGCACGCTGCCGCCGGCGGGCGTCGGCCCGACGCCGCCGCTGCCGCCGGGCGCGCAGCCGCAGTGCGCGAAAAAGCCGTGATGAATTTGAGATAGCTTCTAACCCGGATGCATCCGTTGACCGCGCTTAGAGCGCGGCCAAGCGACTTTATCGCGGTTGGCCCTGACTTTGTCGGCCCGCGGGGTGAATCGGCCACATGAGGAAATGTGACCGATTCAGGCTAATAAAATCGCGGGCTGGGCGTTGTCTGGTTATGAACCCCATAACCTTTGATGGCGGCGTAAAACGCCGGTTTGTCCTGCCCGCCGCGATTGTGCTGAGCGCGTATGCGGCGCTTTTCCTTGGTTTTGTCAGTCATCCGCCGACGTCACATCTGAAACCGACTCGTCCTCACGAGACAGAGCCCAAGCCGATCGATGTGTCGCTGACTGAAGAAACCGCGGTGCAAGACATCAATAACCAGACACATAACAGTTCAACGCAACCGCAGCAGCCGGAGGTGGCTAATCCAGTTTTGCCTGAGCCACTGGACAGACACCCCATCACAATTACGTCGGAGATTCCTGTTGTTTCGCCTGTAACTGGTCCATGGTCGCCTCCGAGTGGTTCTCGCAATCAAATTGGTTCCGGCAGGCCAACACTTAGTCCGGATATGCTCGATCGTGCGCCGGAAGCGGTGAGGCAGCCGCATCCAATTTATCCGATTGATGCCAAGAATACGGGAAAAAGTGGAGAAGTGGTGGTTGCTTTTGTCGTGGATGAGTCGGGCCGCGTGCTGAATCCGCGGGTGGTGCGTTCGACCGACCCGATTTTTGAAGAGGCGACGCTCAATGCGGTCAAACAATGGCGGTTTGCGCCTGGCACCTTGCATGGTGTGCCGGTGCATTTTCGCATGAGCGTGCCGGTGGCGTTCACTCTCGATGGCTGACGAAACAGCGCGCTTAATGCGCGTGCGATTGTTGCACGGCCGGACGCAGGTCGAGCAGGTGTTGCACGCGCGCGGTGAGCTCTTTCGGGCTGAAGGGCTTGGTCAGGTAATCGAGTGCGCCGAGATCGAGGCCGAGATGGCGCGCGTCGGTTGTCGCCCACGCGGTGAGAATGACGACGGGGATGGTGGCCGTGCGTGGGGCGCGTCGGAGGATTTCGCACACACCGAAACCGTCGATATCGGGCAGCATGAGATCGAGCAGGATGAGGTCGGGCGGGTTTAGCCGGATGGTTTCGAGTGCTTCGCGCCCGCTCCCGGCCGTGAGCACCTGGTGGCCGGCCTTCGTGAGATGAAAGCGCACGAGGTCGGTCACGTCGGGTTCGTCGTCCACACTGAGTATGAGAGCAGCCATGTTGGGTGGATTTGACACGAAAGGTGTGGCATGAGAGCTGCGAACAGGTTAAAACAACGTGACAATGGGCCAAAGCAGGTATCGCAGGTTGCATGAAAAATGTTCAAAACCTGTGAAAGAGGCTGACATAGGATTGTTTTTGACTGGATAGGGGAGCGACAAGTTGGCATGGTTGTCATTTCACGTAGCATAATGTTTTATCGGATTTTTGGCGATGACTCGAAAAATTAGCTTCATAAACTACAAAGGCGGTGTTGGTAAAACTTCTCTCATCGTCAATACTGCGGCTGCCTTGGCCAAGCTCGGCCAGCGCGTGCTGCTTTTCGATCTCGATACCCAATCGAACGCGAGCATCTGGCTGCTGCGCCTTGAGCGCTGGAATAAAATCAACAGCAACGGTGAGGGCGCCATCCTTTCCATCTTTGATCCCGGCCAGAAGCACATCCGCGACCTCGTCATCAAGGACGTGGTCGAGGATAAAAACGGGGAGAAGATCCTGCCCGGCCTCGATCTCGTGCCCACGACGTTCAATCTCGTCGACCTCGAGGCCGAATACGAGGGCGATCCCAAGCGGCCACCCTATTCCATTTTCCAGCAGCAGCTCCATGAAATCGAGGACGACTACGACTTCATTCTTTTCGACTGCCCGCCCAACATCCTGAAGGCCGCGCAGTGCGGCGTGTTTGCCTCGCACGAAATTTACCTGCCGGTGAATCCCGACGCGCTCAGCCTCATCGGCTTCACGCTGCTTGTGGAAAAACTGCACAAGTTCCACGCCATCTCAGCCAGCTTCCGCTCGTCCGGGATGGGGACTCCGGCGCAGGTGCAGGGATTGATTTTCAACTCCATCAAGGCCAATGTCGACATCGAGGTGCCCAAGATGCGCATGCAGCTCCGCCTGAACCAATTTCGCACGGCCAAGCGCATTGCACCCAATGCAAAGATCTTCAACGCCCAGATTCGCGATGCCACCGTCGTGCGTCGCGCCGTCACCTTGGGCCTGCCTGTCATCCTGGTCGGGCAAGAAACCGCGGAAATCGACACCGTCGCCAACGATTACCGCAACCTGGCGGCCGAGATCGTTCAACAAGGCGAGGCGCTTTGACCGCAGCAGAATTTCGCATAAGATAAGCCCACCACACTCCCCATGGCCGAGAAAAAATTCACTGAGAAAGACTGGGACGACATCCGCATGGCATTTCACACGTCCATCATGGTGGACACATCGCTGGTCAGCCTGGCCCAGAACCTCGACACCGATGCGTGGCCGCTCACCGGCGAGGAGGAAACTCCCGCCAAATACATCGATTTGAGCTACGCTGAGCTTTCCCGCACGCTCAGCCTCGCCGGCTGTCCCGAGAACCTCAACCACCTGATCGGCATTCTCCGCGACACGATGGCTTTCGACAACCCTTTCGGCGAGATGGTGCAGCAGACCGAAGTCCATGCATCGAAAGACAACCAGCTGCTGAAAAACTTCGCGAAAGTGGAGATCCCGGAAAGTTATCCCATCGGGCTCACCCAACTCTCGTCTGACACGCTCGAGTTCTGCCAGCGGGAAAACCTTTCCACGCTCGCGCAGTTCGCCGTTTTTGCCCAGGGCATGTCAAAAACCGTCATCGTGAGCGGCGATTTTCGCAAGCTGCTCAATGCCGTCGCAAATATTGATGAAAGCGCGCTCGCGGAATTGATGCCTTTCCGCACCGGCGGCAAAGGCCTGCATCTGCCCGAGGCGCTGGCCCTGCCGGTCAATGCCCTGGCCCCCGCGATGCGTTATGCGCTGCTGCGCAATTTCGGCGCCCAATTGACCCGGGAGGAGACGCGCGAAGCCGATGCGCTTTCCGAGGAAGAGGTCGCCGCCGCTGCGGCCGCGCTGCGCGCCCGGGCCGACCAGTTTTTCGCGTGGTTTGCGGATGAACTGGCCGAATTGAAGGTGCAGGTCGATGAAGGCGGTTCCATCGAGCGTTACCTCATGGTGCTCAATGACCCTGTGGCCGAGACGCTTGCCAGTGTATTGCTCCAGCCTTATTTAAAGCCGGCGCCGCCGGTGCAAGAAGTGAAGAAGGCAAAAAAGACCGGCGGATTCCTCGGGTCTCTCGCGCGGCTTTTCGGTAAAAAATAGCCTGCGATGGCCGACGTGTCAGAACAATTCATCAAATTTCCACCGCGCGCCAAGGGCGAGGGCCCCCTCGCTCTTCCGCGCCGCCATGCCGGCACGCGTGCGCCCGAGATCGCCCAGGCCTCGGCGGATGCGCGCAAGTCGATCAAGGCCATCATGAACGCCACGCGCACGCCCTGGGGCGAGTCGCGGCTGCTTGATTCGGTCCAGCTCGGCGAGCTCGAGAAAAGCCTGCGTGAACTCGAACAAAAACTGGTCAACCGCGAACGTGAGATTGCCGAGCTGGAAGCCGCTTTGGCCAACCGCGAGCGAGACCTGGCCGAGTCCGAGGCCTTGATTTTTGCGCGCGAAAAAATGGTGGAAGCCACCAAGAAGAAAACCAGCGGCCCTGGCAGCCAGGCTGCGGCCAGGGAAGAACTGGCCGCCCTCGAACAACTCAAGGCCGAGCTGGAGCGCCAGGAGGCGGCGCTCAAGGAAGCCAAAAAATCCCAGCGCGAACGCGAACAGTTTCTCGATGAAAGCGAATCCAAGCTCTTCGAAAAAGTGCAGGCGGAGCAGGAGAAGGAGACCGAGCTGGACCAGCGCGAGGAAGAGCTGCGCTCCCGGGAAAAACGCCTGCGCGAGCGCGAGGCCGCGATCGATCCACGCGCCGCCGCGGCGTTGAACACCGAAGCCGCTGCGGCCAAGAAAAACTTCAACGAGTTCAAGGAGTGAGCCCCACGGCAGAACCGGCTCCGTCGAGGCCGCCTCTGCCATCGGGCCGAACCGGGGCTTGCCATCCAAGGTTTTTTTCGCGCAACCTTTCCCCTGCGTTCGCGTCTGAATGCCTTATCCGACCAGATTTATGAATAAACTCTTTGCCTGCCTCGCTCTGGCCTTCGTTGCCCCCATTTTCGGTTCGCTCTACGCGCAGGAAGGCCCGCCACCCGAGCAGTACGAACCGCCGCCCCCGGTGGGCTTGGATGTGGATTATCTGGCCCCGGCCAAACAAAAACTATCCATCGGTTTTCGCGTCCTGACCGGGCCGAAGGTCAGGTTTTCCGGCTCCGGCATAATCCCGTCTGGTGACAATCCGACCCCTGACGTGAACGGCATCCGAAGATATAACGACGGCTTTGTTGATCCAGATTCGCGCACCGATGCTTCGCCTTCGAATAGTGGCCAGCCTCTAAATGCACCGGGCGCTCCGAATGCCGACGGCAGGACCAACATCTGGAGCTATGACAGCGCGGCACAGGTGGATCCCAATAACCATAGCGTCGATATGCACGCCTACAGTGGAACTATTAATGGAAGCAATCCTGGCAGCGGCCGGGCGAGCAGTGGCACCGGCTTTGAGCTCACCTTTGAACGCGATTTCGGCTGGCACTTGGGCCGAGTCCAATTCGATCTCATTGGCGGTCTGGGTCTGAACAAGATCAGCTATTCGCGGACAGCCAGCGTTGCAGGCATGATGACGACGCAAACAGATGTCTATAACACTTATAGCGCGCAGCCGGACGGCAACGGTGATCCATACAACGACACCAACGGCAATGAGTTTTTCGGTGGCCTCCCTCCAAGCCCTCCCAACCCTGCACCCACGTCCAGCGCTGCTAATACTCCCGGAACCTTGCCTACACCCGCGGCGCTAGCTCCAATTCCGACTGCGCCACCTGCAGCGCCCTACACGTCCCCGTCTTCCACCACCGACGTCAACGGCAACACCGTGGACAACTCCACGGTGGTTGGCAGTACCCCTGTGAAAAGCTCAACGTCACAGCCTGCGCCCACTCTGGTCACAGAGAAATGGAACATCAATGGCGCTTATTTCACGATGCGCGCCGGGGCCGAAATGATCGTGCCGATCACGGAGAAATTGAGCGCCAGCGTGAGTGGAGGCCCGGCGCTCGTCTATGTCGGCACGACATTTTCCGTCAACCAAACGCTCACGCCGCCGACCGGCAGTCCGATTACGAGCACCGTATCCGATGACTACAACACCGTGTTGCCCGCCTATTTTGCCGATGCCGACATCCAATATTCATTCACCGATACGACCGACCTGTACCTTGGCGCCGTCTTTCAATCCACCACCGGTTACAATCAGGCCATCCATTCCCCGAATGGCAATTACACGGACAAACTTGAATTTGGTAACCAGGAAGGCATGCGCGGGGGCATAAGCTTCAAGTTTTAGCCCGCGTTCAGCGCGGTTAGTATGATTCGCGTGAATTAATCCGGTGCGACCTCAGCGGTGAAAGCCTGAAGACCGGAATTCCGGCCTTTTAGCGAGAAACCCGAAATTCAGGAATTTATCGCGGATGACGCTGATGGACGCGGATAACTGTGCTAACCCGTGTTTATCCGCGCAATCCGCGGAAAAAATTAACCTTCGCGGGCGCTCGGAGCCCGCGAAGATCAGATTTGGAAGTGCTTTATATAACCCTCGCGGCGCAGCCGTTCGAGCCAGAGTTCAGTGGCTTCGCGGGCGGACTGGGTGATGAGGATATGCTCGATTTCAGTGCGGACCGCGCCGAGCGGCTGGATGCCGGCGTATTTGCGGTCTTCGACGTAAAGCAGGTAGGCGCCGTCGGTGAGCACAATCGGCGCGCTGCATTCACCCTTTTTGAGGCCAAAAAGCACGTCGGCGAATTCCTTGCGGATGCTGGAGCGATTCACCCAGTCCCAGTCGCCGCCTTTGGTGCGGCGGGTGTCCTGGCTGAAGGATCGGGCCAGTTCGTCGAATTTTTCGCCGGCCTTGAACTTGTCGAACACAGCATTGGCCCGGACACTCAGCGCGTCGTCGGTTTCGCCGTCGCGGCGCAGGAACTGGATCATGCGCAGGTGCACGGAATCCTCCTGGTAAAACCGCTCCTTGTTCTCGTTGTAGAAGGTTTCGATTTTAACCGGGCTGACCGTGCTTTGCGACTTGCGCTGCTGCCCGCGCATGTAGTTGTAAATGAGATCCTCTTCGACCTCCTTGCGGTAATCGCGCAAGGTCATTCCCCGGGAGCGAAGGTAGGCGAGGAACTTGCTGCGGTCGCCGTCGAATTCAGTGATTTGCTGCTCCTCGATTTCGTTGTCGATGATGCTGTCGGGAACGTGCCTTTTGTCGTCCTTGTGGAACTCCTTGACGATGAGCACGCGGTCGATGAGCTGCTGGATGATGTCGTTCTGCAGCGATTCGAGCTTTTTGTCGAACTCCTGCTCATTATGGCTTTCGCGCTGGATCTGCGGGATCAGGGGGCTGATTTCGCGGCGCACGTCGTCCACCGTGATGATATGGTCTTCAACGACGGCGGCGATGCCGTTGGTGAAGCGCAAGTCGAGCCCGTCGTTTTCCTGGGCCGGCATCGCCGGCTCCTGGGCGCAGACCAAAGGCGCTGCCGCGGCAAAAACGAGGCAGAGAGCAATGCCGGCAGGGACGGAGCGGAAAGACATCATGGAAGGTTATTGAGGAACAGGATAATTTCCCTCAACCGTAGAAGCGGCTTCGGGGCGGTCAATCTCGGAAACCGCGTGCCGACCATTACAAGGTCGTCGCGGCGTCCGCTGCCCCGCAGGCACTTCAAGCGGCTGCCTTCGGTTGAGACGGAGATGAGGCCCTTTTGTTCCGCCCGCACGCGGATTTCGGTCACCAGCAGCAGGGCGCGCACCTCCGGGCCGAATTTGCCGAAACGATCGCGCAAATCGCCTTCGATTTGTTTCAGTTGCGCGGGGGTCTCGGCCAGCGCGAGGCGGCGGTAGAAGTCGATGCGCAGGCGCGTCTCGGCGATGTAGCCGGAGGGCAGGCGGGCCGGGATTTTCTCCACCTCTTCGACGGCGGCGGATTCGGCGTCCTTGAGCGCGGTGTAACTGTCCTCGTGCCGGCCGCGCGCGGTGCTTTCGGCCGCGGCCTCGCCGATGAAAACAAAATCGAGCTTCACGTTCGCCCGCACGGCCGCGGCCTGCGATTCGCCCTTGAGCCGTGCGACCGACTGCCGCAGGAGCTGGCAGTAAAGCTCGAAGCCCACGCCGACGATGTGCCCGCTCTGCTCGGCCCCGAGCAGGTTGCCCGCGCCGCGCAGCTCGAGGTCGCGCATGGCGATGCGGAAGCCCGCGCCGAGCTGGTTGTGCGCGCGCAGGGTGCTGAGCCGCTCTCGGGCGATGTCCAGCAGCCGCGTGTGCCGGTGCAGCAGCAGGTAGGCGTAGGCCTGGTGCTTGAAGCGCCCCACGCGCCCGCGCAGCTGGTAAAGTTGCGACAGCCCGAAGCGGTCCGCGCCCTCGATGATGAGCGTGTTGCAGTTGGGGATGTCCAGGCCGCTCTCGATGATGGTCGTGCACACGAGCACCTGGTATTTTTCCGCCACGAAATCGGTCATGGTTCGCTCGAGTTCGCCTTCACCCATCCGTCCGTGGCCCACGCCGATTTTCAGCTCCGGCAGCAACTGGCCCAGCCGTGATGCGACGAGTTCGATCGTCTGCACGCGGTTGTGCAGGTAAAACACCTGCCCGCCGCGGCGGATCTCGTGGCGGATGGCCTCGACCACGAGGGCTTCGTCGTAGGTTTTGACGATGGTCTGGATGGGCAGGCGGTCGGTCGGCGGCGTCTCGATGACGCTCATGTCGCGGGCGCCGGTCAGCGCGAGGTAAAGCGTGCGCGGGATGGGGGTGGCGCTCATCGAGAGCACATCGACGTGCGCGCGCCATTGCTTGAACACTTCCTTGTGCTTCACGCCGAAGCGCTGCTCCTCGTCGATGACCACGAGGCCGAGGTCGTGGAACTTCACGTCGCGCTGGAGCAGACGGTGCGTGCCGATCAGGATGTCCACCTGCCCGGCGGAGGTGGCCGAGAGGATTTTCTTCTGTTCCCGCGGCGAACGGAAGCGGCTGACCATCTCGACCGCGATCGGGTAGCCGGCCATGCGCTCGCGAAAGGTGTTCAGGTGCTGCTGGGCGAGCACGGTCGTGGGCACGAGCAGCGCCACCTGCCGGCCGCCCTGCACGGACTTGAACGCGGCACGGATGGCCACCTCGGTCTTGCCAAAGCCCACGTCGCCGCAGATCAGCCGGTCCATCGGCCGCGCGCGCTCCATGTCGGCCTTGGTTTCATTGATGGCGCGGAGCTGGTCGGGCGTTTCGACGAAAGGGAACGAGCCCTCAAATTCCTTCTGCCAGTCGTTGTCCGCCGCGAACGCATGGCCGGGCTGCGCCTCGCGCGTGGCGTGGATGCGCAGCAGCTCGGCGGCGAGGTCGAGGGTGGCGCGCTCGACCGCCGCGCGGGTCTTTTCCCAGCGGCCCGACCCGATGCGGCCAAGTTGCGGGCGCACCTTGCTCAGGCCGACGTAGCGCGAGAGCAGGTGCGACTCCTGCAGCGGCACATGCAGCGTCACGTGGTCGTCGAACTCCAGTGAGATGACCTCGCGCGCGCCGGCGGTTGTTTCGAGCTTTTTCAGACCGCGGTAAAGCGCGATGCCATGCTGCAAGTGCACGACGAAATCGCCCTCGACCAGCTCGGAGAAATCCAGCAACTGGTCAACCTGCGCGCGCTGCGCAATGGCGCGGCGGTGCAACGCCGGGCGACGCTGCCGCTGCCGGCCGAAAATCTCGGTCTCGGTGACGACGACCAGGCCCGCATATTTATTTGTGGGCGGGGTGCCCCCTGGGCTTCGTAGCTTTAGCGAAGTAGGCTCACCCCGTTTGAGTCGAGTTGGCGGGTGGGGACACCCGCCCCACATTTGACTCTGCGACAGGATGGAATTGTGAGACTCCCGAAACGTGATCCGGAAACCTTCATTGAGCGTGCCGCGCAGAAAACGCGGGGAGAGTTTTTTCAGCTCCGGGTTGTCCGCGAGGATTTCCCGGACGCGCTGCTCCTCGCCGTCCTTCGAGACGACAAACGACACGCCGTAGCCGGCGCGCTGCCACGCGGCGACCTGCAGGAGAAATCTCCGGCGCGCGTCCTCCTCGACCT
The DNA here is from genome assembly GCA_035568935.1 of Opitutaceae bacterium. Classification (GTDB taxonomy): domain Bacteria; phylum Verrucomicrobiota; class Verrucomicrobiia; order Opitutales; family Opitutaceae; genus DASRHD01. Next base: position 22,918 of record DATMNP010000055.1, on the reverse strand, counting down.
GCAGCCGCTCCTGCGCGACGAGCGCGTCGTCGGGATAACTGCGGTGGTGGGATAGGCTTTCCGTGTCCCACGTCTGCTCGGTGCCGGCGCCGTCGAAAAGTGCGGAGGATTCGTCGAGGTCGCTCACGCCAAAAACCGCCGCGCATTTTTCGAGGAGCGGCGCGGGCGACGGCCCGCCGTCTCGGGCGATGGCGTTGAACGCTTCATCGAGCGAAGCCGGCTCGATAAATGCGAGGTGCGCAAGCGGCGTGAGGTAATCGGCGAGGCCGCTCCTGGCCGGGTCGAGCTTCACCCGGGGCGAGGCCGCGAGGGCGATCGATTCGACCGCTTCGCCCGAGCGCTGGGTGACGGGATCGAACGCCTTGATGGATTCGATTTCGTCGCCGAAAAAATCGAGCCGGTAGGGCTGCGTGGCTGTGACGGGGTAAACGTCGATGATGCCGCCGCGGACGGCGTAGTGCCCCGGCGCCTCGCACACGGCCTCGCTGTCGTAATCGATGGCATGCAGTTTTTCGAGCAGTGCCTGGAACGGCTGGCGTTGTCCGCGCGTGAGCGTGAGCTCGTGCGTGGCGAAGGCCTCGAGGGTGGGTACGGACTGCAGCAAGGCCGCGGGCGTGGTTAGAATAAGGAGAGTTGAGTATTGATCCGCCTTCGCTCCTTCGGAGCTTCGGCGTGACAGGGAGCCGGAAGAGTTACGTCGGCCACGGAGCTTGGAGAGCACGGTGAGCCGGTCGCTGGATGCGGCGAAGGCCTCGCGCATGTCGCGGCTGTCGGGCAGCGACTCGGGAAAAATCAGCACCTCGGGTGGCGGTTTTCCGCCCGTGGCGCTGTGAAAAAAAGCGATGTCCTCGGCGAGTGTCTCGGCCGTGCGCAGTTCGCTGGCGACGACCAGCCAGACCGGCGCGGCGCGGGTGAGCAGCAGCTCCGCCAGCACCGCACCGCGCGCCGGCGGGCAGATGCCGGTGAGCTTGGAGCGCGTAGTCAGTTGGGCGGTGGCCATGCAGAAGGAAAATTAGGAAGCCATGAACCCACGAACGGCAATTTCGTGTTCATGGTTTCTTGGGTTCCTAATTCAACTTGCCTTCAGCGTTTCCAGCGCGGCATGCGCGGCGGCTTCCTCGGCGGATTTTTTTGACGGGCCGCGGCCGGTGCCGAGCGCGCGGTCGATCAGGAAAACCGTGACTTCGTATTCGCGCGCATGGTCTTCCCCGCCAACGTGCGAGACTTCGTAGCGCAAGGCGCGGTTGCCGTGCTGCGGCTGGACGAGTTCCTGCAGCTGGCCCTTCGGGTTGTCATCGTCCACCAGCGAGGCCAGGTGGCCGGGGATGGAGCCGTAGAGACTGAGCACGAGGCGGCGCGTGGTCGGCCAGTCGCTGTCGAGATAGAGCGCGCCGATCAGCGCCTCGAATGCATCCTCGAGCGTCGAGGCGCGCGAGCGGCCGCCGGTGGCTTCCTCGCTCGCGCCGAGGCGCAGGCAGCCCGCGAGGTTGATTTCGCGCGCGAGCCGGCTGAGAAAGCTGCCTTTCGAAAGGGCGGCGCGGCGCTTGCTGAGCGAGCCTTCGCGGTCGCCGGGGAAAAGCGTGAAAAGCGCCTCGGTCAAAATGAGCTGCAGCACGGCGTCGCCAAGGAATTCCAGCCGCTGGTAGCTTTCCTTCGCCCCGGGATGATCGGGCAAGTACGACGAATGCGTGACCGCAAGCTCGAGCAGCGCGGGGTCGCGGAACTCGTAGGTGAGGCGCGCCTGCAAGGCGGAGAGGGGTGATTCAATGGGCCCGGACATATAAATTTCAAATTTCAGATCTAAAATCTCAGATATCGAACCTTATATTTTAAATCTCAAATCTTGGATTTTAAATTATTAGGATGATGCGCTCGAATAGCGGCGGAGTCCGCGGGTGAAAACGAGGACGGCCACGGCCAGCCATGCCGCCGCCACGGCCACGAGCCACAGCGCAAAAGCGGGCTGGAAGCCATGCAGGAGTGTGTGCGCGGGGACGTAGCTGACGACGACGACGGGCAGCGCGTAAACGAAGAGCACGCGGGCGATGCCGCGGAAGGCCTCGCGCGGCAGCCGGGAAAATTCAAACAGCGTGAAGTACGTGCCCTCGAGACCCTGCAGGCCCACGACCCAAAGCGCCAGCGACGACACCATCAGCAGCGCGCTGAAGTGGATGACCACGCCGCATAACACGAGCAGCGCATAGATGGCGACGGCGCCCGGCGTCACCTGCAGGCCAAGGTGGTGGATGGCATAGACGATGACCCCGATCGCGACCAACGAGTTGAGCAGGCTGTCGGGGTCGAGTTTGCGGGTCGAGACCATGAAGAGCGGGTTGCCGGGTTGCGCGAGGAAGAAGTCGAACTGCCCGGTGCGGACGTTGCGCGACATCTCGAACAGGTTGCTCCAGAAAAATCCCATGAGCAGCCGCTGGATCAGCATCGACGTGCCCACGAGGATCAGCATCTCGTATTTGTTCCAGCCGGCGATATCCTTGGTGTGGCTGTAAAGCACGCCGATGAGCAGCAGGTTGACGCTCATCCAGAAAAGCTCGACCAGCGCCCACATGATGAAATCAAAGCGAAACATCATCGTCCGCACGATGGAGTAGCGGGCGCAGGCGAGCCAGATGCGGATGTAATTCGAGAACTTCATGAGGAATATTTCTTTAAACCGCGAATGAACGCAAATGGACGCGAATAACCCAACGATGTTTTCCCCGCGGATCCCGCAGATAGGTATGGATAAATACAGCGTTGGGTGCTGGTTTTCTCATCCGCGAACATCTGCGTAATCCGCGGCAAAAAATAGTGGAGCTGTCTGAATTAGCGTTCATTTGCGTCGATTCGCGGTTAAATAAAAATTATCCGCCGACCGCGGTATACCGGCGCAGGCCGCGCAGCCAGAGAAGTTGGGCGATGCCGAGGAGCAGCAACGCCCATATGCTTTGGATGACGAGGCCCTGCAGCGCCGCCCCGTATCCGATCCGGCCGGTGAAGATCGCCGCCGGAAAATACATCTGGTAAAAATAAGGGAGGAACTGCGAGATGCGAAACAGCCACGGCGGCATGAGGTCGAGCGGGAACATCTGGCCGCCGAGCAAGGATTCCACCGCCATGGAAAGGATGATGAACGACTGGATCTCCAGGAACCAGAACGCCAGCAGCCCGAAGCAGTAGGCGATGGTGAACTGGATGAGCGCCGCGAGCAGCGCCGCCGGCAGGCCGAGCGCCAGCCGCCACAGCCCGGGCGGCAGCACCAGGTAGTGCCACAGGAACGGCAGCGCAAACGCGAGCGGGATGAACACGAGCAGGCCGGACACGAGCCGCGCGGCCGAGAAGACGCTCAACCGGTAGAAGAAATAGTTGATCGGCTTGAGCAGGAACTGGTTGATGAGGCCGTTGCGGATATCCTCGCTGATCTGGTAGTCCTCGTTGAATGCCCCGATGAAAAACTGCAGCACGATGAGGCTGACGAAGTAGGTGAGCGTCTGCGCGAGATCGAAGCTGCCGATGCGGGCGTGGCCTGCGTAAACCGCACTCCAGAGGATGAACACGACCACGAGGTGAAAGACCGAGAAACAGCCGCGCACCGCGAAGTTCCAGCGGTAAACGATGTTGCTCTGCAAGCCGGTCAGAAAGGCGTGGCGGTATTTGGCGAACGTGGCCATCGGATCAGTAGCGAGTAGTGAGCAGCGAGTATTGAGCAATGCAAGCGAACGGACGAAGGATATCGTATCACAAATGCTCGCTACCCGCTACTCACGCCTCGCTACTCTGTCTTCAACCCGAACCGCGCGATGATTTCCTTGCCGAGGTTTTTATAGGCCGTGGCGCCGGGGCTGAGCGGATCGTAGGCAAAGATGGTTTGGCCGAAGCTTGGCGCCTCGCTCAGGCGCACGGTGCGGGGGATGACGGTTTCGAAGATTTTTGCCGGGGCGTGTCCCTTGACTTCGTCCACGACCTGCCGCGAAAGGTTGGTGCGCACATCGAACATCGTCATGACGGTGCCGCCGATTTCGAGGCTGCCATTGATGCCGGCATTTTTGAGGCGGTCCACGACCCTGAAAATCTGGGCCAGGCCCTCGAGCGCCATGTATTCGCATTGCAGGGCGATGAGGAGGAAGTCGGCGGCGGCGAGGCTGTTCATCGAGAGCAGGCCGAGCGCGGGCGGGCAATCGATGATGACCGCGCGGTAGCCGCCGCTGTCGCGCACCGGCTGGAGCACGGCGCGGAGCTTGAGCAGGTAGTTTTCCGTCTGGGCGAGCTCGATCTCGGCCGCGGCGAGGTCCACCTCAGAGGGGATGAGCGCCAGGTGCTCGTAAGGCGTGGGCGTGACCATATCGAGCGCGGTGCCCTCGCCGTGCAGCGGGCGGTAGAGGCTTTTGCCCTCCTGCTTCTCGACGCCGAGCGCGCTGGTGGCATTGGCCTGCGGGTCGAGGTCGACCAGCAGCGTGTGGATTTTTTTCTCGGCCAGGGCGGCGGCGAGGTTGACCGCGGTGGTGGTTTTGCCGACGCCACCTTTCTGGTTGGCGATCGTGAAGACAGTGCAAGCCATCCCTCAAGCAAACGGCGGCAGCCGCCATGAGTCTAGCGGAAAGAGCGGCCTCATCTCCGGCGAGCTCCGATGACGGCAGAGAACGTCGTCGTTGGTCCTCCTTCGCCAAGGCTACGGCGGACACTTTTTCGCAATGCGAAAAAGTGGCTTCTGAATTTACTTGGCCGGATCCTGCAGGAACTGCACCGGGCTTTCGTAGATGGCCAGGACGATGCAGCCATCGTCGCTCACCACGCTATGCTGGGTGCCCGGCGAATTGATGATGAGCGTGCCGGCTTGAATCGAGCTGTGCTGGTCGCGTTCCGAGCCGGTCAGCACAATGATGTGCTCGCGGCCGGGGTGCACATGCAAGGGCACCCGGCTTCCCTTGTGAATGCGCATGAGGGCCGTGCTCGGACCGGTGATGCCGTCCCCATCGAGCCGGTGGATGTCGATGCCATCCTGGAATCGCTTCCAGGGAATCTTGTCCTGCCATTGGGCGATGTTGAAAAGGTCGTGAAGCTCAAGCCGCGGGCCGGCCGGAGCCTGTTGGGGGTTGGGTGGAGATGACACCGTGGCAGTGGATAGTATCGTGGCCTGAGGTTGCAAGGAGTCGCTGGCGGGAATTTTCGTAATAGTTCCATCGATACGCATGGGACGTATCGTGGCATGGACCGGGATCAGGCAGGGGCGGGCTCTTCCTCGGGCAAGGTCACCTCCGCCGGACTGGTTGCGGTAACGGTGAACTTGGCGCAACTCATCAGAAGCGCCGAGGCAATCAGGTAGCTGGCTGCGACCACCGGTGTCTCCCCGAAGCCGATCCGTTCCCCGTGCATAAATCCAAAAAAGGTCAGGATGGCGCCGGCCAGGGCGAAGCCGGCCGCTTTCTTGAAGTTGCGGTCGATGATCAAGGCGGCGATGGCGCCGAGGATCAACCCGCCCAGGATCGAGCCGCCGCCCAGCACCTGCAGCCCGTGATAGAGCACACCCTGGTTTTTCATGTTGGCCATGAGCTCGGACGAGACGGCATAGATGCCCGCCGCGGCCAGCGAGCCGTTGATGATGGTGAGGCCCCAATTCGCGATATGGGGCGCGAGCGACAAAATGATGGCCGGGGCGTGTTTTCTCGGAGTTTCCTGAAAGGCCTGTGAGCCGATCAGCATTCCAATATAGAGGAGGATTGGCAGGATGGCCACGGTGGGAATCACCGCCAGCATCACGGAAATGGTGCCGAACCAGCAGAGCAGGATCACCGCGATGCCGGTGGCCGCGGAATAGCCGATGCGTCCGCCCATGGCCTTCCACCCGGGATGCCCGATGTAGACGGCGTTGATGAAAGGATTGCCCATCATGCAGCCGATCAGGCTGATGACGCCATCGGCGGTCAAAACCCGCGTCGTGGGAAAGCTGTCGCCCGCGGCCGCGGCGCTTTCGACATTGTCGATCGCCTCGACCAGATCATAGATGCCGAAGGGAATGGCGGTGATGAGGATGGTGCCCAGGAATTCGAAGCCTGAAAACACATGGTGAAAGGCGGGCAGCGGCACGTGGAAACCAAAATTGGTCACCGAGGCGGTGAGCCCGGCGAGGCTCAGGCCGCCGTAATTGAGGCCGAATAAATTGGAGCCCCAGGCGATGGCGGTGCCCACGGCGATGGCGATCAGGCCGGCCGGCACGCCGCGGAAGTAGCGCACGCCGCCAAACCAGCTCAGGAGAATGATGGCGAAGCACGTGAGGCCGATCACCGGGGTCATGAACATCTGCAGCGCCGGGCTCATCGAGATGAACGTGACCGAAACGCCGGCGAGCGTGCCCAGCAGCGCGGCCCGGGGCGTGACCTTGCGGATGACCGGGCCGACGAACCCGCCGATCATCAGCACGAAACTTTGGATGAACACCCAGGTGAGGCCGGCCTCCCAGCCTTTGATCGGATCACCGGTCTTGAGCGTGATGGGCAGCATGATCACAAAGGTAACGATGAACATGTGCGGCACGCTGATGCCCGAAGGCAGGGCGCAGACGTCGGTGCGGCCGGTTTTTTTGGCGAGTTGATAGGCCAGCCGCGCATAATACAGCGTCGAAAGGCAGAGCATCAGTCCGGTCGCCGGAAGGATGCGGCCAAAGACAATGGCATCCGGCATCTTCAGCACGAAGCGCAGAAGCCCGGTGAGCGTGAGCAGATTGACAAGGATGTTGGTTCCGAATCCGAAAAGAGCGTTCCAGTCTCCTGGCACCCAGATCTTTGGTTTAGTGGTTGTTTTCATGATTAAAGGGCGGTTTTTGACGTGATGAAAAGCATCAGCCAAAAGCCGCCAAAATTTTTTCCGAGTGCGTGACCCAGCCGAAGATGCCGCCCTGGGCCTTGATCATTTTCAGGCCCATTTCCTGGAATTCGGGAAAGTACGAGCCCACGCAGTCCGAGGGCACGAGACAGTCGTAGCCGCGGTCGTTGGCTTCGCGGACCGTCGTGTTGACGCAGACTTCCGTGGTCACCCCGGTGACGATGAGCTGCTTGATGCCGCGGTTCTGGAGGATGGCATGCAGGTCCGTGGACCAGAATGCGCCCTTGCCCGGTTTATCGATGACCGGCTCGCCCGGCAGCGGATAAAGTTCCGCGATGATGTCATGCCCGGCCTCGCCCCGGACGAGGATGCGGCCCATCGGCCCGGCGTCGCCGATGCAGGTCTTGCTGCGTCCGCGCACTTTTTTCGCCGCCGGCAGATCGGCCAGGTCGGGCCGGTGGCCTTCGCGCGTGTGGATCACCAGCAGCCCCTTGGCCCGCCAGGCGGCCAGCAATGACTTGTTCGGCCCGATGGTGCGGCGGAGCTGGGAAACATCGTTGCCGAGCATCTCCCCGAAGCCGCCGGGCTCGAGGAAGTCGCGCTGCATGTCGATGATCAGCAGCGCGCAGGTCGCGGGGAAAAATTCGAAGGGGTAGGGTTCCGCGCCCACCGTCAGTGTCTGGTTTGCTGTCATGATATTTTTGGTTGGAGTTTAGTGCCCCGCCATTTTTTCGCCGATGAGCTTGATGTCGGCCTGGTCGGCCGGCGCCTCGTAAACGAGCTTCCCGCCGGACATGACGACGACGCGGTCGGCCAGCGCGAGGAGCTCGTCGAGGTCTTCGCAGACGAGCAGGATGGCGACGCCCTTGTTGCGGGCCTCGATGAGCTGCGAGTGGATGAAATCGACCGCCGCAAAATCGAGGCCGAAGCAGGGATTGGCGGCAATGAGCACCTTGGCGGTGCCAGGGCCCAGCTCTCGCGCGAGCACGGCGCGCTGGACGTTGCCGCCGGAAAGGTTGCCGATGGGCGATTCGGCGCTGGGCGTCTTGATCTTGAAACGCTCGATCCAATGGCGGCCGTGCTCGCGGATGGCGCGGCTGCTCAGGAACCAGCAGCCGCGCGACTGGGGCGCGCGGTCGAAGGTGCGCAGGGCCAGGTTTTCCGCGACGCTCATCTGGGGCGCGCACGCATTGCGCAGCGGCTCCTCCGGCAGGATGAAAACCTGGTGCTCGAACATCTCCAGGCGCGTCATGCTGAAGACCGCTCCGTTCACGTGGATTTCCCCGCCCGTCGCGGGGCGCTGGCCACCGAGCACCTCGACTAGTTCGCGCTGGCCGTTCCCGGAAATGCCGGCAATGCCGACGACTTCGCCGGCGCGCACGCCCAGGTCCACGCCACAGACGCCCTCGATGCCGTTGTCGCGATTGGCGCGAAGGTTTTTGATTTCGAGCAGCACGGGGCCCGGGGTCTGCGCGGCCTTCTCGATGGTTTTGCCGCGCCGCTGCTCGCCCATCATCATCGCGGCCATCTCGGCGGTCGTGAGATCCTTCACCTTGCCGCTGCCGGCGAGCTTCCCCTTGCGGAGCACGGTGATTTCATCGCAATACGTGGTCACCTCGCGGAACTTGTGGGTGATGAGCAGCACGCTGAGCTGGTGGGCCTCCACCATGCGCCGCAGCATGCCGAGCACTTCATCCGCTTCCTGCGGCGTGAGCACCGAGGTGGGCTCGTCGAGGATGAGGAATTTGCTGTTGAGATAGAGCTGCTTGAGGATTTCGACCTTCTGCTTCTGGCCGGCGGCGAGATCGGAAACCCGGGCGTGCAGATCCACCTTGAACGGCGCGGTTTCGAGGAATTTTTCCAGCCGTTCCTGCTCGGCTTTCCATTTGATGACACGCGGGATGTCGGGCCGCGCCAGGATGAGGTTTTCCGCGACCGTCATGGCCGGCACGACGGTGAAGTGTTGGTAGACCATGCCGATGCCGAGCTTGTAGGCGTCGTGCGGGCTGCGGATGTCGCGCGAGGCGGCGTCCACGATGATGTCGCCCTCGTCCGCCTGATGGTAGCCCATGATGCATTTCACAAGCGTGCTTTTGCCTGCGCCGTTTTCGCCGAGGAGCGCGTGGAAGGTGCCGGGCGCAATTTTGAAGGACACGTCCTCGTTGGCCACAAACGTGCCGAAGCGCTTCGTGATCCCCACGAGCTCGACCGGCGGCGGAGTGTGGTGGACGTGGCTTTTCATGACAGGGCCTTGAGCACGGCGTGGGAGTCGGCCACGGCACCGAAGACGCCGTTCTGCATTTTCACCATGTTAACGGCGGCCTCGTGGTTGCTGCGCATGGTCGCCGCGCAGCAGTCCTCCAGCAGGAGGCACTCGAAGCCGCGATCGTTGGCTTCGCGCATGGTGGTGTGGACGCACACGTCGGTGGTGATGCCGGTCAGCACAATGTTCTCGATGCCGCGGGTGCGCAGGACCAATTCCAAGTCGGTGGCGCAGAACGATCCTTTGCCCGGTTTGTCGATGATCGGTTCGCCCGGCAGCGGGTAAAGTTCGGGGATGATGTCCCAGCCTGGCTCGCCGCGCACCAGCACGCGTCCGCAAGGGCCGGCATCGCCGATGCCGACGGTGGTTTCGGGGCCGCGGGCCGAGAGGCGCGAACGCCAGCGCTTGTTCGCCGGCAGGTCGCTGAGGTCCGGGCGGTGGCCTTCGCGCGTGTGCAGGATGTGAAAGCCCAGCCGGCGCATGGCGGTGAGCACGCGCTGGATCGGCTCGATGCAAACTCGCGTGAGGGAAATATCGTAGCCGAGCAGGTCGATGTAGCCGCCCTGGCCGCAAAAGTCGGTCTGCATGTCGATCACGATGAGGGCGGTGTTCTGCGGCCGCAGGTCGCCGTTGTACGGCCACGGGTAGGGTTCGGACTGGATGTAGGTTGGGTTCATGTGCCGGAGCCAAGCGCGCCGGGAGCGCCGGCGAGCGTGCGTTTGGTCGAACAGGTCACGATCATGACCAGGAGGGTCAGGATGTAGGGCGATGCGTTGAAAAGATAATAGTACGAGCTCACGCCGACGCCCTGCAGCGCCGGTCCCAGGGCCTGAGCGCCGCCGAAAAGCAGGGAAGCCCAGAGGCATTGCACGGGATTCCAGCGGGAGAAAATCACCAGCGCCACCGCCATGATGCCCTGGCCGCCGGAAACGCGCTCGGTCCAGCTGCCGGGATAAAAAAGGGAAAGGTAGGCGCCGCCGATGCCGGCGAGAAAACTGCCGGCCATGATCGACAGCGTGCGCACTTTCACCACGGAGATGCCCATGGCGCGCGCCGCATCGGGCTTGTCGCCCACCGCGCGGATGTAGAGCCCCCAGCGCGTCGATTTAAAAACCCACTGCATGGCGAACGCCACCGCGGCCCCGAGAAAAAACAGCGGGCAGATCTTGAAGGCCGAGCGCACGGCGGGATTGCCGCACCAGTTGGCGAAGCCGATGCCCGGAAGCTGCGGGGCCAGTGGCTGGATGTAGGGCTTGCCGAGAAAGAAGGCGAGGCCGCTGCCAAGGACGATCATGGCGATGCCGACGGCGATGTCGTTGACCTTGGGGCGCTGGGAAAGCCACGCGTGGATGGATCCAAGCAGCATGCCGGCGCAGCCTGCAGCCAGGACACCGACCCACGGGGATCCGGACTTGTAGGAAATCGCGTAGGCGCTCATCGCGCCCATGAGCAGGACGCCCTCGAGGCCGAGGTTGATCTTGCCGCTTTTTTCCGTGAGGCACTCGCCGACGCTGACAAAAAGAAACGGCGTGCCGCCGCGCACCGCGCTCGCCAGCACCGCGATGGGCACGCCCCACAGCCCGAGGGATTCGTTGGCGCTCATGCGGATTTCTCCCGGAAAAATTTCCACCGCCCGTAGAGACTCTCGCTGAAGAGGATCACCACAAAGACGAGGCCCTGGAACACGAGCGTGGTGGCATCGGGCAGGTGATGCACGCGTTGCAGGATGCCGCCGCTGGCCAGCAGCCCGCCGAGCAGGATGGAGACGATGATGACGGCCAGCGCGTTTTGCCGCGCGAGAAAAGCGACGAGGATGCCGCTGTTGCCATACCACGCGTTGAGCGACTCGTTGGCGGAGCCGTTCACCGCGGCCACCTCCACCATGCCGGCCAGCCCCGGCATCGCACCGGCGATGAAGCACGCGATCAACATCACCGCGCCCACCGGCAGGCCGGCGATGCGCGCGGCGCGGATGTTGCCGCCGATGGTGCGCATCTTGAAACCGAACGTGGTGTGGTGAACGAGAAACCACACGAGCACGCAGGCGACGATGCCGTAAACCAAGCCCCAGTGGATGCTGCTGTTGCCGATGGGCTGGAGCATTTTTTCATCGGGGATCGGAAAGCTCGAGGGTTTGTTCAGGCTGCTCGGGTCGCGCATCGGGCCGTTGACCATCTGGTTGAGAATGGCGATCGCGATGTAGTTCATGAGCAGGCCGCTGATGGTCTCGTTGACGCCGCGAAAATGCTTGAGCGCGCCCACCGTCATGATCCAGAGGCCGCCGCATAGCATGCCGGCGGCGGCCATGACGATTTGCGTCGCGAGGGGCGATGCATTCGGCACGGCCAGGCCGGCGGCCGTGGCACACAGCCCGCCGATGACCAGCGCGCCCTCGTTGCCGATGATGACCAGCCCGAGGCGGATCGGAATGGCGGTGCAGAGTGCGCAAAGCATGAGCGGCGCGGCGCGCACCAGTGTCTCCTGCCAGGCATACCAATTTGCGAACGCGGCCTTATGGATCGAGGCGTAAACGGCGAGCGGGTTCGCGCCATTGATCGCGCAGAAAATGCCGAACAAAATCACCGAGACAATAATCGCCCCGGTCGGAATGGCCACGGCCTCCAGCTTGCCCCGCCACCGATAGGACCGTCGAACCCGCGAACCAGGACCGACATTGGTCGCAGCGACGGGGGCCACGGAAGGGGATTGGGTGTCAGACATTCCAGGGTTTTTGGTTTCGTGATTGGTCGCAGCTAACGAAGAACGGCACGCCGCCTGTAAACCCAATTCAGCAGGCGACGTGCCGTGTGTACCCATAACTCATCCTCTGTGTCTACTTGGTGCTGCCAATTACGCCCTCCACGAGCCAACCCATCTTCTCGAGATTGATGTCCTGCTGTTTCATTTCCGTGCCTGCAGGAATGACGACAATGCCGGTGTTGTCCTTCATCTCGCCTTTGTAGACGACCATCGAACCGTCCATGAACTTGGCTTTGGCGGCTTCCGCCGCGGCTTTCGCTTCATCGCTGACCGCCGCGCCGTAGGGGGAAAGTTTGACGAATCCATCCTTCAATCCGCCGCGCACCAGGTGTGGAATGGAACCGTCCATCAGGGTCTTGCCGGCTTTGACCGCCTCGGCGTAATACGAATAGACGTGCGTCCAGTCCCACTCTGCGCCGGTCAGGTAGCCTTTCGGCGCGATGGCCGCCTGGCTCGCATGATAGCCGCAGGAATAAATGCCGCGCTTTTCGGCGGTCGCAATGATGACCTTGGGACTATCCACATGGCAGGTCAGCACGTCGACGCCCTGGTCGATGAGGCTGTTGGCCGATTCCGCCTCTTTCACCGGCATGGACCAATCGCCGGTGAAGATCACCTGCACGGTCGTCTCCGGCTTCACGCTGCGCGCGCCGAGCGTGAAGCTGTTGATGTTGCGCAGCACCTGAGGAATGGGCTTGGCGGCGATGAAGCCGAGCTTGTGGGTCTTCGAGGTGTAGGCCGCGACAATGCCGGAAATATACTCGGCCTCGTCGATGTAGCCGAAATAACTGCCGACATTTTTTGGATGTTTTCCCTCCACATACATTCCGCCGCAGTGGAAGAACTGCACGTTGGGAAATTGTTTCGCTATCTTCAGGATGTGCGGGTCGAAGTAGCCGAACGAGGTGGGAAAAAGCGCGGTGGCGCCGTCCTGGACGATCATGTCCTTCATCGTCTCCTGCACGGCGATCGTCTCGGGCACGCTGGCCTCCTCCACGACTTTGACCCCGGGCATCTTGCCCACGCCGGCCGCTCCCTCGGCATGAGCTTGATTATAACCGTAGTCGTCCTTCGGGCCGACGTAGATGAAGCCCATGGTGGTGTCGTCGGCCTGGACGGTTGGCGGCAGCAGTCCGGTAAAGGCACAGGCTGCGGCGATAAACAATAAGGGAAGGGAGTGTTTCATAATTAATCGGCTTGAACCGGGTGAAGAGGGTGATGGCTGGGCCGCGTCAGAAGAACGTGCTCAAGCCGGCATAGGTCTGGAAGGTGTCGCTCTTGGGGTTGCCAAACCCGCCGCTGATGGCGAGGTGCTGGAGGTTTTTGTCCACAAACTTCATGTATTTGACACCGATGTGGAAACTCCAGCTTCCATAGCCCGCGGGCATAAAGCCCATATTCGTGGAAGCCTTGAGGCCCAATTCATAAAGGCCGACGGTCGAATGTTTGGCGAAGTGGGTGCCGTAAAAATTGGTGTTCGGCAGCAGCATGCGCAGCGGCGCTTCAATCTTCCACGAAGCGATGGTGGCGCTCGGGTCGATGCCCACGTCAAAATAGTTGCTGGAGGGAACATTGAAGTTAGCGGCGGCCGTCGCCTTGCCGTCCAATTCCTGCCAAAAGAGAACATAGGGATGCAGGGCGAAGTCCTTTAAAATGCTGCTGTCGTCGTAACTCAGCTGGGCCGAAAAATGCTGCGATGTCCCGATGTCCAGGATGTGCATGTCGAATGCCGTGTAGGTCAGATCGAGTTTGAAGTCCTTGGCGAATTTCGTGGACAGGCCGGCGATGGGATCGGTCTCAACCCAGTCGGCAGCGCCTTTGCCTTTGACGTGGATGGGAATCGGATGGGAGGTGAAGTCAGCCCATACGCCCGGAATAAACGTGACGTCGCTGATAAAGCCGTCGCTCTTGTACAAATCGACGAAGGCGAGCAGGAGTTGCTGGTAGGTCAGCCCGTGGTCCGCGACGATCATGCCGCGGGGCGTCAGGTATTTGTCGGACACTTCAAAATTCACCAGGACGTTCACCTTGGAGCCATCGGCACGGGCGGCCGGTGTGGCGGTGAAAGCGAGGGCGGCCATCGCGGAGAACAGGGCGATCGCCCGGGAGGCGAAGTTCAGGTTAATTTTTTGGATCAATGCGGTTTTCATCAGTTGGTGTGGCTGGTTGTGGTTGGCGAAATGCAGTCGAACCACGCGTTAGCGCGCGCCGTGCCGCGGCGGTTTTAACCTGCGCAAACATCAGCCAGTCATCGGATAGAATTTTTTTCTGGCCCAATTTCAGCGGTGATGAAAGCCGGCGGCGGTGTCGCAAACGTCCCCGGTGCAACAACCGCGACAGTGGGAAACACCACGAAGGCACGAAGATCGATTCAGGGTATTAACCACTTATGCGCACTAATAAGCACTAAGCTCGGAATCGGATTTTTTAACCGCGGATGCACGCGAATGGACGCGAATTAATGCATTTCCCTCGGGTAACGCGGATGACGCTGCTCGTACGGGCTGCTAAAAAACTTTCAGTTTTCCGGCAGCTTATCAGTGCCCATCAGTGGTTAAAAGTCCGATCTGAAATATTCGCGTTCATCCGCGGTTAAAACCGGGTCGGGTCACCCGGCCGCGACTTCTTCGAGCACGCGATAAATGCGGCTGCGGTGGACGCCGAGCAGGCGGGCGGCCTCGGCAATGTTGCCGCCGGTCTGGCTGATGGCCCGGCGGATCAGGATGCGCTCAGCGCCTTCCAGGTTGAGCGGCAAATCTTCCGGCAGCTCCTGGGCGGGGGTGGGGCTGGCCGGGGATCCGATCACCGCCCTCGCGGTGAGCCGCAGGTGCGCGGGCGTGATTTCGCGGCCGCCGCCGGCGATGAGGGCGCTCTCGATGAGGTTGCGTAATTCGCGCACGTTGCCGGGAAAGCCGTGGCCGGCGAGCAGCGCGAGCGCAGCCGCGGTGATCGGCGGCGCGGCCAAACCCATCTCGGCGGAAAAGTGCCCGATGAAATGCGCCGCGAGCAGCGGGATGTCCTCGCGGCGCTCGCGTAGTGGCGGAACAAATACAGTGGTGCGGGCGAGGCGGAAGTAAAGGTCCTGCCGGAAGGTGCCGGCGGCGATCCGGGCCTCGATGTTGGCGTTGGTGGCGGCGACCACCCGCACATCGACCTGCTTCTCGGTGCTGGAGCCGACCGGGGTCACGCGGCCGTCCTCGAGCACGCGGAGCAGCTTGGCCTGGAGCGCGGCGGGCATGTCGCCGATTTCGTCGAGGAAGAGCGTGCCGCCGCTGGCGAGTTCGAAGAAGCCCTTGCGGTCGGCGGTGGCGCCGGTGAACGCGCCGCGCACGTGGCCGAAGAACATCGACTCCATGAGTTCACCCGGCACGGCCACGCAGTTGACCGGGATGAACGGACCGGCGGCGCGCGGGCTGCCGGTATGCAGCGCGCGCGCGACGAGTTCCTTGCCGGTGCCGCTCTCGCCGGCGAGCAGCACGCCCACGCGGCCGTAGGCCTGCAGGCGCTCCACTTCGCGCAGCAAGATCCTGAGCGCGTGGCTGCGGCCGACCAGGCCGGCGACATTCCACCGCCGGGCCTCGCGGGCGGAGAGCACGGAAAGGCGTTCGTCCGCTTCGCGGCGGGCCTCCTCGGCGGCCTCGCGCCGGGCGACCTCGGTGCGCAACTCGGCCAGGCTGGCCGCGAGCGCGGAATTTTTTTCCGCGAGTTCGCGCCGGGCGCGGGCGAGGCCGAGGTGGGTGCGAATGCGCGCCAGGACTTCGTCCGCCTCGAACGGCTTCATGATGTAGTCGATCCCGCCGTGGCGAAAACCTTCCACGCGTGCGGCCAGCTCGGCTCGCCCGGTGATGAAGATGACAGGGATTTCCCGGGTGGCGGCCGTGGATTGGAGCTGGCGGCAGGTTTCCAAGCCGTCGATGCCGGGCATCATGATGTCGAGCAGGATGAGCGCGGGGCGGGCCTTGGCCGCGATGCGCACCGCATCCTCGCCGTTGGTGGCGGAGAGCAGGTGATAACCCGCGGGCTCGAGCAGGTCGCCCAGTACCGCCAAATTTGATGGCTGGTCATCCACGACGAGGATCGATTCGGATGAAAGGCTCATGTTATGGGCGATTCGGCGTGTTGCACGCGCAGGCGGCTTAAAAGAAGGGCGATGGCGCCGAGGTCGTAGGCGCGCAGCAATTGTCTCAGATGATCGGCCAGCGCCTCGGCCGGGCCGCCGAGCTGCCGCAATTCCTCGAGGCAGGCTTTGAGCACGGTGGTGCTGTGCAGCTCGGCGGCAACGGTCATGCGGGCGCAAAGATCCTCGGGCAGAACCACCAGGTCGAGGTTGGGCAGGGGCGTTTCCACGGCGGCGGCGGCAATGGCTGGTTCCTCGAAACGGATGCCTGGCAAACGGCGCAGGCATGCGCAAAGGTCATCGACGCGAAACGGCTTGGTGAGCAGGTCGGCTCCGCCGGCACAGAGCGCGTCGCGCTGGGTGCGCTCCAGGAGGACGGCGGTGTGGAAAAGCACCGGCGTTGAGGCGGGCAGGCCATCGGCGCGCAAAGCCGTGAGCAGTTCGGGGCCGGTGGTGTCGCCCAGCAGCACGTCGATGAAAAGGATATCGGGCGGTGCCTGGCGGGCGATGTCGCGGGCGCGGGTCGCGTCGCCGGCCTCCGCCACGACGCAGCCAATGTCGGCCAGCAGGCGTGCCAGGATGTGGCGGTTGTCGCGGTTGTCGTCGACGACCAGCGCACGCACCGTGACGCCGGCTTGGAAACGGGGCAGCGGCGTTGCCCCCAGGCTGGCGGGCAGGGCCGATGCGGCCGGCAATGGCAGGGTGAAAAAGAAACGCGTGCCCGTGCCCGGCTCCGATTGCACGTCCAGTTTGCCGCCCATTAACTCGACATGGCGGCGGGCGATGGCAAGGCCGAGGCCGGTGCCGCCCGAGCGCCGGCCGGCTGCTGTCTGGTTAAAGGGCGTGAAAAGGCTGTCGCGTTCTTCATCGGAGAAGCCGATGCCGGTGTCGATCACCTCAAAAAGCCACTGGTTGCCGCTGGCCGGGCGCACGCCGATGAAAACTTCGCCGCGCGGGGTGAACTTGATCGCATTGCCGATGAGGTTGATGAGGATCTGGCGGAGCTTGCCCTCGTCGCCGAAGACCGGGCGCTGTCCGGCGTCGGGGCAGACGACGCGCAGGGGCAGGCGTTTTTCCGCGCAGCGGGGCTTGAACATCTCGGCGAGGCTGTGCACCAGCGCGGGCAAATCGAAGACATTGCGCTGTATTTCCATGCGGCCGGCCTCGATTTTAGAAAGGTCGAGGATGGAATTGAGCAGGCCCAGCAGGTGGTGGCCGCTGTTGGCGAGGGCGCCGACGGCATCGCGCTGGCGACGGGGCAGGTCGGGGTCACGCTCGAGGATCTGCGTGTAGCCGAGGATGGAGTTGAGGGGCGTGCGGATTTCGTGGCTGAGACTGGTGAGAAAATCGGTCTTGGCGCGGCTCGCGGCAGCCGCGGCTTCTTCCGCGCGCTTGCGCTCGATCACCTCGGCCTGCAGGGCGTCATTGGCGCAGGCGATCGCGGCATCGCGGCGCAAATCGGCCAGCAGGTAGCTCGCGAGCAGGCCGGTGGCGAGCAAGCCACCGAAGAGCACGGCCCACGATTGCCACGGGCGGTGCCAGGCCAGGAAAGCCGTCGTGGGCGTGAAGGTGATCTGCCATTCGCGACCGGCCACGGGAAGCGTCAGCGTGTAGGCGGCAAAATTGTGCCAGGCCGGGGAATTATCGGCGGCGGGCAAGGCATACGTATTGTAGGCTGACGTTTGGCTGGAATCTCGCAGGACAACCTGCACGCCGGGCAGGCGGGCCAGCGTGGGGTCGACGAGGTCGGCCAGGCGAAAAACGGTGGCGACAAAACCCGTGTTGGCCGCGCGGCGCGCTTCGACGGTGGCTGGCGGCGGCCCGTGGTAGAGCGGCAGGTAAACGATAAAACCGGGTTCATTGCTTTTTTCCTGCATCAGCCGGATCAGCGGCGTGGCGACCGCGCGGGCCTGGTCGCGGGCCAGCCCGAGGGTTTCGATGCGAGCATTGAGGTCGAAGCCAAAGGCGGGGCGGTTACGGTCAAGCGGCTCGATATAGTAAACGGGATAATAAAATTCTGCCTGGGTTTGCGCCGGCACCATGAGGCCTGTCGCCGGGTCTCGTTTGGTAAACTGAAAATCGGGAAACCCCTCGGCCCGGGCGGCGGCTTCATAGGACTGACGTTCGTTGGCGGGTACTTTGGGTGTCCAGGAAAAGGCCTGGATTTCCCGGCGGCGGGCGAGCGCCCCGGCGACAAACCGGCGGAAGTGTTCGCGGTCGATGGGCAGGCCGGTTTCATAAAACGAACCGAGCGAATGCAGGCTTTCCAGCGAATCGCCCAGCGATTCGCGCAGGAGCTCAAGCCGCTGCTCGGCGATCGCCTGCAACTCCGCCTGCAAATCGCGTCTCTCCCACTGCCGAATGATAAAAAAAAGGACGAACGAAAGGGCGGTGGCCACCACGGCTGTGCCCACCGGCCCAAACCGCCGCAATCGGCTATAGATGCGGGAATTTTGGGTTGGGAAGAGGTTCATCTGCAGGTCGCGGTTCGCACGGCCTGGGCCAGATACAGCACACAACATGCCTTCTCATGACCTTACTGGCGGTTGACGCATTCGGGTTTACGTCCGCCTTCGCCCCCTGCTTCGCATAAGCTATGAAAGGCAGGCAAGGCTACCGCCGTCGCTCTTAGAGCTATGGCGGACCAGTCGGTGCGACATCTCGCCACAGCCGCGATCTCGTCTCACTGGCCACGGTGTTTGTCCTCCTTCGCCCCTTCGGCAGGCCCCTCGACTGGCTCTGGGCCTTGAGTCCCTCGACAATGCTTTGGACCCTGAGCTTGCCGAAAGGGCTCGTCGAAACGGCTCAGGGCTTCGGAGGACACTTTCCTTTTGGATTTCAAAATCCGATTGATGGTATGGTTCGACTGCCCGCCTACGTTTCACTTCGGCGTGGCAGCCTTCGCCCAATCTGACTGGCCCGCCAAGCCGTCTTGCCTCGCCGTAGCTTCAGCGAAGGCGGGAGCTCGGCTTCGTCCTTCGGACTACGCCGTGGCACGTTTCCGATTCGGAAACGTGGAGGCGCGGGCCGGAATC
The DNA here is from genome assembly GCA_035568935.1 of Opitutaceae bacterium. Taxonomy (GTDB): domain Bacteria; phylum Verrucomicrobiota; class Verrucomicrobiia; order Opitutales; family Opitutaceae; genus DASRHD01. Next base: position 3,927 of record DATMNP010000055.1, on the reverse strand, counting down.
GGACAAACCAGAAAAATTCGGCTAGAGTGAAAATAATTTGGACCGTTTCTTACTCAAGCAGAATCCACCTTAACTCCGCCAGAACTTCGTCTAACTCCTTCACTACTTTTACTGACAGTTTCACTGACAGTTGGCCCCTTCTCCGGATCGCGCTTCGGAGAGCGTCGAGACCGCAAACAACACGCCAATGCTCTCCCCGGCAAGCCTGTTCGCGGTTGCCAAACGCAGAAAAAGCCGCAGAGTCACTGTTGTGAGCACACTGGAAATTATCGTTGAGGAGCTGAAGACGCTGTCGCCGCCGAAATTGGAGGAAGCGGCTGCGTTGATCCATGGCTTGCGCGAGAAGTCCCACTCCGAGCGGCTGGCGGCCCTGCGGCGCAGCGCCTCGATCCTGAGCGAAGCGGACGGCTTGGAATTGGAGCGGATAATCGAGGAGAATTGCGAAAGGGTCGATCCGCGTGACTGGTGACTTGGTGCTGGACACTTCGGTCGTGATCGCTGCGTTGCGCGGCGTGCCCGGAGTCGAGGCCAAACTCGACCAGGTTGAACGGCTCTGGTTACCGGTGATTGCGCTGGGCGAGTTGGAGCTTGGCGTGGAATTGGCAAGCAACGCCGGAGCGCAGCGCGCCGCCGTGGACGCATTTTTGTCCGCCGTGGTGGTGCTAACTCTCACCAATCAAACGGCGCGGCATTACGCACGGTTGCGTGCCGCGCTGAGTCGAGCCGGCACGCCCATTCCAGAAAATGACCTGTGGATTGCGGCGCTCGCGGTCGAACGAGGCTGGCCCGTGGCCACGCGCGACGCACACTTTGTGCACGTGCCAGGATTGACCGTGCAGGACTGGAGTTGAGCGAATGACAACTGAACTGAAGAAGCTCACCGCGACAATGGCCGAAATAAAGCGGCGTTACCCTTCCGGAGGGAGACGTTATAACACGATCGTGGAAAATCCGTTTGAGTCCGGCTACTGGCCCCTGCGCAAGCCCACCAAGGCGGACCTTGCAGCGATCCGGCGCTTCAAAAAGAAGCACCCGACTGCCCGGCGTCAAAAGACCGCGGCTTAGTCGTCTGTTCGGCGTTTTGTTTTCCATTTTTCACGGCATGTCCCCTGGGCTTGCCCTAGAGTCACATTCGCGGCGTAGCTTCCCGCCCACATAACATTTACAAACGGGCGCGATTTGCAGTAAAACTCATGGAAATCATCCGGCTTTTTTCCATTTCCATTCTGTTGTCCACGGCTTGTTTGGTGCGGGCCGATACAGTTTTCTCGTCGACTGCCGGGGGCGTGGCGCCGTCGCCGGCCCAGGCGCGCGCTGAAAGCAGTTCTCAAATAAACGCCTCAGGGGCGTCGGCTGCGACGGGGCGAAAATTTGAGAAAATGGCGGAATCAGAAATACAGGACTTTCGGACGCAGCTGGAGAAGCAACCCTTTCCCACCATTCTCCAGGCCGGGATCGATGCCGACCGCCTCGAACACGATGAAAGAAAGACCAGCGATATCTTTTTGGTTGCGCTACCTGAAGCGATGAAAAAACGGCCACCTGATCAGGCTTTCTTGGAACAACTCAAGGCTGCGATCACTAACAAGGACACTCCCGAGGTCGAGCGGGACTCGTTGATCGCCGCGCTCGGCCGGGCGCAGCGGGAGGAAACGGCTGCTATTCTGCTAGAACTTGCCGCTACCACGCGGTCTGACCCGAACATGCATTACGATGTCGTGAACGCGATCGGCGAACTGGGCCAGGCGGGAGAAAAGTTCACTCCGCTTTTGGAAAACCAGTGGTTCAGCCCTGACAACGATCATGATCAAAGAATGTTGTACCGAGTGGCCAGAGGCATGGCTGAGGCCGGTGGGTTGAGCAGCATCGAACTGCTGCTGGACGCGGCTTTGGCGCCGGACGGGAACTTGCCCTTGGCAGTCTGGAACCGCAAATCTGGGGGGCCGCGCTAAAACCGGAGGTGCCATTTCGCAGTGAAAAAGTTCGCGCGGCGATTCGCGCCGGGCTCGACGATTTTGGCATTATCCAGAAAAACGTCGTTCTGATACCCGACTTGGCCAAGGCCGACCTGTATGGGGAACAGGCAAAGATTCCTTTTATTCTCAAAAACAATTCTAACGTGGAAGTTAAGATTTATTTTCCTACAGAACGCGAAATTGACAGCTTGGACATGATGAGCCGCGCGGGACAGATTACGCGGATCTGGGAAAGAGGTGGTGCAGGGGGCCACGGCTTTTATTTGGATTGTGACTTAAAACCGGGTGAAACCGCCTCGGGTTTATGCAGCCGCTGTGTCATCGACGCATTGGCTGTTGCAGACGGAGCGAAAGTATTTGCCACAGTGCACGGCTACCTAAAAGAAACCTGTAAGATTGTTAGATTGGTCTCTGATCCATTTTTGCTCCCGCATGCATTGATGGTGCTTCCCCAGTATGATCTGGGTACGCAAACCTATCTATCGATCACACCTGATTTGGCGAAAATCTCTTTTAGCGGTGGAAGTTTGAGCATTCCGGTCACAGTAAAAAATGTTTCGAATCAGGACGTGGCAGTAGCCACTGCGAATATCGGCTATTTTATTGCGACCACCCCATGGACGAAGACTATCCTGGGTCGCGCGAGGAGACTGTACAAAGGGGGAGTGTCCTTAATGCCTGGCGAATCGGCTTCGGTTATAGCCAGTGGCGTGGAATACGAGCCAGGGGACAAAATTACCGTCGTGATTGACGGGTTCGTTCCGAAGACAAAAAAAGTCTTTGACTGCTATTCCGTACCCTTCGGACTTCCGTCTCCGCCGCCGGGAGAACCCACGCGGTAGAATTCTCCGCGACTATCCGTGTAAGCCGCGGTAAACCGAGCTTCCCTTCAAAAGTCCGCTACCCAATTTTGGGTAGAAGGGCTCCATTGCCGGCGGTGGCAGGATTTCTATTTTTGGGTCCAGTGTGAGTGGCATCTCGCCGGTGCGAGAATGTCGGGCACGCCGGGGAAACGGCCCTCCGATTCGCGCCGCACAAGGAGAATAAAAATGAAAATGTTGTTTTGGCTCTTCCTTCGCGAAGGCTTCAGTTAGGCGTCTTTGGTCCTCCTTCGGCCCTTCGGCAGGCTCAGGGCTACAGAGGACGCTTTTCTTTTGGAGTCCCAAAGTCGCTTGATTGTGTGGTTCGACTGCGCTCACCACAATTTTTCGCCATGCGAAAAAATTGGAGGCGCGGGCCGGAATCGGACAAACCAGAAAATTCGGCTAGAGTGAAAATATTTCGGACCCTTTTTTTCTCAAGCACAATCCACCTTAACTCCGCCAGAACTTCGTCTAACTCCTTCACTACTTTTACTGACAGTTTCACTGACAGTTGACCCCTTACTCCGGGTCGCGTTTCGAAGAGCGTCGCAATCGCAAACAGCACGTCAAGGCTATCTCCATCAAGCCTGTTCGCGGTTGCCGAACGCATAAAAATTCGCAGGGTCATTGTCTGTGAGCACACTGGAAACCATCGTCGAAGAGCTGAAGACGCTGTCGCCGCCGAAATTGGAGGAAGCGGCTGCGAGGTGACATGTCACGGGTCTGACTCCATTTCACAACAAACGCGTCGGTGGAGAAATGAAATTTGATCGCATTCAATCCAATCCGAGATTCGCGGAACTTCGTGATATCGTCGCAGCTCATCCCGAGTGGCTGAAACCTTGGGCCGGAATGTTTTTTCGCTTTCAGACCATTGATTTTCCGATGCCCAAGCATGTGCTCGGCGGCGAAGGCGCCTACAAACGAGGCGGCCGTTGGAATCGGCTCGGCATTGCGGCGGTGTACGGCAGCACGAATGACGTTACCGCTCTCGAGGAAAGCAAAGCCAATGATCGCTATTATGGCTTGGTGACGAAAACCCCGCGCTTGGTGGTGGCGATAGAAGCTCAATTGGTCGGCGTGCTTGA
>DATMNP010000054.1:0-6296 GCA_035568935.1 Opitutaceae bacterium | reverse complement strand
CGAGTTCGTGCGTGCCGGCGGGGAGGGCGTAAACGCCGGCCCATTCGAAGGGGTACTGCGGCTGCATGAACTTCGGATCGAGTTCGGTGGCGCGGGAGAGATTGAAACCGCCGACGTCGAGGACGGCGGAGAGCGGGACGTTGGAGTTTTGCGCGCGGTACACCTTGGCCGCGGTGTTCATCTTGCGGATGCGCGCCTCGAGCTTGTCGAGCTCGGCCGGGGGAACGAGGTCGGTTTTATTGAGGATGAGCACGTCGGCAAAGCCGATTTGCTTTTTGGCCTCGGGCGAATCGTCGAGGTGCTGCCAGATATGTTTCGCGTCCACGACGGTGACGATGCTGTCGAGGCGGAAGCGCGTGCGCATTTCGTCGTCGGTGAAAAACGTCTGGGCGACCGGGCCGGGATCGGCGAGGCCGGTGGTCTCGATGAGGATGCCGTCGAGGCGGTCCTTGCGCTTCATCAGGCGGCCGAGGATGCGGATGAGGTCGCCGCGGACGCTGCAGCAGATGCAGCCGTTGTTCATCTCGAAAAGTTCCTCCTCGCTGGAGATGACGAGTTGGTTGTCCACGCCGACCTCGCCGAACTCGTTTTCGATCACGGCGAGCTTTTTGCCGTGCTGCTCGGTGAGGATGCGGTTGAGCAGGGTGGTTTTTCCGGCGCCGAGGAAGCCGGTGAGGACGGTGATCGGGATGGGTGAGTCGGGCATGGCGGAAGCCAGTTATCTTCCATCAAGAAGCGCAACGATGCAACCCTCCTTCGCCAGGGCTACGGAGGACACGGCTGGCTTCCTTGAACGCCCAACATCGAACATCCAACGCCCCTCCTTCGCTCTCCGAGCTACAGAGGGCACGGCCAACATCCAAGTCCTGGCACAGAACCAACCACCAACTACCAAATACTAATTACAAACTACGCCCAACGGGCCGCCTATTGCACCGTGCGCAGCTGCACGCTGTCGATGAGGCGGTCTTGCGCGAGGATGTCGGTGGCGATGATGATTTTGTCGCCGCGCTTGATGCGGCCGGCGCGGCAGAGGAGCGAGAGGGCGTTTTCGATGGTGTCGTTGGGCTCGGAAGCGAACGACATGAGGTAGGGCTCGACCGCGCGCAGCAGGTGGAGCTGGCGGACGACCTCCATCGTCGGCGCGAAGGCAATGATCGGCGCGTGCAGGGGCCGCAGCGAGGCGAGGCCCCGCGCCATGAAGCCCTGGCGGGTGAACGTGAGCAGGACGCTGCCGGGAATTTCGTTGGCCATGACCACGGCCGAATGCAGGACCTTCAGCTTGTCCGAAACCGATTCCGCCAGCTCGACCGACTTGCCGGTCTCGGCCTCGTCGGCCTCGACCCGGCGGGCGATCTTGTCGAGGATCTGGATGCATTCGAGCGGGTAGAGGCCGACGGTGGTTTCGCCGGAGAGCATGACGCAGTCGGAGCGTTCGAAAACGGCGTTGGCCACATCGGTGATTTCAGCGCGCGTGGGCATGGGCTGCGCGATCATCGACTCGAGCATGTGGGTGGCGATGATGACGGCCCGGCCGTGGGTGAGGCAGGCCTGCACGGCCCGGCGCTGGATGATGGGCAGCTCTTCAAACGGCACCTCGATGCCGAGGTCGCCGCGCGCGACCATGAGCGCGTCGCAGGCCTGCACAATTTCATCGAGGTGGGCGATGGCGGACTGGTCTTCGATCTTGGCAATGATTTTGACGCGTGATTTTTGATCACGCAGGAATTTGCGCAGGTTTTCGATGTCAACCGCCGTGCGCACAAACGAAAGGGCGATGAAGTCGATGCCTTCCGCCAGGCCGACGAGCGTGTCGGCGTGGTCTTTTTCCGTGAATGAGGGCAGGTTGACCTTGATGCCGGGCAGGTTGATGTGGCGGCGGGACTTGAGTTCGCCGGCCGTGAGGACCTTGCAGCGGATGCGGGCGGCGTCTTTCTCCAGCACTTCGAGGCGGATGAGGCCGCTGTCCACGAGCACGGTGTCGCCGACCTTGATGTCGTTGACGAGGTCGCGGTAGTTGACGTCCACCGAGCGGATTTCCTCGGTGTGTTCGCCGCCGACGCTGGGCCGGACGGTGAAGTCGAAAATCTCGCCCGGCTTCAATTCGATGGGCGCAGCCAGGTCGCCGGTGCGGATCTCCGGGCCTTTGATGTCCATCATGATGGCGATGTCGCGGCCGACGCGCTGGCCGACGGCGCGGATGCGGCGGATCATGGTGCGCGTCCATTCGTGGCTGCCGTGGGCCATGTTGAGGCGGGCGACGTCGGCGCCGGCGCGGATGATTTTTTCGAGCATTTCCTCGCTCTCGGTGGCGGGGCCGAGGGTGAAGATGATTTTCGTGCGACGGGAAACGTCGTGAGACGTGGAAAAATTCATAAGGTTGGTTCTGGAAATGCTGGTTTCGTGCCTGACATGAATAAATAGCGATGAGCGATGTTTTAGCCGGTGGTCAGGAAAAATCGTCAAAAGGCGTGCCGTTGCCGGGGGCGACGATGGAGAAGGTGCAGCCGAGCGTGGCGCGCGTGGTGGCGAAGGTCTTTTCGATGGCCGCGGCGCTGTTGCAGTCACGCGAGAGGTGGGCGAGGTAGATGCGGCGCCAGCGCGGGCTGGCCACGGACTCGAGCAGCTCGCGGGCGCGGTCGTTGGAGAGGTGGCCGTGGCGGCCGCTGATGCGCTGCTTGGTGGCCCAGGGGCGCTTCTGGTCGGCCTTGAGGAGTTCCGGGCAGTAATTGGCCTCGACGACGAGCACGTCGGCTTCGCGGATGCGCTCGTGGATGTGCTGTGGCGCATGGCCGAGGTCGGTGAGCCAGGCAAGCGCACGGCGCGGCGAGAGCAGACTGCCTTCTTCGCCGTGCGAGAACAGGAACCCCACCGGTTCGTGGGCATCGTGCGGCACGGCGAAGCTTTCGATTTCGAGGTCGCGGAAGCTGAAACGTGTGCCGGTTTCGAACAATTGCCAGGCGGGGCGGTGCTTGAGCCCGGCCTGCGCGGCCCGGGCAGTGGCGGCGTTGGCGAAGATTTTTATGTGGGGAAATTTCGCGAGGCCGCCCAGGCCGGTGGTGTGATCGCCGTGCTCGTGGGTGAGAAAGATGGCATCGATGCGGGTGAGCGACTCGTCGTGCGCAGCGAGCAGTTCGCCCAGCCGGCGGGCCGAAAAACCGGCGTCCACCAGGACGCGGGTGGCGTCGGTCTGGAGCAGGGCGCAATTGCCCGAGCTGCCGCTGCCAAGAATGCAAAATCGCATGGCCATTGCGGCCTATTCCATGGCACGCGGCGCGCGGCGCAACGGTTTTTTCTGGCCCGGCTCCACTTTTGGCGGCTGGACAACGTGCATGGGCGAAGCGGGCCATGACAATTTGAAGACAAACCCTGGCGAAGGAGGATGTCACCCCAGTTGTTTGCGGGTGGCAAAGATTCTATTTGAAATTCCACCTTCAATGGGCGGAATCAGTTTTCTTTTAATGGTTATCGACAAGCCACAGTCGCTATATTCCACGCTCGCCTGCGCAACATTGATCGCGGCCCTGGTGCCCGGTTACCAATGCGCCGCGCAAAATTCCGCGGCGCCCGGCGGTGCGCCCGGCGTGGGAATTGCCTCCAGCAACGCGGTGGCCGTTCTCCCGTGGCCCAATGCGGGGGAGATCCGTGCGCACATGAAGGAGGTCTTTCGCACGGAGCTGGCGGTGGTGCAGGCGGAGTCACAGCGGAAACCCAAGTTGGCGAAGCAGTGGCAGGACGCCGTTTTTTATATCGGCGTGAGCGCCGCGTGGCAGGTGGCGGGCGACGAGGATTACCACCAGGCGCTCGAGCAGTGGGGCCAGAGTGTGAACTGGTCGCCGGGCCCGCGCCCGCGCCATGCGGACGACCTGGCCTGCGGCCAGGCGTTCATTGAAGTTTTCGAGCGCGAGGGCGGGCCGGAACGGATCGCCGCCATTCGCGCCCGGGTGGATGCTTTTCTCGCCTCGCCCCAGCCGGGTCACACAGACTGGTCGTGGTGCGATTCGTTTTTCATGGCCCCGCCGATTTTTGTGAAGTTGTCCGCCGTGACCGGCGATGCGCATTATCGCGAGGCCATGCATCCGATTTTCTGGAATGCGCTGGCCGCGCTGTGGAATGTGCCGAACCATTTGTTTTATCGCGACAGCCGCTATTTCGGGACCCAGGTTTTCTGGGCGCGCGGCAATGGCTGGGTCCTGGCCGGTCTGGCGCGCGTGCTGGATGGGTTGCCGGCCGGCGACGCAGCGCGTCCTGGCTACGAAAGGCTTTTCAAGGCGCTGGCGGCGAGCATCGCCAGGCTGCAGGGTGGGGATGGCGCGTGGCGGGCCGATTTGCTCAACCCGCAGAAATGTCCGCAGCCCGAGTCGAGCAGCACGGCACTGTTGGCCTATGGCCTGGCTTGGGGCGTCAACCACGGGCTGTTGTCGCGTGCCGACTACGCGCCGGCCGTGCTGAAGGCATGGGCCGCGCTCAAACGCGCCCAACTTCCCAACGGCCAGCTGGGCAGTGTGCAGCCGCAAGGCGATCATCCGGTGGAAACGAAGCCCACCGCCACCGCACCCTACGGTGCCGGGGCGTTTTTATTGCTCGGCTCGGAGCTGCTGCCGCGGTAGTGGCTCGGTTGGCCGCGTCTGATCGTAGTCGGGGTTTATCCCCGAGGCTTGTCTACGGTCTTTTCCGTCGTAGCCTTGGCGAAGCTTGATGTCGGGCGTAAAGCCCGACCTACGTTTGCAAACTGTGCGACTACCCATGTCACCCGCGGGTTGACCACGCCGGGTTTGTGGTGTTGTTTGGCCTGCTGTGCCGAAGAAACCCACTCGCCGAAAGCCCGCCGCGCGCCCAACCATGCGTTCGCTGCCTGGCACCGTCATGGTGACGCGCCGCGTGCATTTCAACGCCGCGCATCAGCTCCATAACCCTGCCTTTTCGCGGGCTTGGAATGAAAAAAAATTCGGCCTCTGCGCCAACCCGCACTGGCATGGCCACAACTACGTCCTAGAAGTCACGGTGCGCGGCGAACCGGATCCCGAGACCGGCTTTGTCGTCAACCTCGTCGACCTGAAGCGCGTCCTGCACGAGGCCGTGGCGGACAAGTGCGACCACCGCAACCTCAACGAAGAGGTTGGATTCCTCCGCGGCATCCTGCCCACCACGGAAAACCTCGTCATCGCCTTCTGGCGCGAGATCGAGCCGCGGCTCAAATCCGGCCGCCTGCATTGCGTGCGGCTTTACGAAACAGAGCGCAATTTTGCCGAATATTTTGGTCCACAGGCCGGTTTAGATGCCCTCTGACGGTTATCGTCCCCGTCCGGCCGCAGTCCCGAAAAACGAATGAAAACAAAACCGAAAATGTATCTCCACCGCACCAACGGCGGAAACGGGCCGCGCCTTGAGCCCGAATACGACGCCAAGTTCAAGGTCACGCCCGCCTATCGCGCGGCCTTGCCCGACATCATGGATGCTGCGTACGCCAAGATCCATGGCGCGCATGTGCCGATCCAGCAGGTCGGGGTCTCCAACTTCCGGCTGCCGCTCAAATTTCGCACGAAACAGGGCAAAATCCTCACGCTCGAGGCCAGCGTCACCGGCACCGTCTCGCTGGAAGCCGAGAACAAGGGGATCAACATGAGCCGCATCGTCCGCTCGTTCTACGACCACAAGGACGAGGTCTTCACCGGCGAGTGGATGGGAAAAATCCTTTGCGCCTACCTTCGCAAGGTTGAAAGCAAGGCCGCCCGCCTGAAGATCGATTTTTCCTATCCGATGCTCCAGCGCAGCCTGCGCAGCGGGCTGGAAGGCTACCAATTCTACAAGGTGGCGTTTGAAGGCGTGCTGACGCGCACGGGCGCGTATCGCCGCTTCATCCACTTTGATTTTGTCTATTCGTCGGCCTGCCCCTGCTCGGCGGAGCTGGCCGAGCACGCGCGCGACACCCGTGGCGCCTACTCGATCCCGCACTCGCAGCGCAGCAAGGCGCGCGTGACCATTGAGGAGGTCAAAGGCAAAAAAATCTGGATCGAGGACATCCAGGCCCACTGCCGCAACGCGCTGAAGACCGAGACCCAGGTGATGGTGAAGCGCGAGGACGAGCAGGCCTTCGCCGAGCTCAATGGCGCCTACACCAAGTTCGTCGAGGATGCCGCGCGGCTGCTTTACCAGGAATTCGATGCGGACAAACGCATCAAGGATTTCCAGATCGCGTGCGCGCACCTCGAGTCGCTGCATTCGCACGACGCGGTGAGCGTCATCGCCAAGGGCGTGCCCGGCGGTTTCTCCGCGGACTTCATGGAATTCGGGCA
>DATMNP010000053.1:0-13192 GCA_035568935.1 Opitutaceae bacterium | reverse complement strand
CGGCATGGGCCCGGCCATCGCGGAAGACGCCAAATCGAAAATCCTCCTCGTGCCCGGCGTGTCCGATGCCGACGTGCGCATCACCTGGGATCCGCCGTGGACCCAGCAAATGATTTCCGAGGAAGGCAAAATGAAGCTCGGTCTGATCTGAGTTGCCGGAAACCACGGATAACCTCGCTGTCATTCCGAGCCGTGCGAGGAATCTCACTCGTAGTGCAACCCAATGGGTTACCGTTTTTCAAAATGAGATTCCTCGCTGTGCTGCCAATGAACTCATTCCAGTTAAGGCTCAAATTCAGCCTTCCAAGGTGGAGCGTGTCGTCCCGACGCGCTCAGAGCGCGCCCGGAGGGTCGCGCTCCACCCGCGCTGCCACGCGAAACGGTTCATTGGCGCGTTCCACGCAATCCGCTTCGCGGTTTGCTCAGGGTCACGGAATGACAAAATTGTCTATCCGTGTTTATCCGTGAAATCCGTGGTCAAAAAATAAAAAAGTTCGGTTTTCAACGTTCAAGCAATTACCCTCAATTTCTCCAAACGACTTGCCACGCACGCACTCCCGAACATCGTTGCGCCTTATGCCATTCAACAATCTCCATCCCGGCCTTTCCGCTCCATTGCCCCGTCTCGACGACGATGATGACGACGACAAGCCCGAGGAAGGCGACAAGGCATCCAAGTCGCCTGCGGCTATCGGCGCACAAATCCAGAAACAATTCCTCGATCAGCGGAAAATCTTTCTGTGGGGCGCGGTCACCGACGAGTCGGCCAAGGACATCACCGAGAAGCTGCTCTATCTCGAGGGCACCGGCCCCGGCAAGGAGATCACCTTCTACATGAACACGCCGGGTGGTTCCATTACCGCCGGCATGGCTGTTTACGACACGATGCGGCTCATCACCTCCCCCGTCACCATCGTCGTCACGGGCATGGCCGCATCGATGGGCTCCATCCTCCTCTGCGCCGCCGCCAAGGGCCGCCGACTGCTTTACCCGCATGCGCGCGTGCTCATCCACCAGCCGCTCATTTCCGGCCGCTTCATCGGCCCGGCCACGGACATCAATATCCAGGCGCAGGAAATGGAAAAGCTCCGCGCCGAGTTGAACGAGATCCTCGCCACCGCCTCGGGCCAGACGCTGGAAAAAGTCGCCCATGACAGCGACCGCGATTTTTATCTCAACGCCAAGGAAGCCATTGCCTACGGCCTCGCCGACAAGATCGTGGAGAAAATCTGACTTGTCCGCCGTAGCCTTGGTGAAGGAGGACCTTTGTCAGTGGTCATTGGTCACTGATCGTAATTGGTAGTTGGTAATTGGTGCCTGGCCCTACTTCGATGTTGGACGTTCACGGTTCCCATTGCACCGCTTGGGCGGAGTCGTGGGCCGCCAGCGCCGCATCCCGTGCCGCCGGCAACCACACAGCCCGCGCCGCCGACGGCAGGTCGTCGGACGACAGGAGGTTTTTGAAAACCTCCTCGGCCTGTCCCGCCTGCCCGCCGGCCGCCAGCAAGCGCGCCGCCTCGACGGCGAGCGCCCATTCCTGCGGACCAAAGGTCTTGATGAATCGTGCAAACGCCACCTCGCGTGCCGCCCCAGCCGCATCGCCCGCCTGGGCGAGCCGCTGCGCCAGCGCAAGGCCAATGACAAGGCTGGGCGACTCGTCCATGCTCGCATGCGCGATAGCCAGTGCGTCCGCGGGTTTTTTTTCAGCATCGAGCAGGTGCATCTCACGCAGCACGGCATAAGGCGCGAGGGAGGCCGGCAGGCCTTGCCGGTTTTTCCACTGCTCCGAAAACTCCACCCGAAACGGCCGGTAGAGCGGATCGCCGATGAGCACGCTTTGCCAGCTCAGCGCCGGCAGCGCATAGTAGGCCGCTTCGCCCAGCGTCCAGCCACGCGCAAGCCCGTGCAACAGCAAATCGGGGCGGTGCGTCAATTGGAGATAGGGTTCATAAACATTGCCGATGGTCGCCGTGACGCCGCGGGCCACGAGTGGCCCGCACCAACCCTCGGCCGGCGACCGCAAAGTGTGCGCCGAGAAACTGTGGATATGCAGCGCGATGGCGCCGGGCGGAAACTCAAAGTGCGGCAAAGTAAACGGGCCGTTCAGGTCACCGGCATACCAGCCGAAATAGAGCACGGGCGCGTCGAACCGGGCGGTCACCGGCAGCGTGGCGGGCGCGTGGTCAACGTCGCCATCGAACCCGAGCGTGGCGAGCTGCGCGGCGGCGGCCTCGAGCCATTGGTCGCCTTCGGGCGCCGGCCCGCCCAGATCGACATAGCTACGGCCGAGCAGGCCGGTGCGTTCGGCCTTGAGCGCATTGTCCACCAGCCGCTCGGCATCTTCGAGCGTCGGTCCGTCCAGCCGGCCGACTTTAACGATGTCAGAAAGATCGAACGGCGTCGGGTGCTCGTTTTCAAAAAGCGGATTGGGCACCCAGCCGTTAATATTGTAGCCGCCCCGGGCCAGCAGGCTCAACTCGGAGTCCACCGCGCCCTGGTTGGTGCGAAACTGGGCCTGGCCGGCCGACAACGCATTCACTGAAAGCAAACGCGGGTCATTTTCAATGCGCAGCGGCACCCCGCGGCACACGACAAGATAAGTGATGTGGTGGCCGGCGATGACGTACTTTTTTCGTCCGAGGGTGTCCACGTCCGGCGTGCTGATGGCGTCGATCCAGCCGCGGTGCACAAGTTCGTCCTGCAACGGCTGCCAGATTTCGCCAACAAACTCCGCCCACGAAACCGTTTCACCGGGCGTCATGGGCAGTGCGACCAGGTTTTCCACCGGCACGCTGCGGGCCGCGGCATAATGGGCCGCGAGCCGCAGTGAATCGGGATCGCTGCTGTTGGCCAGGATGATCGCGCCTGCCGCCGGCGAATCGCCAGCGCCAAGCGCCGGCCGGGCGAACCCGCCCGCCAGCAAGGCCAGGAGCACAATCGTTCTTGCCAAAATTCTCACGGCGTTTCCGCTTTCACGCTGGCGATGGATTCCGCCTTCCCGCAAGGGTAAATCCGCCTTTGGCGGATTTACCGGCAATTTAACCGCGAATGGACGCAAATAAACGCGAATGCTATTTTTAGAGTGGTTTAAAACCTGCTCCAGCACAGATAGGCGCTCGCCTGTGGCTGGGTTTCTCGCATTTTTTGTCGTTTGGGTATTGGCGTTTGTGATTTTCAGCTGCAAGTTCGTGTTAATTCGCGGTTTTCAAAAGGAACCATCATGCAGCTGTACCTTCTCATCGCACTCGGCGGCGCGCTCGGCAGCGTGACGAGGTTCTTTTTGTCGGGTGTGGTCGCCACGCACTGGGGCGAGACCTTCCCGTGGGGCACCCTCGCCATCAACGTCACCGGCTCATTTGTCATCGGCTTTTTCTCGACGCTGACCGGGCCGGACGGCCGCTGGTTCGTGCCCGCCGAAGGCCGGCAATTTTTCATGACCGGCATTTGCGGCGGCTATACGACGTTCTCGTCGTTCAGCCTGCAAACCCTCGCGCTCGCCAACGACGGCGAATGGCTGAAAGCCGGCGGCAACATCGTCGGCTCGGTCACGCTCTGCCTGATCGCCGTCTGGCTCGGCCACCTGCTGGCCACCACCATCAACCAAATCCGCTGACGTTTTTAACCACATAAGCGGTCATCGTATAAATTCGCCATTCTGCATTCGTCATTTTCCTATGCAACTGCCCACCGATTCGTTCCTGCTCCGTATTTTTCTCGGCGAATCCGACCGCCACAACGGCAATCCGCTGTACGAAAACATCGTGCTCAAGGCCCGCGAAGCCGGCCTCGCCGGCGCCACTGTGCTGCGCGGCGCGATGGGCTTCGGCGCAAGCAGCCGCCTGCACACGAGTAAAATCCTGCGCCTGTCCGCCGACCTTCCGCTCATCATTGAAATCGTGGACACCGAGGAGAAAATCAACGCCTTCGTGCCCACGCTTGAAAGCATGATGGGCGGAGGCCTGGTGACGCTCGAAAAAGTACGCGTCATCCGCTACCGCCACGGTGGCCAGCCGGCCAAGTGACCCTATTTCTGCGACGGCGATGACGCAGGTGCCGGCGGGGAGCCCAGATTCGCATAGGCCCGCACGCCGTCGGCAATGGCCTCGGCCAATTGCTGGCGGTAGGCGGGCGTGGCGAGTTTTCTGGCCTCGGTGTCGTTGGTCAGATAACCCCCTTCGACCAGCACCGCGGGGCATGGGGCGAGACGGAGCACCGCGAGATTGTTATGACGCAGGCCACGGTCGAAGGAAGCCTGTTCGCCCAGCACCGAACGCTGAATGCAATATCCAAGCAAGGTGTTCAAAGCATCATTTTTATTGCCGGGATTGATATCGTCATCCTCGGGTTTGTGAACCGCCCGGCCAAGGGGAATTTGGTGACGCGGCGTGAAACGATAGGTTTCCACGCCATGGACCGCGCCGATGTTTTCGCCCGCGACGTATTGCCCGGCTGAATTAAAATGGATGCTGATGAACAAATCCGCCGCCACCTCCACCGCAATCTGGTCGCGCCGCCGCAAGTCCGGCTTCTTTTCCGGGCTGATCGCCTGGTCGGTACGGCGCGTCAGCACGACTTTGTAACCTCGCGCCTCAAGGATTTTCTTCAGGCGGAATGCGGTGTCGAGAGTGAGGACTCTTTCCTTCAAGCCGAGGCTTTTGTTTTCTGCACCGTTATCCGGGATGCCGTGCCCGGGATCGATGACGATGGTGTGCACAGCCGGCGGGCGGTCGAGCCCGAGACGCAGGAGCGGTACGAGGAGTTTTTCCGCGTCGATCCAGCTGATCCACGCGCTGTGCCGGCGGCAAACCGTCGGGTTGCCCATGAACACGTGCCGGCCATCAAAAACCACATCGCGCTGGTTGACCTCGAATTCAACGCACGTGGTTGCAT
This sequence comes from Opitutaceae bacterium, assembly GCA_035568935.1. Taxonomy (GTDB): domain Bacteria; phylum Verrucomicrobiota; class Verrucomicrobiia; order Opitutales; family Opitutaceae; genus DASRHD01. The sequence goes on along the minus strand of DATMNP010000053.1, from coordinate 8,302 downwards.
TCTGTAAAACGACGCGTTTATCCGGTTCGGTCCAGGACGCGCGCAGGCCGAAGCTCCGGCCCAACGCCACGGCGTCGATGCATTTTACGCCATCGATTTTAGCCGTCTCAAAGGCGGCCTTCGACGGCACCGAGAAACCCACGGCCAGAATGGTCAGCGCCAGGGCGATGCGCGCCATGATTTTTTGCCGCATGGCTCGTCCTCAAGCACTTTGCGGCGTGGGCCGATCATCCGGTTCCTCGTCCTCTTCGCCCACGTGAAACTTCGGCTTGCGCTTGTTGACCGGCAGGGGAGTCAGCATCACATGGATGTTGCGCCCGATCAACCGCGGATCGTTGTCGGGATGGCCCATCCCGGCGAGTTCGGCAACGGCGCGTTTCATCACGTCGAAACCGATCTCGGTGTGAGCCATCTCGCGGCCGCGGAACTTGAGGCGCAGCTTCACCTTGTTGCCATGCGAGAGAAACTCCTCCCCATGGCGGATCTTGGTGAAAAAATCGTTCTCCGCAATGCGCGCGCTGAATTCGATTTCCTTGATCTTGCTCGCCGTGGGTTTCGAATGGCCGTGTTTTTTCTGCTCCTCGTAAACGTATTTGCCAAAGTCCATGATGCGGCAAACCGGCGGCGTGGCGTTGGGCGCAACCTCGACGAGGTCGAGGCCGACTTCGAGCGCCAGGCTGATGGCCTTCGCCGTATCCAGGATGCCGAGCTGCTTCCCCTCGGGCGAAATCACGCGAACCTGCGGGACCTTGATACGATAGTTGCGACGGATGTTAGAGAACGGATCCGTGTTGCGACGTTGAAACTGGCCGGGGCGTCCGCCGCCGGCAGGAGGGAAAGGAGAGGCCATCAATAAGGAAGTGACATGATTTAAGCGGGAGGGGATTCTCGCGGGGTTACGCTACATTGACAACAGGAAAATCCCAGGTTCCAAAGCCCAAAGCCTAAAAACCGCCAAAAGGGAAAATCCCCAGGAGCTGTTCTGCCTCCGGGCGCTTGAAAAGCTTGGCGCATCGGAGGGTTCACACGCTGAAGCTCTCGCCGCAGGAGCAGCTGGCCTTGGAATTGGGATTGGCAAACTTGAAACCGCCGGCCACCAGCTTGTCCGAGTAGTCGAGCACCGTGCCTTTGAGGTAGAGTGCGGTCTTCGGATCGACCAGCACCGCGGCGCCGGCTGTGCGCACCAGGATGTCGCCGCGCTTCGGCTCGGAGGTGAAACGCAGCTTGTAACTGAGGCCGTTGCAGCCCCCGCCAGTGATGGCGATGCGCAGAAACTCACCCTGCTGTTCGCGGGCGATGAGCGCGCGCACCTTTTCCGCCGCGGGCTCGGTCAGGCGCACGAGATTCTCGTTTCCGAGGCGGATCTCGGCGGGCGGTGCGGCGGCGGTTTCAGTGGCTGGCATTCTGGGGTATTATCGCTCAGTCCGTGCGCGAAGCAAGCGCCGCGCGACATCCACGGCGTTGGCAAAACTGCGCGCGCTGGCCCGGCCCTGCCCGGCAATGCCGAACGCCGTGCCGTGGTCGGGGCTCGTGCGGACGAAGGGCAGGCCAAGGGTGACATTGACCGACTCGTCGAACTCGACCGCCTTGAGCGGCGCGAGTCCCTGGTCGTGGTAGAGCGCAATGACCACATCGAATTCTCCGCGCAGGGCGCGCGCAAACAGCGTGTCGCCCGGTTCGCAGCGCGAAAGGCCGGGAAACTGCGGCCGCAGCCGGTCGAGAATCGGGTTGATGACGCCCTGCTCTTCGTCGCCGAGCAAACCCTCCTCGCCCGCATGTGGATTCAGGCCGCACACGCCGATCCGGGGCGCAGCAATGTCCTCCGCACGGGCGAGTTCGTCGGCGGCCCGCACCGCCCGGGCAAACTTTTCTCCGGTCAGGCGCGAAAACACCTCGCGCAGCGGCACGTGCCACGTCAGCAGCACGACGCGAAGCCGGCCGCCGCAAAATGCCATCGTCGGCTGGCCGCCCCAGCGCGCGGCAAAAAATTCCGTCTGGCCGGGAAAGGCGAAGCCGGCCTGCGCGAGCCAGCTTTTGCTGACCGGGCCGGTGACGACACCGGCAAACCCGCCCTGCCTGCAACCGACAGCGGCGCGTTCCATCGCGGCCAGCGCCACGTGCGCGCCATCAAGTGTCGGCGAGCCGGGCGTCGCGAGGAACTCAGGCGGGCCAACGGCGATTTTTTCCGCGACCGGGCCGAGGGTTTCAAGCCAGCGCATCGGGCCGAGCACCGTGACATCGCGCGCATCGTCGGGATGCGCCGCCAGCCACGCGGCCAGGACCTCCGGGCCGATACCCGCCGGGTCACCGCAAGTGAGCGCGAGTCTTGAAATGGAGTTTTTCACCTCGGAGCGCGCGGAGAAGCCTTCAGACAATTTCAACTTCCTGCTTGGGTTCGGCGTCGCGCCGGGCGCGGATAAAACCACGCTTGCCACCGGTGAAGAATCCCAGGAAGTGCCGGGCCTCGGCAGTCGAGAACTCGCCGCCGGCGAGCGCCTCCGCCGCGACGTCCCGGATATTGCCGGGCGTGAAATAGACGACGCGGAACGCATCCTTCAGTTCGGTGATGGCCACGCGGCTGAAACCGCGGCGCTTGAGGCCAAGCAGGTTCAAGCCGATCACGTCATCGCGTTCCGCCGCCATCACACAAGGCGGCACGTCGCGCGTGATCGAGGCGTGACCCGATATCATCACGTTTTCACCGATGCGGCAAAATTGGTGGATGCCCACGCCACCGCCGAAGAACGCATTGTCTCCGATGGCCACATGGCCGGCAATCATCGCATTGTTGGCGAACACCACGTGGGAGCCGACGACACAATCGTGCGCAATGTGACACGCCGCCATGAGCAGGCAGTTTTTGCCAACTTCCGTGAACCCGCCGGGACTGGTCGACCGGTTGACCGTGACGCCCTCGCGAATGGTTGTGTCCGCGCCGATGCGCACGCCCGATGGAGTGTTGGGAGTGAACTTCAAGTCCTGAGGATCGCCACCAACCACGGCAAACGAATGCACGGCGACGCGATCGCCAAGCACGGCGCCGCACTTGACGATGGCATACGCGTGGATTTCGCAGTCTGCACCGAGTTGCGCGCCGTCTTCGATAATGGCAGTGGGGTGAATCATTAGGGAAATCAACGGGTATCAAAAAAAGCGGATCAAGCCAAGCCTGCGCAAATCTCGCCAGACGCAGATCACTTGCCGCGTTTCGCGGCCGTGGCGCGATCAGGCAGCAGGTCAAGCTGGGCATCCTTGAGCAGGTCGTAGTTTTTCAGGATGCGCATGACCTGGAGCGTGTCGCTCTTGCGGTAGTTCTTGTTGATTTCAACCTTGTCGATGATATCGAGCAGCATCGTGCGGAAGGAGACGATGGCATCCACGCCGCGTTCCTTGAGCATCTGCACACTCTGGGTGCGATAGGGTTCAGCGGTGGGCAGGCCGGGCAGCACGAGGATCTTCACGAGGTCGGGCGCGGCCCCGGGTTCGTCGGCATCCATCGGGAAAAAGCGCGTGACTTCCTTGAGCACGTTTTCCTCGAGGAAACGAAAAATTTCCGGCGAATTTTTGAGCGTGGCGGGGGTGAAACGGCCGCTGTGCCAGCCTTTGACCGCGACGATGGCGCGGTGGACATACTGCAGCTCGTTTGAAAACAGGAAAAAATCGGGCCGGCGCGCCTGGTGCTGCCAGGCCGGGTTGTAAACGAGCAGGTCAATCTCCTCGTCGCCGGTCTTGCGGCGCGCCTGCACCTGGTATTTGCGCACCTGCCGGACGAGAAACCCGTTCTGTTCGAAATACTCGCGGACAATGTCTTCGTCGATGGCGGACATGGGAAAGGCCATCCTATGAATGGGGAAGGCCCATGTCACAGCCAAAATCACAAACACCCGAAGGCTCCTCCGTCGCTCTTCGGGCTATGGAGGACACGGCAAATCACAAAAGAGTCCGCGGCCCCGAGGGCCGCCACCGGCTTTGGGAGTTTGGACCTTTGGGTTTTGAAATTTCCCGCGAGGCGCGCTTTATTCCGCCCCGATCTCGCGGAAACTCGCCTCGACGAGCGCAGGTGGCACGCTTTCGTGGGTCACCGCGCTGCCGATTTTTTTAAGAACAACAAAACGGGGCAGCCCGGCCCGGACTTTTTTGTCGCGAGCCATCGCCGCGAGCAGATCGGCCAGCGGCAACGGGGTGCGCAAGCGCACCGGCAACGCATGCGCCGCGACCACCGCCTCGATGCGTTTAACATCGGCTGCATTTATATTTTCAAGTTTGTGCGACAACCGGGCCGCGGCACAGAGACCGATGCCGACCGCCTCGCCGTGCAAATAGGTGCCGTAGCCCGTGACCTGTTCGACGGCGTGGCCAAACGTGTGGCCGAGATTGAGCAGCGCCCGGCCGCCGGTTTTGGCCTGCTCGTGTTCATCGAGCTCGACAATGCGGCCTTTCAGCGCACAGCAGCGGTGGATGATCCCGGCCAGCGACGGACTGGCCGCGGAAAGCGTCGCGTATTCGAGTTGCCCGAAAAGCGCGGCATCGCCGAGCAGGCCGTATTTGATCACTTCGGCCATCCCCGCGGAAAACTCGCGCGGCGGCAGCGTCGCGAGCAGGTTGGTTGAAATAAAAACACCCCTCGGCTGGTGGAACGCCCCGACCAGATTTTTTCCCACCGGGAGGTTGATGCCCGTCTTGCCGCCCACCGAGCTGTCAACCATCGCGAGCAGGGTCGTGGGCAGCTGAAAATAGTCGATGCCACGCAGGTAACTCGCCGCCGCGAAGCCACCGAGATCCCCGACCACCCCGCCACCCACGGCAAAAAGCACCCCGGTGCGATCCATTCGCTGCGCCGCAAGAAAATCAAGCACGCGGCCAAACTCCGCCAGCGATTTGGTCGCTTCGCCCGGGGCAACAATATGCATCGGCAAATCGGGAAACATTTCATGCAATGCGCCGAACTGGTGATCAATGAGGTTTTGATCGGTCAACACGGCAACGCCACGGCCGGATTTCGCCAGCCCCTCGACCCTGGCCCGGATCTCGCCCGCCAGGTCGGAGCCAAATGAAATCGGATAACTGCGTTCACCTAAATTGACCGTCAGGGTGGCAGACATATGCCATGCGTTAAAAAGTTGGCCGCCACCGAGGTCAACAACCCTTATCATTGGGTCGCGGGCCTTTTCGCAAAAAAGGCCACCCGGGCGTGGCCGTGGCCGGCAAAATTTCTCTCTCAAATCATCGACGATCGCGCCGGTGCCAGCCGCCATCGCGATCGTGCCAGCCCCAGCCACCGCGATAGCCATACCCAAATGTGACACCCCAGCGCGGCCCATAGCAATAAGGCCGGTAGCCATAACCGTAATACCCATAATAAACCGGCGCCGGCTCACACCGCTGCTCGACCACGACCGGTGCGGGAGACTCGTACTCGTAAACGACGGGCGCGGGTTGGGGATAAACCACCGCAAACTGCGGCTGGGCCAGGCTGCCGATCACCGCACCAGCAGCCGTGCCGATGACCGCGCCTTCGCCGGTGTGGTGTCCGCTGTTGTGGCCAATGATGGCTCCAGCCATGCCACCTACAATGGCGCCATTGACGATGTTGGGTTGGAAAATCTGCGCTTTCACCGACGCGACTCCGAGCGTGAGAGCGATAAGGGAAAGGGTGAGTGTTTTCATGATAGTAGGTTAGACGCACACAACCGACACAAGTTTCCCCGGGCAGGCTTTGTCATTTCTATAAAACAACTTACCGTCGCCACCCAGCAGGCAGGCGGGATTCGATTTTACGCTTTGCCAAAATCCGCGCTGTCCCAAGCCTGTGGGCATGCCCATCCGTGCGTGGTTTCCAACCTTCATTTACTGCGAGCCGCTGCAGCGCGGCGGCACGCGCTTCAGCACTGAGCTGGCCGAAGAATGCCACCGCCTGCGCGAATATGACGCGGCCGGCCGCACTTGGTCGGCCCAAAATTACCCCGGTGGCTACACGAGCTATGGCTCGATGGCGCACTTGCAGAAATTTTCCAGCACCTTTGCCACGCTTGAAAAAAAACTCACGCGGCATGTGCGCGCGTTCACCCGCGCGCTCGAACTCGACCTGCGCGGACGCGAGATTCACATGACCGACTGCTGGGCCAACATCATGCCGCCCGCCGCCGCACATTCACTGCACCTGCATCCGCTTTCTTTTATCAGCGGCACTTACTATGTCGCCACGCCGCCGGGCTGCCCCGGCCTGAAATTCGAGGATCCGCGGCTTGATCGCTTTATGGCTGCGCCGCCGCGCCGGCCAAATGCACGCGCGAAAAACAAAACCCACGTCACCTACCCCGCCGAGACGGGCCAGGTCATCCTCTTCGAAAGCTGGCTGCGCCACGAAGTGCCGCCCAACCGCGTCGACGCCGAACGCATCAGCATAAGTTTTAACTACAACTGGGCTTGAAGTGCGGCTGGATACCGGCGAACTTTTCCCACAACGCCACGCGCCCGCACTGGACGAAGCCCCTCTTCCCCAATATTTTCATGCCTCCATCTTCCCGCTCTTTTCCCTTAATCATATTTGCCTTCGCGCTGTCTTTTTTTCTCGCCGGCTGCGGGAGCGGACACGAGCGCAATCCCGAGCCGGCCGTCACCCTTGGCCCAAACAGCAAGCCACTCCCGCTGATGATGGCGAACGGGGCCTTTTTTAATGGAAATCTCCGGGCTGAAATCATGCTCAGCCAAAGCCGGGGGAAAGGTGGCTTTCAGCCGACGCCCATCCATGGCCTGCCATCACCGGACGATGATTCCGCCACGAGCGATGACATAAAGATGACCCCGGAAATAATCGAGGAGATCCGCACGCGCCGTTCGGAGAGCCCGCTCCCGCCCATTGTGATGTGGTTGAAACTGACCAGCACGGCCGGCAATCCGCTCAAGGTCGGAATTATAGATTTTAAATCCGACCTCGGCAGCTTCGCCGTGCAACCAGAGCAGGTCGCACTCACATCCGGGCAGTCGGTCGAAGCCGAACCCATGATTTCCCGCCTCGGCGTGACCTCATTGGAAATTCCGGTGACTGTCACCCTGCGCCTCAACGGCAAGAACGAGACCCAGGTGCTCACCTTGCGGCCGGTGAATAGCCCTGACAAATCGCCAGTTACGCCATAGGGTGGCAGTCTGGCCTATGTGGGGCCGCCTCGTCTCTACCGACAGGCTTTTCCCGCCAAGCGCAGGACATTGCGCACAGCATTTTGATCTCATTTTCTGCCGCTTATGAACGGTTGGTAAATCCGTGCAATTGGCATAACATGGCTTTGCTTGGGAAGTTTTTGCACCCAACATGGGTTCCTTTACCTATTCCCCAATGAAATATCCCGTTTTGCTGTTGCTCGCCACAAGTGCCGCGTTCATCGCATTGCCGTCCGGTTGTAATAAACTTACGCCACCGCAAGCGGCGTCGCCAACATCGCCGCCGCCGCCCACGTCGGATAGCGTGGTCGCCCGCCTCACGGAACCAGACTCGCCGGCAATTCTCGCCCACAAAATCGACCCGGCGACCGCGTTTCCCCAAGCATTGGCCTCGCTCTCGCCGACTGGCACCGCACCCAGCGTGCTCCCACCCGCTGCCACCGCCACAAAAGTCGAAACACCAATAGCCGCCACGGCCAAAGGAGAACCACCACCGGGCAACGATTACAAAATCGTCGACCCAAACCGTCCGCCGACCAAGGGCCTGACCGCTGATGGCGTCACGATCGATCTCGTCGAGCACGATTGGACAGGCATTGTCCTTGTACCCATCGATACTTCGGTCTCACAGGCCCATACCGTTCTCGTCACAATCGACCGCATCGAGGCGCACCCGCTCGACAGCGGCCAGGTGCGCATTTGGGCGCGCGTTCGCAACGCCAGTGACTCGACCCTGCCCAGCGAGGTCGCCTGTTCTTTCCGCACCGCGGAAAATCCCGAGCCCGAGCGCCCCATTTTCTACAAGCTCAATATCCCGGTCGGTGATTACCGCGATGTGTTTTTTGTTTCGCCCGAAGGTCTTAATCTCAACTCGTACACGGTGCTGGTGCGCGCCGGCGACAATACCACGTCAAGCAGCGGCTCCCTGCATTAGGATGTGTTTTGGAAATAAAACGTGATGTTGTTTGCGGCCGGAGGAGCTGGCCGCAAGACGCGGCAGCGGGTGGGACGAAGCGCGACAGCGCGAAGATGGCGAGACCGAAGGCCGAGTCCCGAAGGGATGACCTCGTCGGGTGCCCCCGGGGCAGACGAGGTCACAATCCTCGGAGAGGCTATCCCCCTCTGCCGGAACGCCGCGGCAGCT
>DATMNP010000052.1:0-28143 GCA_035568935.1 Opitutaceae bacterium | reverse complement strand
CCCGCGCTCATCCAGCCGACCTTCGTCACGCACCTGCCCAAGCAGCTCGTGCCGCTGGCCAAGCTTTCGACCGACGATCCCGACACGGTGGATGTGTTCGAGCTTTGCATCGGCGGCATGGAAGTCGCCCCGGCCTACTCGGAACAGAACGATCCCGACGCGCAGCGCCAAATGTTCGAGGCGCAGGCCGGGGAGGAGAAACAAAACATCGACCAGGAGTTCCTGCTTGCGCTCGAACACGGGATGCCACCCGCCGGGGGCATGGGCATCGGCATCGACCGCCTCGTCATCCTGCTGACCGGCGCGGAAAGCATCCGCGACGTGATCCTGTTTCCCCAGTTGCGGACAACTGGGGAAAAGGGCTGAAAAACTGAAGGGCTGAAAGGCTGAAAAAATACAGAATCACGGAGTTTTTCAGTCTTTCAGTTTTTCAGCCCTTCAGCCTTTTTCCTCCCATGCCTTGGTATCTCTACCTCGCCCTGAAGCAGCTTTTCCCGAGCGGGCGGAGGTTTTCGTTTTTCACCTTCATCTCGATTCTCGGCGTCGCGTTGGGCGTGGCGCTGCTCGTCGTGGTGACGAGCGTGATGGGCGGTTTCGGCTACGAAATCCGCCAGATGATCGTCGGCACCGAGGGCGAGGTGCAAATTCGCGCGCAGGGGGTCATTGAAAATTATCCCGAGCTGCTGAAAAAAATCGACGCCGTGCCCGGTGTCGCCGCGGCCACGCCCACGGCGAGCGGCGTGCTCATGCTCCAGTATCAGGGCAAGCCCGCGTTTCCCGCCATGCGCGGCCTCGACCTGGCCACGGTCGAGAATGTCGTCCACCTCAGCCATTACCTGATTGCCGGCTCGTTCGATGACCTCGATGACGACTCGGTCATCCTCAGCTCTGAGCTGGCGCAAAGCCTCGGCGCATCGGTCGGCGACACGGTGGAGGTTTATTCGCCGCTCATGATTGAGAAACTCAAGAGCGACGAAGTGTTCCTGCCGCGACAGGTGCGCGTGGCCGGCGTCCTGGAGATCGGCCACCAGCAACTCGACAGCGCCACGGTTTATTGCACGCTGCGCCTCGCGCAGGAACTTTACGGGCTCGGCGCGGACGTGCACGGCATCAACGTCCGCCTGCAGCCGGGAGTGAATGAGGACGGGGCCGCCGGCCGGCTCAATGCCGTGCTGCCGTTCGCCGCGCGGGCATTTTCGTGGGAGGACACGTTCAGCGATTTTCTCTGGGTCCTGCAGCTGGAGAAAAACATGATTTTTTTCCTGCTGCTCTTCATTGTCATCGTGGCGGCGTTCTCCGTGACGAGTTCGCTGCTCATTTCCGTGGTGCGCAAGACGCGCGAGATCGGCCTGCTGGGTGCGCTCGGCGGCGAGCCGCGGCAGGTGGCGGCGTGTTTCTGTGCGCAGGGATTGTTCATCGGCGTGTTCGGCACGCTGCTCGGGCTTGGGCTGGGCTTTTCCGCGCTGTATTTCCGCAACGCCGTCGTGCTCGGCCTGGCGCGGATGACGCAGCGCCAGGAAGTGCTGCAGCGATTTTACAACTTCAGTGAACTGCCCTCGCATGTGTCATCGGGCGACATCACCCGGATCGTCGTGCTGACCATCGTCATCTCGACGCTGGCCGGCCTGCTGCCGGCGTGGCGCGCGGCGCGGCTCAACCCCGTGGAGGCGCTGCGCAGCGAGTAACCGCGTTGCGGAACGCTGAACTTTGAACTTCGAACGCCGAATGCTGATGAAAATAGAAAACAATAACACCTCCGCTGTTCCAATCCGAGGTTTGGAACTTCGACGTTCGACGTTCAGTGTTCGACGTTCAGCGTTGGCCACTAGGCGTTGGACGTTGAATGTTGAATGTTGGATGTTCGTGCCGGAGGCGCGTCGCCATGCCTGACGCCCTTCTCACCGCCCGCGCGCTGCGCAAGACCTACCTCAGCGGCGACCGCCGCATCGAGGTTTTGAACAGCGTCGATCTGGTGATTGCGCCGGGCGAGAGCGTGAGCATTCGCGGCGAGTCGGGCTCGGGGAAATCCACGCTGCTCCATCTCCTCGCCGGCCTTGATGCGCCCGATGGCGGGGAAATTCTTTGGCGCGGCGAGAAAACTCTCGCGGCGGCGCGCCGCGCACGCCTGGTCGGCCTGGTGTTCCAGGCATTTTATCTCGTGCCCGAACTCGATGCGCTGGCCAACGTGCTGCTGGCGCACCGGATCATCGGCCGGCCCGACGCGGCGGCGCACGCACGCGCCAGGGAATTGCTCGGGCGCGTCGGCCTGGCGGAGCGCGCGCATCATCTGCCCTCGCAGCTTTCCGGCGGCGAGCGCCAGCGCGTGGCCGTGGCCCGCGCGCTCATGAACCGGCCGCCGTTGATCCTGGCCGACGAGCCGACCGGCAACCTCGACGAGCACACGGGCGACGCGGTTATTGCGCTGCTCCTCGGCCTTTGCGCCGAGACCAACACCGCGCTCGTCCTCGTCACCCACAGTGCCGTGCACGCGCAAAAAACCAGCCGGGCGCTCTTCCTGCATGATGGCATCCTCAAATAGCTGAAACGGTTTTTTACCACGGATTTCACGGATTAACACGGATTCTGATGGGTTTTATCCGTGCCTATCGGTGTAATCCGTGGTTAAAATGCTTCTTGATTTTTCGAATGGCGGTGAGGTCAGCCGCCGCTACTTTCCAGTTTCATGGCTAACCTAAAAATAAAGTGCGGTGTGGTTGGAGTCGGATCGCTCGGCCAGCATCATGCGCGCATCTATGCGTCGCTGCCCGGCGCCGAGTTTGCCGGCGTTTTCGAGACGGATAACGCGCGCGCGAAGGAGATTTGCGCGAAGTACAACTGCCGGCGGTTTGCCTCGCTCGACGAACTCGGCGAGACGTGCGATGCGGTTTCAGTCGTCGTGCCGACGGACAGGCATGCCGAGATCGCGCTGCCGTTGCTGGCGAAGGGCTGCCATCTGCTGATTGAAAAGCCCATCTGCGCCTCGCTGGCCGAGGCCGAGCAGGTGCTGGCGTCCGCGCAGAAAAACCACTGCCTCGTGCAGGTCGGCCATGTCGAGCATTTCAACCCAGTGATGGCGTTCCTCGAAAAAGAGGCGGGCCGTTCGCGTTACATCACGGCCGAGCGGCTCGCGCCTTACCAGATGCGCGGCACCGAGGTCGGCGTGGTGCTGGACCTGATGATCCACGACATCGGCATCGTGCTCGCGCTCGTGAAGTCGCCGCTGGCGCGCATCGACAGCGTGGGCATCCAGGTGCTTTCGAAAACGGAGGACATCGCCAACGCGCGCCTGCAATTTGAAAATGGCTGCGTGGCCAACTTGAGCGCGAGCCGCCTGAGCCTGAAAAAAGCGCGCGAGATCCGCATTTTCCAGGACAATGCCTACTTGTCGCTCGACTTCATGAACCAGTCGGGCCACCTGGTGAAGAAGAGCGACATCATCACCTACGGCCTGAAAATGAAGATCGGCCTGGTGAAGGCGGGCGACCACAGCTCGGTGCCGGTGCACCAGATCCCGATCGAGAAAGGCGAGCCGCTGGCGCTCGAACTGGCGCACTTCGTGGAGAGTGTGACCAAGGCCCAACAGCCGAAGGTCGGCGGGGCGCTCGGCAAATCGGCGCTCGAGGTCGCCATTGCGATCACGGAACAAATCCGCTCGGCGAAGAAATGAACCACGGAGGCACAGAGAGCACAGAGGTGGTTTGCCCGGGGTTTTACTCTGTGCCCTCCGTGTCTCTGTGGTTTTCAACATGAAGCCTGTCCTGCCTTTGCACCTGCCGCCGCCGCGCGATGGGGGCGTGGATCTGCTCATCATTGCCGGCGAGCACTCAGGCGACCAGCACGCGGCGACGATGCTGCGCGGCGCGCTCGCTCAGCGGCCGGGCCTGCGCGTGGCTGCGCTCGGCGGGCCGGCACTGGCGGGTGCAGGCGCGCAACTGCTGCACGATTTGACGGCGTCCTCGGTCGTCGGGCTCGTTGAGGTGCTGAAAAACTATTCATTCTTTCGCGCGTTGTTTCACGAGACTTTGCGCTGGATCGGCGAGCACCGGCCGGCGGCGGTATGCTTTATCGATTACCCAGGTTTTAACCTGCGCCTTGCGGCGGAGCTGCATGCCCGCGGGTTGAGCGTGAAGGGTGGGGGGGGGATCAAGACACTCTTCTACATCAGCCCGCAGATTTGGGCATGGAAGGCCCGGCGGCGCTTCACGATGGCGCAGCACCTGGATGCGCTCGCAGTGATTTTCCCCTTCGAGGTAAAGTGCTACGCCGACACGTCGCTGCCGGTCGAGTTCGTCGGCCATCCGTTCACGGCTGGTGATTACGTGGCGCCGGTGCGCTACGATGCGGGCGGGCCGGTCCTGCTTTTGCCGGGGAGCCGGCGGCAGGCGGTGGCGCGGATTTTCCCTTCAATGCTCGCGGGCTTTCGCGCGTTCGGCGAGCGCGAGGCCGTGGTGATTTTTCCCAGCGAGGAGATTGCCGCCGTCCTGCGCGCGGCGCGCCCGCCAGCGAATGTGCACCTGCAGGCGGCGGGTGAGCCCGTGGCGGCGTCGGCGGTGCTGACCAGCAGCGGCACGATGTCGATGCACTGCGCACTCGCGGGTATTCCGGGGGCGGTCGTGTATCGGGCCAATCCGCTCACCTATTTGCTCGGTCGCGCGCTGGTGAGTGTGCCGTTCCTCGGTATTGCGAACCTGTTGCTCGGCGAGCCGATGTATCCGGAATTCATCCAGGGTGCGGCGACGGCAGGAAATCTTTCCCGCGAGCTGGCAGCGTGTGTGGGGGATGTTGCGCGCCGTGAAAAAACGGCGGAGCAGGCCGCACGCTTGCGGGAAGCTTTACAACAACCGTCTAATGGCATAACAAAATGGCTCTTGCGACAGTGGGATGGAATTAAGTTAGGGTGATTACCCTGTTTAGGAAGATTTACTTTGAGCCTGCTGTAATTTTTTCGTCAATACAGAGTGTGCCTCCCATGTTTTCGAGGGGCATTTTACCCATGACTATCCGGCTTTCGGCCAAGCGCACATATTTTCTCTTATCTTTTGGAATCATCGTTTGCGGGGCGGTGCTTTCGATCGCGGGATTTTTTTATGCGCGAAAAGAGGCCCGCATGGCCGACGTGGAGCGTTTCGGACGAGTGACCGACCGACTCATGGTGAGCATAAAAGATAGGATGATGGTGATTGAATCGGTATTGCAGGGCATGCGGGCATGGTTCGATGCGAACCCAAAGCACGACCGAAAGGAATGGGAAACCTATGCCGGTGGCGTTTTGCCACTGGTGCAGCAATATGTGGCCGGACTTACCTATATTGAGCGTGTGCCCCGCGAAGAGTTGCCGGCATTTCTCTCGCAAACGAAGGCTGAGTACGGGACGGATTTTAAACTGGAAACCAGTGGCGACCGGCCGGAACTTTATGTCATCCGGTACGTCAAGTCATTCAAATATCCGTCTGCGGTTGGCTTGGATGTGGCCACCGATCAGAGGCGGCGCGAGGCGCTCGAAGAAGCGATGCTCACGGGCAGGCCGACGCTTTCAAAGCATACGGGTCTAGTCCTGGGAAACACCAAGACGCCAGCATCCCTCATGTATATGCCGATTTATTCGCAGGACGTGGTGCCAGCCACGCCGGAAGAGCGTCGCGAACGCCTGCAAGGATGGGTGTCGGCCCGGATCCGCCTTAATCAGCTCGTGGCCAACTGGGATGATTTGTCGGGAAAACAGCTCGATTATGAAATTTATGATGGCCGTGATGTAATGTCTCCCGAGACATTCGTGCTCGCTTCGCACCAAACATTGGTTGCATCCACCCTCAAGCCATCCATTGAACCATGGATCCATGATGGAAGGGTGGTTGGGTTCAGGCACGATGGAAATGGCAACGATTGCCTGACCGTTTGTTTTGTCGCGACGCCTGCATTCGAAGCGGCCGGCAGCCACTCGTTTGCCGACAGTGTTCTTATTGGCGGCCTGGCCGTGAGCGTATTGGCTGGCTGGCTGGTCTGGTCCATGGGCACCTCGAAGAGCCGGGCCCAAGGACTGGCGGAGACCATGGCAGAACAGTTCCACCAGACGGAGGCGGAGGCGCGCAAGCTCGCGCACATTGCCAGCCGCACCAACAACGCCGTCATCGTCGTGGATGACGCCTGCCGGGTGGACTGGGTCAACCAAAGTTTTACCCGGATCACGGGCTATACCCCGGCCGAGGCACATGGCCGGGAAGCGGCCAAATTCATCATCGGCCCGAAAACCGATCCGGTGGCGGCGGACGAAATCAGAAATTCCCTGCAGCTGGGCAAGGCCTTCCATCGGGAAATATCGCTCCAACACAAAACCGGCCAGCTCTTCTGGCTCGACCTTGAGATCCAGGCTGTGCGCGACACGACCGGCCATTTGCTCTACAGCCTGGTGATTGGAACCGATATCACCGAGCGCAAGAAAGCGGAGGCGGAGCTGGTGACAAGGGAGGCCGAATACCGTTTCATCTTCGAGACGTCGTCCGCCGGTATTTCCTGGCGCATTGTGCATCCCGACGGTTCCAAAAGGCGCCTTTTTAACGAAGCGAACCTAAAGATTTGCGGGATTACGCGCGAGCAAATCGACGAGCCTGGCATTTTCGAACGCATCACGCACCCGGAGGATTTCAGGAAACAGGCCGAACTTTATAAAAAATTGGAGGCGGGCGAGATCAGCAATTTCGCGCTGGAGAAGCGTTATGTGCGGCCGGACGGCACTTTCATCTGGGTGCTCTTCCGGCAGGCGCGCAAGTCGCATCCGAATGGCGACTTTGAAGAACTGTCCATTACCAGCGACATTACCGAGCTGAAGCGCGCGCAGGAGGAATTGGTGACGAAGGAGGCGGAGTACCGCTTCATCTTCGAAACGTCGCCCGCCGGTATTTCCTGGCGCATTGTGCATCCCGACGGCTCCAAGAGGCGCCTCTTTAACGAAGCGAATCTAAAAACTTGCGGGATCACGTCCGAGCAAATTGACGAGCCTGGCATTTTCGAACGCATCACGCACCCGGAGGATTTCAGGAAACAGGCCGAGCTTTACAAGAAATTGGAGGCGGGCGAGATCAGCAATTTTGTGATGGAGAAGCGTTATGTGCGGCCGGACGGCACTTTCATCTGGGTGCTCTTCAGGCAGGCGCGCAAGTCGCATCCGAATGGCGACTTTGAAGAACTGTCCATTACCAGCGACATTACCGAGCTGAAGCGCGCGCAGGAGGAATTGGTGACGAAGGAGGCGGAGTACCGCTTCATCTTCGAGGCTTCGCCCGTCGGCATCTCCTGGCGCATTGTGCGCCCCGATGGCACTATTGCGCGCCATGTCAACGAGGCGCATTTGAGTATTTGCGGGCTCACCCGCGAACAAATGGACGAGCCCGGCATTTTTGTACGCATCACCAATCCGGAAGACCGAAAGAAGCAGGAAGAGCTTTATAAGAAGATGGAAGCGGGCGAGATCACCAGTTTTTCGATGCCGAAGCGCTATCAACGGCTCGATGGCACCACCGTGTGGTCAACCTTCAGGATGATACGCAAAAACAATCCCGATGGCAGCTTCCAGGAACTTTCCCTCATCAGCGACATCAGTGACCTTAAGCGCATAGAGGAGGACCTGGCGAGCAACGAGGCGCAATTCCGGTTCATTTTTGATCATATGCCCACGGGCATGTCTTGGATCCAGGTGAAAGATGGCAAGCCGCTGGATCATACCCGGGTCGTGAATCCCGCGCACGTCCGCATCACCGGTGTGCCGGTGGATAAATCCCTCGATAGCGAAAACTATGTCGAGGTCTCTTTTCCCGAAGACCGCGAAAAACAGCGCGTTGAGGAAGCGCGGGTCCATCGTGGCGAGATCGAGAGTTTTTTCATGGAGAAACGCTACCGCCATCCCGATGGGAAGATCGTTTGGGCGTTGCTCACCATGCATGGCTTCCTCGATCCGGTGACCCAATCTCGGCAGGAGGTCACCACGTTGGTGGACATCACCGAGCTCAAGCGGGCGCAGGAAGATGTGATGACCAAGGAGAGACAGTTCCGGTTCGTCTTCGACCATGTGCCCGTAGGCATCACCTGGCTGCAGGTGAAAGATGGAAAGAAACTGGATCACACCCGCATCATAAATCCTGCGCATACCCGCATCACCGGCGTGACGAAAGAGGAATCCCTCGATTCCCAAAGCTACCTCAATGCCATCCATCCTGATGATTTGGAGAAGCAGCGCGTTGAGGAGGCGCGGGTCCTTCGTGGCGAGATCGAGAGTTTTTCAATGGAGAAACGTTACTTGCGTTCCGACGGGCGAGTCGTGTGGGGGTTGTTCACCATGCATGGTTTCCTTGATCCTCTCACGAACCTGCAGCAAGAGCTCACTACGCTGGTGGATATCACCGAGTTCAAGAAAGTGCAGGACGAAGCGGCCTTGGAGCATACGCGCATGCGTTATATCTTCGAATCCGTGCCGATCGGTCTCGCTTGGAATATCGTCGGCCTGCCCGAGAGCCGTATTGTCAACGAGGCGCAGATGCGCATCACCGGGGTGAACATCGAAACGGCCCATCGCGATATCGACGCTTATAGGAAGGTGACGCACCCGGAAGACCAAATCAAACAGGACGAACTCACGGCCCGGGTTGAGCGCGGTGAGATGGACGCCTTCTCGCTGGAGAAACGCTATGTGCGGCCGAATGGCGACGTCATCTGGGCTTTGTTTACCCTCCGGCGTTACCTGAATCCGGTCACCGGAAAAATACAGGAGATCAATGCGCTCGCCGATATCACCGAACAAAAGCGGCAGGCCGACGATCTTCGCCTGGCGAAGGAATCCGCCGAGCAGGCCAACACCGCCAAGAGCCAGTTTCTCGCGATGATGAGCCACGAGATTCGCACGCCGATGAACGGTGTCATCGGCATGACCTCGCTCCTGCTCGATTCGCCGCTTACTTCCGAGCAGCGCGAGTTTGCCGACACCATTCGCAACAGCGGTGACACGCTGCTGGCCATCATCAACGACATCCTGGATTTTTCCAAGATCGAGGCCGGCCGCCTCGACCTTGAAAAGGAAGTTTTCAGCCTGCGCGAATGCGTGGAGGGAACGCTCGACCTCGTCTCCGCGAACGCCGCGAAGAAAGGCCTCGATTTGCTCTATGAAATCGCCGCCGACGCGCCCAGCCAGGTGCGGGGTGATGTCACCCGCCTGCGCCAGATCCTCGTTAACCTGCTGAACAACGCCCTCAAGTTCACCGAACGCGGCGAAGTCGTGCTCACGCTCACCACAACGGCCCTTGGCAATGGCGTGATCGAGCTGCAATTCGCCGTGCGCGATACCGGCATCGGCATATCGGCTGACGGGATAAGCCGGCTTTTCCATTCGTTCAGCCAGGTCGATGCCTCAACGACGCGCAGATTTGGCGGCACCGGCCTTGGCCTTGCCATCAGCCAGCGGCTGGCCGAACTCATGGGCGGGCGCATGTGGGTGGTGAGCGAGGAAGGCCGCGGTTCGACGTTTCACTTCACCATTCGCACCGAGGCTGCCTCCAGCAAGCCGTTGCCCTACCTCAGCGGAGTCCGCACCCATCTCACGGGCAAGCGCATGCTTATCGTGGACGACAATTCGACCAACCGACGCATCCTCTCCACGCTTGCGCAAAATTGGGGCCTCGTTCCACGTACGGCCGACTCGGGCTCGGCCGCCCTGCTGTTGGTCGATTCGGGCGAAGTCTTCGACGTCGCCATCATCGACATGCAGATGCCTGGGATGGACGGCGTGATGCTGGGGCACGAGCTCCATCGACGTCCCAGCAGTGAGAAGCTGCCCATGGTCCTGCTCTCCTCGGTTGGCATGCACAACGACATACCGGAAAATCTTTTTTCCATCCGCCTCACCAAGCCGGCCAAGGCCTCGCAGATTTTTGATGCCATCGCGGGGATTTTCCCGTGGGAAGAAGAAGCGCCGAAGTCGCAACGCCCGCACGATCCCACCGTGGTGGCGCCAGCGGCCATTCCCACTCGCACCGAGCGCATCCTGCTGGCGGAGGACAATATTGTGAATCAGAAAGTGGCGGTGCACATGCTGGCCCGCCTTGGCTATCGCGCCGACATTGCGGCCAATGGCGTTGAGGCGCTTGCGGCCGTGCACCGCCAGCACTACGATATTGTGCTGATGGACGTGCAAATGCCCGAAATGGATGGCCTCGAAGCCACGAGACGCATGGTAAAGGAACTTCCCTCGCGCAAAGACCGGCCTTGGATCATCGCGCTCACGGCCAACGCCATGCAAGGCGACCGCGAACTTTGCCTGCATTCGGGCATGGATGACTACATCAGCAAACCGCTTCGGCTGACCGAGCTTTCTTCCGCCCTCGAACGGGCCCGCATTGCGTTTGTGTCCTAGCGTACTCCCCCGATCATCCTCACCAGGCTGATGCAACGATGCCTCGGATAAAAATGAGACCGGTCATGAACAATTCCCCGAAGCCATCGATGGGAGGTCTTTTTTGCAGGTCGACAATCGCCATAGGCAGGGTATCGGCTTCAATTTGCTTGGGCGTATTTTGTTGCCTTAAAACCTATGCCCTAAACCCCGCCTGCAGCGTGAGCCAATACGGCTGCGAAGAATGGAGTACCGCGTCCGGGTTGTTGCACGACACCATCACGGCCTTCTGCCAAACCTCCGACGGTTATCTATGGCTTGGGACACCCATCGGTTTGGTCCGTTTTGACGGTGTTTCTTTTACGGTTTTCGACAAGGCGAACACGCCATCCTTCAGCAGTGACCAGATCAATAATCTCTGCGAAGATGCGGAAGGCACGCTCTGGATCGGCACTGATGACGGATTATTCCGCTACAAGGGAGGTGTGTTTCGCCAGGGTGGTGATGCTTTGTCCGCCAACCGGTTTATTCTCTCCATTGTGAGGGATGGAGGCGGAGGAATCTTTATTCTCACTCCTGACGACGTCCTGCATGAAGAGGGCGGCGCGTTTAAAAAAGTCGTTCCAGAGGATCAAATCTCATTTTCGAAACAGGCCCTTTATCGAACCGTGAACGGCGACCTTTGGGTGGGGGGGGACCGCTTGGTCGTCATTAGCCAGGGGAAGGCGGTGAAGCTGGGCCAGGCGGAGGGCGTTCCAACCGACCCCATCCGTTGTTTTGTGGAAGATCCGGCTGGAGGCATTTGGATCGGCACCACCCACGGGTTGCTTTTCTGCAAGGACCGGCAGGTTGAGCGCCGCTACACGGTCGCCGATGGTCTTCCGGCCGCGAATATTTCCACGGCCTTGGTCGACAGTGACAAAAATCTTTGGCTCGGAACTCCCGGTGGATTGGTCCGGTATGCCAATGGAAAATTCGAATATTGTGCCTCACCAAAGGATGACAAGCCAAGGGTGGTGCAAGCCTTGCTTGAAGACCGTGAACACGACCTGTGGATCGGGTGGAACAACGGGTTGACGAAAATGAGGGACCTGCGATTCGTGACTTTGGGCAAGAAAGAGGGCCTGTCGAGCGATGCCATTTGTTCGCTCCTCGAGGCCCGCGATGGCAGTTGCTGGGTGGGAACATGGGAGGGTGGGCTCAACCAAATCAAGGACGGAAAGATCAGGCGTTTTTCAAACAACGACGGTTTGTCCGAAGTCACCGTTTCTGCGCTGGCCGAGGATCGCGAGGGCGGCATCTGGATGGGCTTTCAGCTTCCTGGAGCCGCCCTCTACAAAGACGGGCGCTTTCGCGTTTTCGGTGAAGAAAGTGGATTGACCATGGGCCGGACAAGGGGGTTTGTCTTTGACAAGGCCAATCAGACCTTGCTGGCCAATTTCCGCAAAGGATTGCTTCGCTACAGCAATGGCAAGTTTGAACCCGTCGCCTCCGTTCCGTTCAAATCGAAGCTCTATTTCGCCATCCTCGACCACGACGATGACTTGTGGATCGCGGGCCAGGACGGAGTCGCCGGTTTCAAGGCGGGCAAGTGGCAAATCTACACCGCAGCGCAAGGCCTGCAAGGCCTCGCGCCCAGGGCCCTTTATGCGGATTCGAGGGGATCAATCTGGATGGCACGCCGTGATGGACCGCTGCAACGCATTCGCGACGGCAAGATTGAGAGTTTCCTCCTGCCTGGAGGCACCACCGTCTTGGTTCGCGGAATTATGGAGCGGGGCGATGACCTTTGGATGACGACGTTGAAAGGCATATGGAGGATACCGTTTGCAGAATTCGACGCGGTGGCCACCGGGAAGAAACCGTGGGTTGAAGGAAAACTCTACAATGAAGCCGATGGCGTGCTCACCAACGGGCTCTACGTGGACGATGGCCGTATGCCATCGGTTTATCCATCAATCCTGCGCACGCATACCGGCGCATTGTGGTTTGCCACCTGGAATGGGATAGAAATCGTGAACCCGGACAGGTTGGATTTCAATCAACACGTCCCGAACGTGGTGATTGAGTCTGTCACGGCCGAGCAACGGACGTACTTTGGCCGAAAGAACATAGAGGTGCCTCCAGGCAGGGGGGAGCTGGAATTTAAGTTCACTGTCCTCAGCTTTCAGGATCCTTTGCGTGTTCATATTCGGTACCGTCTCATCGGCTATGATGAGGATTGGATCGAGGATGGAAGGCAACGCGAAGCACGTTACACGAATTTGCGGCCTGGCGATTATGAGTTTAAAGTCATTGCCTCAAACAATGATGGCGTGTGGAGCGAAAAGGGTGCCAGCTGCCATGTCCTGTTGCGTCCGCACTTTTATCAGACTTACCTTTGGCTGGCGTTTTGTGGAGTGGTGGGGGCGGGTGTCATTGTCGGCTGCCACCAGTGGAGGACGCGGGTTATCCGAAGGCAGCAGGAAATCCTGGAGTTTCAGGTCAAAGAGCGCACCGGGGATCTGCTTAAAGCCAAGGAACAGGCCGAGCGGGCCAACATCGCCAAAAGCCAGTTTCTCGCGATGATGAGCCACGAGATTCGCACTCCGATGAACGGTGTCATCGGCATGACCTCGCTCCTGCTCGATTCGCCGCTTTCTTCCGAGCAGCGCGAATTTACCGATACCATTCGCCACAGCGGTGACTCGCTGCTGGCCGTCATCAACGACATCCTGGATTTTTCCAAGATCGAGGCCGGCCGCCTCGACCTGGAGAAGGAAGTTTTCAGCCTGTGCGAATGCGTGGAGGGGACGCTTGACCTTGTCTCCGCGAATGCGGCGAAGAAGGGCCTCGAACTGCTCTATGAAATCGGCCCCGACGCCCCCAGCCAGGTGCGGGGCGATGTCACCCGCTTGCGCCAGATCCTCATTAATCTGTTGAACAATGCCATCAAGTTCACCGCGCAGGGCGAAGTCGTGCTCACGCTCACCACG
This sequence comes from Opitutaceae bacterium, assembly GCA_035568935.1. Classification (GTDB taxonomy): domain Bacteria; phylum Verrucomicrobiota; class Verrucomicrobiia; order Opitutales; family Opitutaceae; genus DASRHD01. The sequence goes on along the minus strand of DATMNP010000052.1, from coordinate 14,793 downwards.
GCGCCCCTTGACAACGGCGTGATCGAGCTGCACTTCGCCTTGCGGGATACCGGCATCGGCATACCGGCTGCGGCCATGAATAGACTGTTCCAATCGTTCAGCCAGGTGGATGCCTCGACCACGCGCAAATTCGGCGGCACCGGCCTCGGCCTTGCCATCAGCCAGCGGCTGGCCGAACTCATGGGCGGGCGCATGTGGGTGGTGAGCGAGGAAGGCCGCGGTTCGACGTTTCATTTCACCATCCAGGCCGAAGCCGCCTCCAGCAAGCCGCTGCTCTATCTCAATGGGGTTCCCACCCATCTCACGGGCAAACGCCTGCTCATCGTGGACGACAACTCCACGAACCGCCGCATCCTCGCCACGCTCGCACAAAATTGGAGCCTCGCCCCGCGCGTAGCCGACTCCGGCCTGGCCGCCCTGCTCTTGGTCGACTCCGGAGAAACCTTTGACGTCGCCATCATCGACATGCAGATGCCAGGCATGGATGGTGTGGCGCTCGGGTACGAGATCCGCAAACGCCCCGGCTGTGAGAAACTGCCCATGGTGTTGCTCTCCTCGGTCGGCATGCACCTCGACCTACCGGAAAATCTCTTTTCCATCCGCCTCACCAAGCCGGCCAAGGCCTCGCAGATTTTTGATGCCATCGCCGGGATGTTTCCGTGGGGCGACGAGGCGCCGAAGTCGCAACGCCCGCACGATCCCACCGTGGTGGCGCCAGCGGCCATTCCCACTCGCACCGAGCGCATCCTGCTCGCGGAGGACAATATCGTGAATCAAAAAGTGGCGCTGCACATGCTGGCCCGCCTCGGCTATCGCGCCGATGTTGCGGCCAATGGCGCCGAGGCGCTCTCGGCCGTGCACCGCCAACGCTACGACATCGTGCTGATGGACGTGCAAATGCCCGAAATGGACGGAATCGAATCCACGAAAAACATGATGAAGGCTTTTCCCGCGCGCAAGGACCGGCCCTGGGTCATCGCGCTCACGGCCAATGCCATGCAAGGTGACCGCGAGCTTTGCCTGCACGCCGGCATGGATGACTACATCAGCAAGCCGCTTCGGCTGGCCGAGCTTGCCTCCGCGCTCGAGCGGGCCCGTGTCGCATTTGTGACCTGAGCGTTGAAAAATTCATGGGTGGGGTCCGTTGCCCTCAACGGGCCGAAGCCAACGAGCGGCTGGGGGCAGCCGCCCCTACCTCAATGTTCCGGCACAATTGTTCCAGGCGCGGCCACAGCGCCCCGGCTTTTTCCGCGACCAGCGCCTGCGCCCGCCCCACCTCGCTCTCGCGGGCGGCGCGGTTCTCCTCGGCGATTTTGGCCAGGTCGTCGAGATTGTAGAGAAATACGTTGGGCAGCTTTGCCACCGTTGGCTCCACATCGCGGGGCAAGGCCAGGTCGATGAAGAACAGCGGCCGCGCCGGCCGCCGACGCATCGCGGCGGCGACGGCGTCGTGCGTGAGCACCACGCCGGGCGCCGAGGTGGCGCAGAGGACGATGTCGAATTCCGCCAGGCGCCCGGGCGCATGTTCAAACGGCAGCGCCGCGGCGGCGAGGGCTTGCGCCAGCTCCATCGCGCGCTCCAGCCGCCGGCTCGCGACCGTGAGCGCCTCCGCCCCCCGGCTCTGGAACGCGCGCGCGGTTTTTTCGCCAATCTCGCCCGCCCCGAGCAGCAGCACGCGCACGGTGCGCAGCCCGCCGAAAATTTTCAGCGCGAGATCCACCGCCACGCTGGCCACGCTGACCTGGCCTTCCGTGATGGCGGTGTGTGTGCGCACGAATTTCGCGGCTTGGAAGGTCTTTTGAAACGCGCGGTTGAGCACCGGGCCGGCCGTGCCGCGGCGCAGGGCGCCGGCATAGGACTCCTTCACCTGGCCGAAAATTTCCGTCTCGCCGAGCATCTGCGAGTCGAGCCCGGCGGCGACGACGAGCAGGTGGCGGAGCGCCTCCAAGCCAAACGTCCGCCGCGCCGCGCCGGCGAAATCCACCGGGGAACATTCCAGCAGCGCGCAAAACTCGGCCTGCAGGCGGTCGATCGCGGCGGGCGACCCGGCCACGCCGTAGAACTCGACCCGGTTGCATGTGCTGAGCACGGCCCACTCGCGCAATTCGCCGGCCGCGCCGAGGCGGGCTCCGAGTACGGCGGTCTTTTCCGGCGTGAGCGCCAGTTTCTCGCGCAAGGCGAGCGGCGCGGTGTGGTGGCTGGCGCCGAGATGGAAAAAAATGCCGCCGGCCGGGCTCATGGTTGGCAGGCTGTCAGTTGGAAATCGCGCGGGCCGCCGGCGCGGGATGGCTGCCATGATCCACGGTATCAAGCGAGACCAGGGCGGCGACAAACAAGGCCGTGCAGACCCAGGCGAAGCGCTGCGCGATGAGCGCGCCGCGCAGGCGCAGCCCGAGCGCAATCGCATAGGCCAGCCACACCGCGATGGTCACTGCCACCATGTGCACGCTGCCGGGCGGGTCGCGCAACCACCACACGGAGCCGACCACCAACGAAGCCGTGAGCAGCACCACGCCGGCTGCGAGCAACCGCAGGCTGATCTGGTCGAGCTCGATGATCGACGGCAGGAAGGAAAACCAGCCGCCCAGCCGCTTGTTCTTCAGCGAATAATTTCTCAGCAGGAAAAGCAGCGAGGTGAGCGCGAGCAGCGCGAACACGCCATAACTGAAAAGTGCCAGCGCCGCATGAAATTCGAGCCAGGGATTGCCGCCAAAGACATTGGCCCGGTGGGTGGCGTCCCACTCGGGAATGGCCAGCGACACGACGGTCAGCGCGGCCATCAGCGCCGAGGTGAAATAGCCGAGCAGGCTCAGGCGGAAGGTCGCACCGATGACAAGGAACAGCGTCGTCGCTGACCAGGCGGTAAACTGGAAAATCTCGAATTGGTTGCCCAGCGGGCAGCCATGCTCCGCCTGTCCGCGCAGCCACAGCCCGGCGTTCTGCAGCCCATAGCCCGAGGCGATGAGAATATACATGAGCACGCGGGAATGCCGCCGCTCGCGCAGCAAGGCCATCGTGCCCAGCGCGAATCCCGCGAGATAAAATCCCGCGGCGATCCACAGCCACTGGCGGTCGGTGAGGATGGACAACATGTAACTTTGCAGGCTACCGCAGCGCCCGCCGCCCGGCAAGCTTTGGTCGAACGAAAACCTTCCGCCACGGATTACACGGATACGGATAGGTTTTCTGTCATTCCGAGCGAAGCGAGAATCTCAACCTTGTTTGTAACGTATTATACTACAAACGAGATTCCTCGCTCGGCCGCCAATGAACTCATGCCAGTTAAGGCTCAAATTCAGCCTTCCAAGGTGGAGCGTGTCGTCCCGACGCGCTCAGAGCGCGCCCGGAGGGTCGCGCTCCGCCCGCGCTGCCGCGCGAATCGGTTTATTGGCTTGTTTCTACGCAAGCCGCGCAGCGGTTTGCTCATGACAATTCCATCCGTGCTCATCCGTGTAATCGGTGGTGCTCCGATGCTTTATTCCCGCCGCGCGAGCCAGAAGCGGCATTCGTCGGAGAACTCCAGCACGGCGCGCGGTTCGCGCGCGATCTCGCGGCGCATGGCATCGAATTCATGCCGCCAGCCGGTCGCAGCGAGGTCGGCCAGGATTTCGGCCCGGTCGGGCAGGTGCATGTACGTGCGGCCGGCCTCATTTTCGAAATAACGGTCGCCGAATTCGACGAGCCGCTCATCCTGTTCGCCGCGCGCCCAACGCTCCGTTTCCTGCTGCCACAACTTTCGCTCAACCGGTGAATCGTCGCGATCATGCGTGGTGAAGAGCAGCGGCGCGCCGGGCCGGCAGACGGCGTGCAATTCGCGCAGCCCCGTGCGGCGGTTTTCCCGGCCGGGAATCTGCATGAGGCCGTTGAACAAAAAAAGTGCGCCGGCAAAGCCGCCCCCGGATTGAAGGTCGGAGGGCGAAAGCCGGGTGCCGGTAAGATTCGTGACATCGGCATGGAAAAAGCGGATGGCGTGCGCGTCGCGCTCAGCGGCGAGGCTGCGGGCCTGGTCGAGCAGCTCCTCGGCGAAATCGAAAGCGACGAGGTTGTGGTAGCCTGTCTCCCACAAGCCGAGCGTGACGCGGCCGGCGCCGCAGCCGGCTTCGAGCAGCGGGGCGGCTTGGTCGGGAAAAAAACGCGCGATGAGCATGCGTTCGGATTCCCACAGGCCGAGAAAATGGGCCGCCCGCGCGTAGTGAACGACGGCGAGCGGGTCGTTGAAATCGGCCTGGACGGTTTCTTTGGAGATTTTTTTCACGCGAGGGCATGCCGTGGTTTCGAAAGGCAATTTTCACAGAAGGTCGCAAAGGAAACGAAGAGACTGGTGTCGGCTTGCACCAAATTTCCAAGCGACTCTGTTTTTGCCTCTGATAACAGAAAAACCAACAGCGCTTCGCGATCTTGGTGTAAAACAATGCTTGCTCATGACCGTCTCTTCCACCCGGCGATGAACATGCCGTTGGCGTTGATCTCGTGGGGCAGGATGGTGAGTTGGCTGCTGGGTGCTTCGGAACCAGAGCCGAAAAGCGGTTGTGGCTCGAGTTCGGGATGCGCGGTGGCGAAGGCTTCGGCCACGGCGGTGGTTTCGCTGCGCGTGAGCGTGCACACGGAATAAATCAGGCGGCCGCCCGGCTTGAGTGCGGACGCGGCGTGGTTGAGCAACTGAAGCTGGATCGCGGCGAGCTCGCTCACATCGTTGGGCGTGGTGGTCCAGCGTGCGTGGGGATTGCGCTGCCAGGTGCCGACGCCGCTGCACGGCGCATCAAGGAGGATGCCGTCGAATTTTGTCTTGGTGGGCAGGCGGGCGGAGCCGTCCCACAGTGCGGTGCGATAATTGAAAATTTTCGCGCGGGCGGTGCGCTGCTTGAGCGCGGTGAGGCGGCGCGCGGAGCGGTCGCTGGCCCAGACGAGGCCGCGGTTTTGCATGAGGTCGGCGAGGTGCAGGGTCTTGCCGCCCGCGCCGGCACAGGCGTCCCACCAGGTTTCGCCGGGTTGCGGCGCGCAGGCGTGGCCGACGAACTGGGAGGCGAGATCCTGGATTTCAAACGCGCCGGCCTGAAACTCCGGCGTGCGGAAAAGATCTTTTTCTCCGGCGTAGCGCAGGGCGGTGAGCGGGATGGCGGATACTCCTTCGCCAAGGCTTCCGCCGTCGCTGAAGCTATGGCGGACAGGACGGAGGACAGGAACTTGATCCGCCTTCGCTGAAGCTACGGCGGACAAGGGGTTGAGCGCAGGGAGCTGAGGGTCGGAGGGAACGGGGGCGGCCAACGGCGGACTTTGAGCTTTGAACCCTGAACCTTGAACCGCGGCCGAGGCCGCCGATGGCGGCGTGCAGTCGCCGAGTGCGGCGGCGAGTTTTTCCGCGGCGCTTGGCCGGGCGCGCAGCCAGACCACGGGGTCGCGCTGGAGCTGGCGGAGAAAATCGGCAGGCAGCTCCATCTCGTCGCGGAGCCATGGCGGCACGGCGCGCACGGCCAGCGCCTCGGCTTTGATGGAGAGGGGATTCTCGTCGAAGCGTTGCTGCAGCGCGAGGGCCTGTGAAAACTGCCTTTGTAGCGATTCGCGCGGCTCGAGCCATTGGAGCCAGCGGAAATACGTGAAGACGGTGCGCACGACGGCACGTTTTTCGGCGGGTGCCATCCGGGTGCGGGTGGGATCGACGAGGTAATCGCGCAGCACGGCGTCGGCGGGCTGCTCGCGCGACGCGAGGGCGACGATGCGGGCGGCGTGGTTGAGCGCAGAGGAATCGGACATGGGAATTAAGGGTGTGTGTCGTTGAAATAGCCTGTCATTCCGAGCCCAGCGAGGAATCCCCTTTGTAATATAATACGTTACAAACAAAGACTGAGATTCCTCGCTGGGCTCGGAATGACAGGAAGAAAAGTTGTTGATTCAAAAACATGCACTAGCGCTTCCCCCAGCGGCGGTCGGGCTTGAGCTCGAGTTTTTTCGTCTCGAGCTGGATGCCGGCGACCGCGGGGTGGGCGCGGAGATCCTGGAAGCTTTGCGAGGTAAGCTTCCACGTCAGGCCGGGTGAGGCATCGGCCATCGGCGCAACGCGACCTTCGAAGACGAAAGCGAGTTCGAGGCGCGTGTCGCCGCTCGCGGCGTTGACGGCGGCGCGGAGGCGGCGGAGAAAATCGATCAGTTCCGGGTGCTCGGGGTGGAGCAGCCAGGTGACTTTTTTCACGAGACCGGAGACGGCGGGTTCAAGCGGCTGGCATTCCTTGATGTTGAGGCGCGGACCGTCGTTGCCCTGGATGATGTTGCCTTTTACGAGCACAGGCGAATTTTCCACGAGGCTGGAGCCGTAGGCCTCGAAAGCGTCGGCAAACATGTTGAGCGCGACGGTGGCGCGGCGCGTGGCGAGGGTGAACGCGGCCCAGGGCCGATTGTCCTTCTTGGAAAGTTTTTTTGTGATGTTGCCGGCGATGCCGCAGATGCGGAATTCGGCGCGGTCGGGCTGCTGCAGCAACTGGTCCTCGGCGCAGGTGTCGAGGGCGTCGGCGAGGCCGGCATACTGGTTCATCGGGTGGCCGGAGATGTAGAAGCCGAGCAATTCCTTTTCAAAGGTGAGGCGGTCGTAGGAAGAAAAGTCGGTGGCGGAGGAGTTGAAAGTTGAAAGTTGAGAGTTGAGAGCCGGAGTGCGCGCCGCCGCTTGCGGCGACTCGGCCAGCGCATCAAGGAAGCTGTGCTGGCCGGCGGCTTTGTCGCGCGCGGCCGAGGCGGCCCCGGCGATGGCTTCATCGATGTGATCGAAGAGCTGCTTGCGCGGTGCGCCGCTGAAATCGAATGCGCCGGTCTTGATGAGATGTTCGAGCACGCGCTTGTTGATGGCGCGTCCGTCCACGCGCGCGGTGAGGTCGGTGAAGTCGCGGAACGGGCCGTGGGCATCTCGCTCGGCGATGATTTTTTGCGCGGCGGCCTCGCCCACGCCTTTGACGGCGGCCAGGCCAAAGCGAATGGCGGCTTCGCCTCCATTCGCAGTTGAAAGTTGAGGGTTGAGAGTGGAAAGACCGGAGCTGTCGGAGGCCCTGCTTTCAACTTTCAACTTTGAGCTTTCAACTCCGCCGCCATTGCGGCGGCGAAACACCGGCGTGAAGTTTTCGCGGCTTTCGTTCACGTCGGGACCGAGCACCTGCACGCCCATTGCCTCGCACTCGGCGATGAAATGGGCGGCTTTTTCCCCGTTGCCGAGCTCGCTGGAGAGCACCGCGGCCATGAACTGCACGGGGTGGTTGGCCTTCAGGTAGCCCGTCTGGTAGCTGATGATGGCATAGGCGGCGGAGTGCGATTTGTTGAAACCGTAGCCGGCGAACTTGTTGAGGATGTCGAAGATCGCGTTCGAGGCTTTTTCGTCGATGCCATGGAGCTTTTTGGCGCCGGCGACAAAATTATCGCGTTCCTTGGCCATGGCCACCGCGTCCTTTTTGCCCATGGCGCGGCGGAGCATGTCGGCCCCGCCCAGCGTGTAACCGGCGATGACGCGGGCGGCTTCCATGACCTGCTCCTGGTAAACCATCACGCCGTAGGTTTCGCGGCAGACGTCCTCGATGAGCGGGTGGGGGAACTTGATCGTCTCCGGGTCTTTTTTCCCGCGGATATAGTCGGGAATCCATTCCATCGGGCCGGGACGGTAGAGTGCGATGAGGGCCACGATCTCGTCGATGGAGGAGAGGTTGATCTGGCGGCAGAGCGCCTGCATGCCGGTGGATTCCAGCTGGAACACACCAGTGGTGCGGCCGGTGTTGAGCAGCGCAAAGGTCTTCGCGTCGTCGAAGGGAATTTTCTCGATGTCGAACTGCGGATCGACGGTGCGGCGGATGTTTTCGACGGCGTCGGCGATGACGGTGAGCGTCTTGAGGCCGAGGAAATCCATCTTGAGCAGGCCGAGCTTGCCGACGGCGTTCATGTCGTACTGCACGGTGACGTCGCCTTCCTGCAGGGTGAGCGGCACGAACTCGTCGAGCGGACGGTCGGTGATGATGATGCCGGCGGCGTGCTTGCCGGTGTTGCGCACCATGCCCTCGAGGACAAGCGCCTGGTCGAAGATTTTCCTGGCGACGGGGTTTTTGGCAATTTCCTCGCGCAGCTCGGCGGATTTTTTCTGCGCATCCTCGAGCGAGATGCTGATCTCGTCGGGAATCATCTTGGCGAGGCGGTCGGCGTCGGCGTAGGGCACGTCGTTCACCCGCGCGACGTCGCGGATGACCATCTTGGCGCCGAGCGTGCCGTAAGTGATGATGTTGGCCACGCAGTCGCGGCCATATTTCTCGCGGACGTAGTCGATCACCTCGCCGCGGCGGCGCATGCAGAAGTCGATGTCGAAGTCGGGCGGTGAGACGCGTTCGGGGTTGAGGAAGCGCTCGAAGAGGAGCTTGAAGCGCAGCGGATCGAGGTTGGTGATGCCGAGCACATAGGCGACGAGGCAGCCGGCGCCGGAACCACGGCCCGGGCCGACGGGAATACCCTTGCTTTTGGCCCAGGCAATGAAGTCCCAGACGACGAGAAAATAATCGACGAAGCCGGTCTTGCCGATGATGCCGAGCTCATAGTCCATGCGCTCGACGAGCGTCTTCGCGAGCGCGGGATCGTCCGCGCTGGCGGGCGCGTTGTAGTCCACGCCATAGCGGTTGTTCAGGCCCGTGATGCAGAGTTGCTTCAGGTAGCCGTCGCGGTCGGCCTTTACCTCGGGCGGCAGCGGGTATTTCGGGTAGCGCTCGCTGCCTTTGGGAAAGGGGATCGCGAGGTCGCACATCTCGGCGACGGCGAGGGTGTTGGTGAGCGCGCCGGGCACTTCGCCGAAAATCCGCTGCATCTCGTCGCGCGTTTTGAGGTAAAACTGCGGGCTGTCGAAGCGCATGCGCTGCTCGTCGGCGATTTTCGAGCCGGTCTGGATGCAAAGCATGGCGTCGTGAGGGCCGGCGTCCTCGGCCCGGACGTAGTGGACGTCGTTCGTGCAAATGACCTTGAGGCCGAACTCCTGCGCGAGCTTGAGCAGGCCGGGGATGATTTTGCGCTGTTCCGCGATGCCGTGGTCCTGGATTTCAACAAAGAAGTTTTCCCGGCCGAAAATATCGACGAAACGGGCGGTGGCCTTGCGGGCGTCTTCCCAGCGGTCGTGCATCAGGTGCTGTGGCACGATCGCGGCGAGGCAGCCGGTGAAGCCGATGAGGCCGTCGGCGTGCTTGGCCAGCGTCTCGAAATCGGCGCGCGGCTTGTAGTAGAAACCGCGCAGGTGGGCGTCGCTCACGAGCTTGAGCAGGTTCTGGTAGCCGGTGAGGTTGCGCGCAAGCAAACCCATGTGGTAGTAGTTCTTGCCGTCCTCGGCGCGCCCGTTTTTTTCGAGCCGGGAGCCTTCGACCAGGTAGATTTCGCAACCGAGTAACGCCTTGAGGCCCTTGGCCTTTGCCGCGCCGTAGAATTCGATCGCGCCAAAGAGATTGCCGTGGTCGGTGAGCGCGATCGCCGGCATGCCCAGGGCCGAGGCACGATCCATCAGCCGGTCGATGCGGCAGCAGCCGTCAAGCAGGCTGTAATCGGAATGGACGTGGAGATGGACGAAATCGGACGACGGCACGGTGTGTTAACCAAGGCTGCCAGCCCGCCGGCGCAAGTGCGAAAGGCGCTCTGGCATGCTAAAGCCCAAAAAAGGCCATTGACGCCGGCCACTCCAATGGGCTTATTTCTTCCCTTTTTCACCGCACAACCTCCGTCCACGATATGTCCATCGAGATCAAGATCCGCAAGAACGAGCCCATCGACCGCGCGCTGCGTCGCATGAAGAAGAAGCTCGAACGCGAAAACATCATTCGCGGCACCCGCGCCAAGCGTTATTACGAAAAGCCCTGTGAAAAACGCCGCCGCAAGGAAAAGACCTCGGCTTTTAACCAGATGTTGCGTGCCCGCTACGCCAACTGAGTTGGCCGTTTTTCCCGTTGTTTCCTTTGCCGTCCCAGCCATATCTTGTGGCCGGGACGTTTTTTTAATTGCACCGTTTAGACGCTTGATAGCGTTATGCTTCCGTGAAGCCAACCTTTGCCCTCTCCACCTGCTGGAACTCATCGCGCCATAAGGATGGCTATGAGATGCTTCGCGAGATGGCGGATATTGGCTTCACCCATGCCGAGTTGAGCCACGGCATCCGTGTCACGCTCGTGCCGGGCGTCCTCAAGGCGGTCGAAGCCGGCATTATCCAAATCGGCTCGGTGCACAATTTTTGCCCGTTGCCTCCTGGCGTCAACCATGCGGCACCCAATCTTTACGAACCCTCCGCGGGCAAATACCAAGAGCAGGAGCAGTGGCTGCGGCAAACGAAGCATTCGATCGACTTTGCCGCGCAAGTGAAAGCGCGCGTCCTCGTGCTGCACCTCGGCAGCGTGCACTTTTTCTGGGGCAACCCGGCCAATGCGCTGGACGATTACTCGGAAAATCATCCCGCCGCCAACCTGGCCCAGGATGCCGGCTACCAACGCGTGCTGACCAAGGCCCGGGAAAGAATGCGCAAGAAAATGGATCCATTCTGGGCGCAAACCAAAGCCAGCCTCGCCAGGATTTTTGACTATGCCGCCGGAAAAAACATCCGGCTCGGCCTCGAAAACCGCGAGAAGTTCGACGAACTTCCGCTCGACGCCGATTTTGCGGCCTATTTTGAATCGTTGCCCGCGGGCGGGCCGGCCGGCTACTGGCACGACACCGGCCATGCGCGCATCAAGGAAAGCCTCGGGGTCATCGACCACCAGCAACATCTCCAAAAACTTGCCCCGCGCCTCATCGGGTGCCACCTGCATGACGTCGATGCCGAAGGCCACGATCATCAACCCATCGGTTCGGGCGTGATCGATTTTAAAATGGTGAGTGGTTTCTGGCGACCCGAGCATCTCCTCGTGCTCGAGCTGAACCCGCGCGTGAGCATCGAGGACGTGATTGCGTCGAAGAAGCGCATCGAGGCGTTGCTCTGACAGATAAAATTTACCGCGGATTACACGGATAGGTGCGGATAACTGCTCCCATCCGTGCTAATCCGCGTCATTGGCGGGAGAAAATAGATTCGGGAGTCGTTGTGGCTTGGACAAGGAGAACGATTGCGAGAACGAGAAAGCCGGATTATCGGTGGAGGATCTCCCGCACCCATCGCCGGTGCGGACCGGACAGGGAGACCTTTTCCAGCCTGGCTGGTGAAACCCAAACCAGCTCCGGGCTGTGGGCAGGAATTTTTTGAGGCCACGCATAGATCGATTCCGTGATCTGCCAGCGTGTGATGGCGCGCGTCCGGCGCAGGAGCAATCGCCCGCCTGCGACGGTCTTCGCGTCGAGTCCGGCCTGTTCGGCCGTCGGCAGCTCATGCAATTCCGCCAGCCGCCGCGCGCCCACCGCGGCGCGATGCAGCAAAAGCTTTCCCTCGCGTTCGCACCACACGCGCACCACGGAGCGGCGCTCGGTTGTTTTCGGGATAAACCTGGGGAATTCTTTCGCGTCGCCGCGCGGCCCCGTGGCGCAGAGCGCCCGCACCGGGCACACGGGGCATTGCGGATTGCCTTTGGTGCACAGGGTTGCGCCGAGTTCCATCATGGCCTGGTTGTGCTCGCCCGGCGCATCGTGCGCGAGCAGCGCCTCGGCCAGCGGGGAAAGTTCCCGCGCGGCGCTTGCGCTGTCGCGGAATTTACTGCCGTTGGCCGTGAGCCGTGCGAGGATGCGCACGACGTTGCCGTCCACGCAGGCCGCCGCGTCGCCGAATGCGATGCTCACGATGGCCGCTGCGGTGTAGGGGCCCACGCCCGGCAGCTCGCGCCATTCGGCGGTGGTGCGCGGCGCCTCCGGCCGCGCGGCGAGCGCCTTGGCCAGCCGGTGCAGGTTGCGCGCGCGTGCGTAATATCCGAGGCCTTCCCACCGCTTGAGCACGCGCGCCTCGGATGCGGCGGCCAGCGCCGCGAAATCCGGAAACTCCGCCAGCCAGCGCGTGAAGTAGGGGAGCACGGTCTTCACTTGCGTCTGCTGCAGCATGAACTCGCTCACGACTGTCTGGTAGAGCGACGGCGCCTCGCGCCACGGCAGCGCTCGGGCATTGGCCCGATACCAGCCGAGCAGCGCGCGCTGGAAATCGGCTTTGCGGGTGATCAGGGAGGCGGCCGGAGCGGGCATGCAGAAAAGTAGTTGGTCGTTAGTCGTTGGGGAGAAGTCCGTTTTAGCGATGCCATCGCCGACGCATTTAGCTGCCAACGACTAACTACCAAATACCAACTGCTTCGTGGCAACGGTTCTTTCTGTGCTTCTCGTGCATTTTGTGGCCAATCTTATGCATGCCCAAGAAATCCGAGGACGCCGACGCGCCGAAAAAGCTCTCCACCTACACCATCAAGCTCGATGACGCGCAGATGGAAAAGCTCCGCGCGCTCCTCGACGAGCGCGGCTGGATGCCCTTCGACGTCGCCTACGCGCGCTTCGCATTCAAGGCCGACCACGCCAAGGTCAACGTCACCGCCTACGAGAGCGGCAAGGTCGTCGTCGCCGGCAAGGGCACGGAGGATTTTGTGGTCAACACGATCGAGTCCGACATCACCGGCGCGCCGAAACTCGGTTATGATGAGGTGTTGCATCCCGACTGGTTCGAGCCGCACGCCGGCCTCGACGAGAGCGGCAAGGGCGATTTTTTCGGGCCGGTCGTCGCCGCAACCGTCATTGCCGACAAATCCGCCATCGAGGCGTGGCTCAAGGCCGGGGTGAAGGACTCCAAGAAAATCGCCGACCCGCAGATCATGAGGCTCGACGAGATCATTCGCAACACGCCCGGCGCCGTCGCGAAAATCTGCTCGTGCAGCATGCACAAGTACAACGAACTCATGGCCCGCCCGCGCGCCAGCCTCAACCGCCTGCTGGCCTGGCAGCACGCCACTGCGCTTGCGCAGGCGCTCGACCAGAAGTGGGTGCCGCGCGGCCTGCTCGACCAGTTCAGCGAAAATCCGCTGGTACAGACTGAGCTGGCCAAGAAGAACGTGAAAAACTTCGAGTTGAGCATGCGCACCAAGGCTGAGGAGGACCCGGTCGTGGCCGCGGCGTCCATCGTGGCGCGCGCCGAATATGTCCGCGCCATGAAGCAGCTCTCTCAGCGCTTCGGCGAACCGCTGCAAAAAGGCGCGAATTCCAGGGTCAAGGAACAGGCCGCCCAGATCATCACCCGGTTCGGCGCGCCCGCGCTGCGCGATTTCGCCAAGCTGCATTTTCGCACCGCCTACGAAGTGGTGTCCGCCGCCGGCAAGCTCGCCGAGCTGCCGCTGCCCGAGCCCAAGGCGAAGATGGAGTGGGAGTAGGCGACCAATGACGAATGCAGAATGACGAATGGCGAATGAGGATTACCAACCACCAATTGCTAACTACCAACTACGACTGGGCCCCAATGACGAAGGATCCGCCTTCGCTAAAGCTTCGGCGGGCAAGCCAATGACCAAGTCCTATCTCCGCTCCGCTTCGGCCAGTTTCGTGATGTGGCTGGTGAACTCCTCGTCTTCGCCTTCGAGCAGTTGCGGCAGGGCGTCGCAAAATTCCGTGCGACGCACCCACTCGCGCATATAGTCTTCCCACGATTGCCACATGCGCCGCGTCTGTTTGTCCATGTGTTCCTCGTAAACGAGCAGGTAGGCGCGCTCAAAAAGCGAAACGAGGATGCCGAAGATCGCGTAACGCCGCTCCTTTTGATCGTCCGTGAAGTTTTGCGGTGAACCGGCGCGCCCCAGCAGATGCAGGTCGGTGTTATCGAGCACGAGCTTCAAGAATTCACGATACTCGTCCGAAAGGCGCTGAAAAATTTCCTCTTCTTCGTTTTGCCGTTCCTTGCGCTGCTCGAGGACGAACACGATGATCGCAAACGGGAGGGCAAAAGCATCCACAATATAGAACATCATTTCGCAATCTTGGAGCAAGGTCATGGTAGAAACATAATAACAAGATTCAGCGCAGAAGCGAACGGGCATGGCGGCAAGCCGGAATTTTGCCACGAATACAGAGGGCACCTATGAATTCGGTTCGGATTTTTTACCGCGGATCGCGCAGATGATCGCGGATTCGGATCAATGCATTTTAACCACTAATTTTTCACTAATCAGCACTAATTGGCTGCGGAAAAACTTTGCCGGACGTCGTTGCGAGCAGCACAGTTTTTTTCAGCTTGTTCATATCAGCATCATCTGTGTGATCCGCGGGAAAATGATTCCGAGATTAGTGCTGATTAGCGTTCATTAGTGGTTAAAAAGTAAGTTCTCGGTGCTCTCCGTACTCCTTTGTGGCGAGCTATGCCTCTACCGACAAACTTGCCCCCGGCAGCGCTTTTATTTGTAATCGGCCAATGAAACGCCGCCAGCTTCGCGGTTTCGACCTCAAGCAGATTGAGAGCGTCGCCAGCCTCATCGGCGTGGACGAGGCTGGCCGCGGTGCGCTGGCCGGCCCGGTCGTGGCCGGGGCCGTGCTGGTGACGCGCGAGTTTCTCGAGAGCCGCTGGGCGCTGACCAAAGCCCAACGCGTCAACGACTCGAAGCTGCTCGCGCCGGCCGAGCGCGAGGAACTGTGGGGTGAGTTCGAGCTGCTCGTGGCCCAGGGCCAGATCCACGCCAACTTCGGCGTCGCCGAGGTGTCCGAAATCGAGGAGCACAACATCCTCGGCGCGACCAAGCTCGCCATGCGCCGCGCGCTCGAGGGCATCTATCCGCCGGACGTGTTCACCCGGCGCGATGAGCCGGATTTGTTTTCCCCGCTCGAGGAACGCGAAAGTTTCCAGCCGACGGTTTCGTGCCGCATCATCGTCGA
>DATMNP010000051.1:0-4569 GCA_035568935.1 Opitutaceae bacterium | reverse complement strand
CGAGCTGCTGCTCATCATCGGCTGGATGCTCATCGCCGTGAAAAGTGTCCTGGTCATTTGGGCTATCCATCGCTGGCACGTGCCATTCAACCCCCTGTGGGTGATCGCTCCCACCGTGATGTTCGCCGCGCTTTGCACCGCCGTCTATTTGTGGCGCGAATAAGAGGCTGCTGGAGGCAGGCCAGACGCCCTCACACCGCGCAAACCGATCGTACTCGTAATCGTTCTCGTAATCGTTCTCGAATAATTTTGAGAACGAGTAAGAGTACGAGAACGATTAACCATGCCACACGTCCCCGGTCTCCGCAGTTCTTACGCCAAGGTCGGCCGCCTCGTCTATTTCGGCCGCATGCTCGACAAAATCCGCCTGCACGCGGCGGGCAAACTGCCGGCCGAGTACGTCGCCAATCTCGGCGACACAAAACCCGGCGTGTTCGACACGCGGTGCTGCCGCTTCCTCGGCGTGAGCCATGCCGACCTCACCGCCCGCACCCTGCAAGGCGGCGGCGATGCGGAGATTCTCGCCTGGGCCCACACGCGCGGCACTCCGCGCACCGACGAGGATTGCGAAATCTGGAACGCCTTTATGGCCAAACGTGGCTGGCGCGACGACCGATCCACCCCGTTGCGCCAGCGCATCGCCGATTTCGGCCTCACCGGCAAACCCATCGAGACTTGGTTCGATCTCAACGACTATGACGAAGGCCGCGATCCCGTGGCTGCGCGCGCGTGGGAGCTGCGCCCGCCGCTCGTCGTGCTCATCATGGGCGTGGCCGGCAGCGGCAAAACCACCCTCGGCTCAAAGCTCGCCGGCGACCTCGGCTGGAATTTCCGCGATGCGGACGATTTTCATCCGCCTGCCAACATCGCCAAAATGTCCGCCGGCCTCCCGCTCACCGACGAGGACCGCGCGCCGTGGCTCGCCGCCATCCGCGCGCACATCGACACCTGCCTCTCGCGCGGCGAAAGCGCGGTCGTCACCTGTTCCGCGCTCAAGGAAAGGTACCGCCAGGCCGTCATCCCCGATCCCGCACGCGTGAAACTCGTGTACCTGCACGGCGA
The DNA here is from genome assembly GCA_035568935.1 of Opitutaceae bacterium. Classification (GTDB taxonomy): domain Bacteria; phylum Verrucomicrobiota; class Verrucomicrobiia; order Opitutales; family Opitutaceae; genus DASRHD01. Next base: position 3,507 of record DATMNP010000051.1, on the reverse strand, counting down.
CTTCGCGCTCCTTTTCCAGCGCCTCAACCAGCGCCAGGGCCATTTCATGAAGGAAAGCATGCTCCGGTCGCAATTCGAGGCGCTTGAGCCGCCACGCGACGCGCTCACGCTCGACGCCGCCCAGCCGCCGGAAAAACTCGTCGCGGGCATCCGCGCTTCCTTCGGCCTATGAACACCGCCATCGCCAAGCGCTTCAGCCTCCTCGCGAGCGTGCTGAGCCTGCTCGTGCTCGGCGCCGCCGGCGCGGGCGTTTGGTTTTATTTTCAGCTTCGCGCCAGCCTCCCGCAGCTCGACGGCGCCGCAACCGCGCCCGGCCTCACCGCGCCCGTGACCATCGAGCGCGACGCGCTCGGCGTGCCCACCGTGCGCGGCCGCACCCGCGCCAATGTCGCTTGCGCCCTCGGCTTCGTCCATGCCCAGGATCGTTTTTTCCAAATGGACCTGCTGCGCCGCCACGCCGCCGGCGAGCTGGCCGAACTTTTTGGCCAATCGGCGCTCGCCCACGACAAGACTGTGCGCGTGCACCAGTTTCGCTCCCGCGCCGGCGCCGTGCTCGCCAGTCTCGCGCCCGACGAACGCGCGCTCCTCGCCGCCTATACCGATGGCGTCAACGCCGGCCTCCGCGCGCTCCGCACCAAGCCGTTTGAATATTTCGTGCTCCGCACCGACCCGCAGCCGTGGAAGCCCGAAGACAGCGTGCTCGTCATCTACGCGATGACGCTCGACCTGCAGGACGCTGGTGTCTACGAGCGCTCGCTCACTGCGCTGCGCGACACCTATGGCAGCAAAGTGCTGGGGTTTTTCGCGCCGCTCCCCACGCCCGACGACGCCGCACTCGACGGCAGCACCGCACCGTCCGCACCCGTGCCCCCGGCCAGAATCATCGACCTGCGCCAGGTTGCGCTCAACTCCCCCGCCCTGCCAACACCGCGCGATCAATTTGCTTTTGTTGGCTCCAACGCCTTCGCGCTGTCCGGTGCGCACACCGCCAACGGCGCCGCGCTCCTCGCGAACGACATGCACCTCGCGCCCCGCGTGCCCAACACCTGGTACCGCGCCTCACTCGTGTGGCCCTGCTTCGCCAAGGCTTCGCAGGGCGCGTCTGCCGATCCGCTTTCAACTTTCAACCCTCAACTTTCAGCTAATCGGATCACCGGCGTGACCCTTCCCGGTACGCCCGTCATCGTCGCCGGCAGCAACGGCCGCATCGCCTGGGGCTTCACCAATGCCTACGCCGACACGAGCGACCTCATCAGCATCGATCTCGCCATGGGCACCGAAACGCTCTACCAAACCAAGCACGGCCTCGCCAAAATCGACACCCGCGAGGAAACCATTTTGGTCAAAGGCTCCGCTCCCGTCACGCTCGACGTGTCGTGGACCGAGTGGGGGCCCATCATCGGACAGGATGGCAGCCGCCGCCCGCTCGCCCTGCGCTGGACCGCGCACGAGCCCGCCGCCGCAAACTTTTCCCTGATACAGCTCGAGACCGCGCGCACCGCGGCCGAGGCGCTCGCCATTGCGCACCGCGCCGGCATCCCCGCACAAAATTTCATCGTGGCCGATGCCGACGGCGCCATCGGCTGGACCATCGCCGGCCGGCTGCCCAAGCGCGTGGGCTTCGACGGACGCCTGCCCGTCTCGTGGACTTTCGGTGACCGATACTGGGACGGCTTGCTCGCGCCCGACGATGCGCCGCAGATTCTTGCCCCTGCCTCGGGCCGCCTCTGGAGCGCCAACCAACGCATGATCGGCGGCGACGCATTCGCCAAAATCGGCGACGGCGGCTACGAGCGGCCTTACCGCGCCGCCCAGATTCGCGACGACCTCGCCGCGCTCGAGCACGCCGCGCCGCGCGACCTGCTCGCCATCGAGCTCGACGACCGCGCGCTTTTTCTCGCGCGCTGGCAGAAACTTCTTCTCGCCACGCTCACGCCGGAAGCCGTCACCGAAAAATCCTCCCGCGCCGAGCTGCTCCGCCTCGCCAGCCAGTGGGAAGGCCACGCGAGCACCGACTCCGTGAGCTACCGGCTCGTCCGCGCGTTTCGCCTGCAGGTCGCGCAGCTCGTGTTCGCGCCCATCTTCGCGCCGTGCGTCGATGCCGATCCTGCATTTGATTACACCCGCTTCAACTACGAGGTGCCGTTGTGGACGCTGCTCACGCAAAAGCCGCCGCACCTGCTCAATCCCAAGTTTCCCCGCTGGGACGACCTGCTGCTGTCCGCGGCCGATGCCGTGATGGACGATCTCCATCGCGATGGTGTGTCGCCCGACCGCGCCACCTGGGGCAGCTACAACCTCGCGCACATCCAGCATCCGTTCAGCCGTTTCCTGCCCGGCCCGCTCGCGCGCTTTCTCGATATGCCCACCGACCCGCTGCCCGGGGATGAAAACATGCCGCGGGTGCAGACGCTCCAGTATAGCGCGAGCGAACGCTTCGTCGTTTCGCCCGGCCACGAGGACGAAGGCATCTTTGAAATGCCCGGCGGCCAGAGCGGACATCCCCTCTCGCCATTTTACCGCGCCGGCCACGACGCCTGGGTCCACGGCGATCCCACGCCGTTCCTGCCGGGCAAGACCGAGCATACGCTCGTGCTCAAACCAGAGAAAATGACGAAGCCCGAATGACGAATTCCGAATGGCCGGCGCTCAATTCCTGGCCGCGCCATCCGTCTTGTCCGCCGTAGCTTCAGCGAAGGCGGAAGCCTTGGCGAAGGATGGCTTCCGGGTTTCCTTCTTAAAATATGAGGCATGAACACCTCGACCGGCGCCGCACTCTACCTGCCTCCTGTGGTCAGCAGCTCGGGAGACAAAGTGTAACCTATTGGGTTACACTGCGAGTGAGAAACGACGATCTCATTTGTAACGTATTATATTACAAAGGGGACTTCTCCCTGCCTAAGCGCGTCGGGCCTGCTTCGGCCAAGGCCACGAAGGGCAGGGGGCCGACGCGCTCCACCAACAAAGGTCTTCTCTTCCGAATTCGTGGCTTCATGGCTTCCTAATTAAGAACCTCGGTTTTGCGTTGAGCCGTGCGCGTTTTCGGCGCTAGCTCGGCGCAGTCGGCATGAAGAAAAAGAAATCCAGTTGCACGGTCTATTTCGCCAGCGAGCTCTTCACGCTCAAGCACCTCATCGGCAATGCCTGGCTGGCCGAGGCCATCTACGAGAAATCCCACGGCCGCTACCGCTGCCTGCTCCCGCAGGACTTGGAAATGCGCAGCTCCACGCCCCGCAACATCCGCGACACGGACCTGCGCGCCCTCGTCTCTTGCGACCTCGCGCTCTTTTGCTTCGACGGCACCGAGCTCGATGCCGGCACCGTGGTCGAGTTCATGTTCGCCAAGTTCGCCGACATCCCCGCCGTGCTCCTGCGCACCGATCTCCGCGCCGCGGGCGACGGCTCCGACCCGTGGAACCTCATGGCGAGTTTTTATCCGCGCACCGCCAACGTCGTCATCGACAGCCTCGCCACCTACAAGACCACCTCCGTGCGCCGCCGCCGGCT
>DATMNP010000050.1:0-6729 GCA_035568935.1 Opitutaceae bacterium | reverse complement strand
CGGCGGGAAAAGCCGCCGCTCGGCGCTTCATACTTTCAACCTGTGTTTCTCGCGAAGGCAGCGAAGTAAGCGAAGGCCTGGTCGAACATCCCTTGCGTTCAATGCTCACCCAAGTTTTCAAGTTCCCAGTCACCGGCCCCGAACCTTCGCCCCCTTCGGATCCTTCGCGAGACGCCGATCTGAATTAAATTTTTCACGAGACAACTTTCATGATGAAAACTGATACCGAAATCCTCAAAATCGCATCCGAACTAAAAGGCAAAGGTGTGAAATATTGCGTCGGCGCCTACGTCGACATCCACGGCGTGCCGAAGGGAAAATTCGTGCCCATCGATCATTTCACACATTTCGCGCACGGCTCCGAGTTGTACACCGGCTACGCGCTCGACGGACTCGGCCAGAGCCCCAACGACGACGAGATCGCGTCGCTGCCCGATCTCGACGCCATCACCATCCTGCCCTGGCGGCCCGAGGTGGCGTGGATGCCGGCCGACAACACGTTCCATGGCGAGCCGTACGAAATCAACACGCGCGTTGCGCTGAAAAAAGTCCTGGCCGAGGCCGCCGCGATGGGCTTCGGCTTCAACCTCGGCATCGAGTGCGAGGTGTTCGTGGTGAAACTCGACGAGCAGGGACGCCTGCACATCCCGAACCCCGACGACAACCTGGTGAAGAGCTGCTATGACGTGAAGCTGTTTCTCGACCGCTTCGGCTGGCTCGACAAAATGGCCTCGACGATCAACGCGCTCGGCTGGGATCTCTACAGCCTCGACCACGAGGACGCGAATTCGCAGTTCGAGTTCGATTTCAAATACGCCGACGCGCTGACGATGTGCGACCGCTACATTTTCTTCCGCACGATGGCCAAGCACTACGCGGCCGAGGAGGGCCTGCTCGCGACGTTCATGCCGAAGCCGTTTCCCGACAAGACCGGCAACGGTGCGCACTTCAACATGTCGCTCCGCGACCTGAAAACGGGGGCCAATCTTTTCGCCTGCGACCCGAAGGACGACCCGCGCGGGCTCGGGCTGACGCCGATGGCGTATTCGTTCATCGCCGGCATCCTGCGCCACGGCCGCGCCATCTGTGCGGCATTCGCCCCGACCGTCAACAGCTACAAGCGCCTCGTGCGCCGCGGCCTGATGTCGTATTACTCGTGGGCACCCGTGTTCAATTCGTTCGGCACGAACAACCGCACCAACTCCATCCGCGTACCGATGGGTGGCGGACGGTGCGAGAGTCGCAACGCCGACTCGGCCTGCAATCCCTATCTCGCCGCCACGCTCGCGCTGGCCGCGGGCCTCGAGGGCATCCGCGAAAAACTCGATCCCGGCCACCCGCAGGAGGACAACCTCTACGAGCTTTCCGAGCCGGAACTCGCCAAGCGCGGCATCAGCTACCTGCCGCGCAACCTCGAGGAGGCAGTCGAGGCCTTTGCCGCCGATCCCTTCATCGAGAAAACGCTCGGCCCGGGACTGCGCAACGAATTCATCACCTACAAGAGCGAGGAATGGCGCACCTATCATCAACAAGTGAGCGCGTGGGAGATCGCCCAATATGCCCGCCTATTCTAAACCACCATCATACTCGTTCTCGTTATCGTACGCCCAACGATCGAGTCGCTGCCTTTATTTTGTCATTCCGAGCCGTGCGAGGAATCTCTGCGGCTCTTGGCGATTTCAATTTCGGAGATGTCAGACTGTCGGCCGTTGGCCTCGGTACCCCGCATGGCTGCCAATGAACTCGTATCAAACATCGTTTAATTCGGATTTTGGCGCGGCAGCGCCGGTAGGGTCCGCTCACCGAGCGGACCGCGGCCCGTTGGGTCAACGGGCCCTACCTGCCAACCGTTCATTGGCACGTCCACGCAAGCCGCGCAACGGCTTGCTCAGGGCCTCGGAATGGCAATTTCGTCCGTCATGGGTCTATCTAAACCGGAAGCACTCCAGGGAGAACGAGAACGATTTCAACCGCACCCCGCTCCGCCTCAAAAATGCTTTTCCAACCGCCTGACAAACTTTCTGCCCATGCGAGCCCATTCTTTGGCTCGCCCGTGGCAGTCCGGTCTGCCACAGAATGGCTCATGCCCAGCACGAAGCATAAACCCGACAAAGTCGTTCGTTTCAGCGTCTCCCTGCCCGAAAGCCTGCTCGCAGAGCTGGACACCATGGTCGCCCGCCGCGGCTATCAGAGCCGTTCGCACGCCGTGGCCACCCTCGCCCGCGACGGCCTCGTGGAATTCGCCAGCGAGACCGGCAACGGGTCGGTCGCCGGCACGATCAGCCTGGTTTACGATTATCGGAAAAAAGGCCTGCAGGCGCGCCTCGCCGCCATCCAGCACAAATACTATCTGCTGGTCGTCTCCAGCATGCATGTTCACCTCGAGCACCACAACTACCTCGAGGTTCTGCTCGTGCAGGGCCCGGCCGAGGAGCTGCGCAAGCTCACCGACGAACTCGTCACCTGCCGCGGGGTGAAAAACGGCAAGCTTAACCTCACCGCGGCCGCCATTCCGCCACTGCTGTAGCAGCGGAGGCGGCCGCCGTGAACGCCCAACATCGAACATCCGACGCCCAACGTCCAACTTCAGCAACAGACCAGAAATTCGTATTGGGAAAGCGGGACTTATTCGTTGGCCGTTGGTTGATAGACAAGGGTTGTAAATTCAGTGCCCAGCCTTCGACGTTGGATGTTGGATGTTCGGCGGCGAAAGCGCCGCCGTTGGCATTGGACTTGCAGTAACACAATCAAACTGTTTCGTAATACTCTCGGCGCCGTCGGAACGACGGCACCGAACGTCCAACATCGAACACCCAACGCCCAACATCCAATGCTAGGTTTTCAACCCTCGACTCTCAACGAGTTGCTAATATCTAACGTCGAATTCTGGCCAGTGGCCGGACTTGGGCGTTCGATGTTGAATGTTGAGCGTTGAATGTTCGGCGGAGGCCGCCTCCGCCCATGTCGCCCATGCCGCCCACCCTCCTCCACACCAAGACCCTGACCCATGCGGGCCTGTGGTCCGCGGTCATTTCCCGCGGGAAAACCCTCCGGCTCACCGACCTCGAGGGCGGCGCCAATGTCGGCCTGCTGCTCTACAACGCCGACCTCACGGTCGAGCGCTACAACATGCCCGACACGCTCAAGGGCCAGCACATCTTCCATCTCCGCCATCCCTACTGCCTGCATTCCGACATGGGCCGGCTGCTGGCTTCGATCACGGCTGACAGCGTCGGCTGGCACGACACCGTGTGCGGCTGCTCCGATGCGAAACTCGTCGCCGAAAAATACGGCGTGAAAACCTACCAGGAAACGCGCAACGATTTTTACCGCAACGGCCGCGACGGCTTCCTCATCGAGCTCGCCAAATGGGGACTCGGCCCGCGCGACCTCGTGCCGAACATCAATTTCTTCAGCAAGGTCGTGGCCGACGACGAGGGCCGGCTCACCTTCGTCCCCGGCCACTCAAAGGCCGGCGATCATGTCGACCTGCGTTTCGAGATGAATACGCTCGTCGTGCTCAACACCTGCCAGCACCCGCTCGATCCCGATCCGAAATACCATCCGCGCTCCGTCCGCCTCGACGTGTTCCGCACGCCGCTGCACATCGGCGATGATCCCTGCCTGAGTTCCCGGCCCGAAAACGAACGGGCGTATATCAACACGGAGAATTACCACGCGATGCGCACATCATGAGTAATTGGTAGTTTGGATTTAGTATTTGGGACGGACGCAAGCGGCAGTTCGAAACTAACTACCCACGACAGATTACTGAATACCGGCTCCAGCCCCCAACTACCAACTACTAATTACCAACTACCAACCCCCATGTCCGCCGTTCTGACACCCAGCACACTCAAACCTTCGGAGGCGATTTACCGCCGCATCGTCGAGGCTGGCGACCACTGGTCGCATGAAATCAAGCAGGGCCAGGTCCTCCGCATCGTCGATCTCGAGGGCAACCAGGCGGCCGACACTCTGTTCTACGACGCGCACGATCCCGCCAGCCGCTACAGCGCGAGCGACACCATCCGCCACCAAGGCGCGCTCTATCTTTCCACCGGCACACGGCTCATGTCCACCAGCGGCGACGTGCTGCTCACCATCGTGGCCGACACCTGCGGGCGCCACGACACGCTCGGCGGCGCCTGCTCGCGCGAGAGCAACAGCATGCGTTACGCCCTCGAAAAGGAATACATGCACGCCTGCCGCGACAGCTTCATCCGCGGCGCGCAGGAATGCGGCTGCGGGCTCGGCAAGCGCGACCTCACCTGCAACATCAATTTTTTCATGAACGTGCCCGTCACTCCCGACGGCCGGCTCACCTTCGAGGACGGCGTCTCGGCCGGCGGAAAATACGTCGAGCTGCGCGCCGAACGCGACGTCATCGGCCTGATTTCGAACTGTCCGCAACTGAACAATCCGTGCAATGCGTATAATCCGACGCCGATCGAGGTGATGATTTGGGAGCCGCCGCAGGCGGCGGCGTAGTTGGTAGTTAGTATTTGGTAGTTGGTCATGAAATCACGACTCATCCTTACCCAACGAGCGCAGGTACGCGTTCAGCGCAGGCAACAATCCGCTCAGCACGGTTTGCAACGGTTGCTTTTGTCCCTTCACCAGCAAGCCACGCTTGTCGGCCCGCCGCAAAAAGTGCCTGACCTCATAAAGCGAGCCGCGCGCAATTCGGACAAAGCGTTGATTGTCCACCGGCGACGCGCGGCCATATCCCTCCGCAATGTTGGCGCCGACACTGTCTATTTGGTAATTAGTACGAATGCCCTTCGACAACCCCCTTGGCTTTTTCAGGGCCTTGCGCTGGTCGAAATGGCCAGGACTCGGCGTGCGTGGGTTCGAAACCAACTACCAACTACTAATTACCAACTACAAGAGGCAGTGAGACCAAAGACCAATAACCAGAGACAAATAACCAACTCCCAATGACCCCAATATCAAAGATATTGGTCGCCAACCGCGGCGCCATCGCCTGCCGCATCGCGCGCACGCTGCGCCGCATGGGCATTGGCTCGGTCGCCGTTTACTCGGAGGCCGACGCCCATTCCATGCATGTCGCCGCGTGCGACGAGGCGGTGGCCATCGGCCCGTCGCCGGCCGCGCAAAGCTATCTCGATGTCGAAAAAATCCTCGCCGCTGCGAAGAGCTCCGGCGCGCAGGCGATCCATCCCGGCTACGGTTTCCTGAGCGAGAACCCCGCCTTCGCCGAGGCGTGCGCGGCCGCGGGCCTTATTTTCATTGGGCCGACTGCCGCGCAGATGCGCGCGTTTGGGTTCAAGCACGCCGCCCGCGCGCTCGCCGAGGCCAACGGCGTGCCGCTCCTGCCCGGCAGCAAGCTGCTCGACGACGCCGACCACGCGCTCAGCGAGGCCGCGCGCATCGGCTATCCCGTCATGCTCAAGAGCACGGCCGGCGGCGGCGGCATCGGCATGCAGCTCATCCGCTCGGCCGCCGAACTGCCCGACGCCTTCGCCTCGGTGGACCGGCTCGCGCGCAACAATTTCAAGCAAGGCGGCATCTATCTCGAAAAATACGTCGAGCAGGCGCGACACATCGAAGTGCAGATTTTCGGCGACGGGCTCGGCCACGTCGTCGCGCTCGGCGAGCGCGATTGCTCCGCCCAGCGCCGCAACCAGAAAGTCATCGAGGAAACGCCCGCGCCCGGCCTGGACGAGGCGCAGTGCCGGCGTTTGTGGGATTGCGCCGCACGGCTCGGCGCGGCCGCCGGCTACCAGAACGCCGGCACGGTCGAATTCGTTTTCGACGCGCAGACCGGCGAATTTTATTTTCTCGAGGTCAACACGCGGCTGCAGGTCGAGCACGGCGTGACCGAGGAGGTCACCGGCATCGATCTCGTCGAGTGGATGGTGAAGCAGGCCTCGGGCGAACTGGGCTCGCTGGAAAATTTCCGGTCGCAGCCGCGCGGCGCGTCGATCCAGGTCCGGCTCTACTCGGAGGATCCGGGCAAGAATTTCCAACCCGCGACCGGCCTTCTCACCGACGTCCATTTTCCACCGGAAGCCCGCATCGAGACGTGGGTCGAGCGCGGGACGGAGGTTTCGCCGTTCTATGATCCGTTGCTAGCCAAGATCATCGTGCGCGGCGCGGATCGCGCCGAGGCGCTGGCACGGATGTCCGCGGCCCTGGCCGGGACGCGCGTGCACGGGCTCGAAACAAATCTCGACTACCTGCGGCAGATCGTGGCCTCGCCAATTTTTCAAGCCGGCAAAATCACCACGCGCTCGCTCGCGACCCTGCCCTACGCCGCCGCCACGATCGACGTGCTCGAGAGCGGAACGCAGACGACGGTGCAGGATTATCCCGGCCGCGTGGGCTACTGGGACGTCGGCGTGCCGCCTTCGGGGCCGATGGACCACTTGTCGTTCCGCCTCGCCAACCGGCTGGTCGGCAATCCCGCTTCCGCCGCCGGGCTGGAAATCGCGGTCAGCGGCCCGAGCTTGCGCTTCAACACCGCCGCGGTCATCGCGCTGGCCGGCGCGCACCTGCCGGCGACGCTCGACGACAAACCCGTGGCCCCCTGGCGGGCGGTGCGCGTGAAAAAAGGCCAGACGCTGCGCATCGGCACGGCCGATGGCGCGGGACTGCGCGCCTACCTCGCGATCCGCCACGGCTTCGACGTGCCCGACTATCTCGGCAGCAAATCGACCTTCACCCTCGGCCTCTTCGGCGGCCATGCGGGCCGGGCGCTGCGCG
>DATMNP010000049.1:0-2418 GCA_035568935.1 Opitutaceae bacterium | reverse complement strand
CAGGCGCGCATTGCGGTCGCGACACTCGACCACCCCGCCGTCGTGCTCCGCCGGCAGCAAGGCCTCGACTTCATTGGCAAATACCCACGGATGCCCCGTGAGCACGCGCGCATTGGCGTTGGGTTTGAGTTTCAGCGAAATCGGCACGTAGCAAGTAGCAGGTAACAGGTATCAAGTGACAAGTAACAAGCGCGTGCTGCGCACCTTTTCCCGATACTTCCCACCCCTTATACTTTTCCAAGCCAGTCCAATTGTTTTTGAAATTCAGGCTTTAGCCCGCGCCCCGCGCCGCTTTCAATGGTTTCTTTACGCATGTCGCCCGCCACTGAAATCGCCCGCCGCCGCACCTTCGCCATCATCTCGCACCCCGATGCGGGCAAGACCACGCTCACGGAAAAATTCCTGCTCTACGGCAATGCCGTGCACCTCGCTGGCGCCGTCAAGGATCGCAAGAACCAGCGCGCCACCCGCTCGGACTGGATGGAACTCGAGCGCCAGCGCGGCATCTCCGTCAGCTCCACCGTGCTCCAGTTCGATTACTCCGGCTTCGCCGTCAACCTGCTCGACACGCCCGGCCACAAGGACTTTTCCGAGGACACCTACCGCGTCCTCACCGCCGTGGACGCCGTGCTCATGGTGATCGACGCCGCCAAGGGCATCGAAACGCAAACCCGCAAGCTCTTCGAAGTCTGTCGCCGCCGCGGCGTGCCCATCTTCACCTTCATGAACAAGTGCGACCGGCCCACGCTCAACCCGATCGCTTTGCTCGACGAACTCGAGTCCGTGCTGGGCCTGCAGTCCTCGCCCGCCGTCTGGCCGCTCGGCAACGGCCCGTCGTTCCGCGGCGTCTTCGACCGGCGCACGCGCCAGGTGCATCTTTTCGAACGCGTGCCCGGCGGCTCCTACCAGGCGCCCGTGCAGGTCACCACGCTCGACGACCCGTTGGTGCGCGAGAAACTCGACGATGTCACCTTCGCCGAGGTCACCGAGCAGCTCGCAATGCTCGACGGCGCCGGCCATCCCTTCGACCCTGCCGCCGTCCACGCCGGCCAGCAGACGCCCGTTTATTTTGGCTCCGCCGTGAACAACTTCGGCGTGCAGCTCATGCTCGACGGTTTTTTGCGCGACTCCGTGCCGCCCCAGCCGAGGAGAAATGCCGCAGCGGTGAAATCACAAGCGTCAAACAACAAATCACAGGAAAATTCGAGCGGCCAAGACCTCGCTGTTTCCACCTCCGCTTCTCTCAACCCTCAACTTTCAACTTTCAACTCGCGGATGGTTCCGGTGGACCATCCGCGCTTCTCCGCCTTCATTTTCAAAATCCAGGCCAACATGGATCCGAAGCACCGCGACCGCATTGCGTTCATGCGCGTGTGCTCGGGCCAGTTCTCCCGCGACATGACCGTGCTGCACCCACGCACCGGCCGCAACGTGCGCCTCTCCTCGTCGCACAAACTTTTCGGCCAGGAACGCTCGACGGTGGACGAAGCCTGGCCCGGCGATGTCATCGGCCTCGTCGGCCACGACAGCTTCGGCATCGGCGACACCCTCACCGAGGATCCCGCCATCATTTTCGACGAAATCCCGCGCTTCCCGCCCGAGGTCTTTGCCTTTCTCTTCAACCCGAATTCCGCCGACGCCAAAAAATACCGCGCCGGCCTCGAGCAACTGCTGCAGGAAGGCGTCGTGCAAAGCTTTTCCCCGCGGCACGCCCCCCCCGGCTCCACGTTGCTCGCCGCGGTCGGCCCGCTGCAGTTCGAAGTCGTGCAATACCGGCTGAAAAGCGAATACGGCGCCGACTCGAAGCTCGAGGCCGCGCCGTGGCAGATCCTGAAATGGCTCTCGCCCCACCCTTCGCTCAAAACTCCGTCATCCCTCATCCTGGCCAGCGGCGTGAGCCTCGGCGCCGATACGCATGAACGCCCCATCGTATTTTTTCCCAACGACTGGACCCAGCGTTATTTCATCGAGAAAAACCCGGAGCTGAAGCTGCACGACCTGCCGCCTGAAAAATAGTTGATTAAGAAGCCAGGAAGCCATGAGAAGGATCAGGCTGAATCCCGGGTTCTTGGGTTCCTGCTTGATTTTCTCTTCCGGTTTTGTGGCTTCATGGTTTTTGAATTAAAATTCCGGTTCTCCATCCTTCGCAGAAAAACATTTCTGCTCGCACTCCATCAAAAATATTTTCTTTTTCGCGCATGCGCCTTCCGCGTTTTATTTTTTTAATTTCAATTTTGTTTTTTGCCTCTGCCTCCATTGCTTCGGCCCGGCACGAGAGCGTCCGCGCCTACAAAGGTGCCATCGTGGTTGATGCCGCCTCCGGCCGGGTGCTCTTCGAGGACCGGGCCGATGAAGTCGGCCCGCCGGCCAGCGTGACCAAGCTGATGACGTTTCTCGTCGTGCATGACTGCATCGCCA
>DATMNP010000048.1:0-18587 GCA_035568935.1 Opitutaceae bacterium | reverse complement strand
AGCCACGCCACCAGCTTTTTCCAGGCTCGTGCCCGGTGGCTGAGTCGGTTTTTGATTTCGGGATCCAGCTCGGAAAAACTCTGCGCGCAACCTTCCGGCACAAACAGCGGATCATAGCCGAAGCCGCCTTCGCCACGCGGCTCGTGCAGCAACCGCCCGTCGCAACGCCCCTCAAAAACAAATTCGCCGGCCGGCCCGGCCACTGCCAGCACGCACATGAAATGCGCCCCGCGCTGCGCGTCCGGCACCCGGCGCATCGCTCCAACAAGTTTATGCAAGTTGGCCGCACTATCGCCCTGTGGTCCCGCGTAATAGGCTGACTCCACGCCCGGTGCGCCGCCCAGCGCATCGACACACAGTCCGCTGTCATCCGCCAGCGCCCAGGCCTCCGCCGGCAGGCGCGAGCGCAGCGCGAGCGCTTTCTTGAGCGCATTGCCCTCGAACGTTCCGGCGTCCTCCACCACCTTGGGCATTCCGCCCACCTCTGTGGCCGGGATGATTTCAATGGGTTCAATGCCAGCCCCGTCCTTCATAGCCTGGCCTGTCCTTCGTAGCTTTAGCGAAGAAGGAGCGAAGGCGGAGAATTCACCGGCCTTGTGCGCGTTACCCGATGCCAAAAACAGTTTCATCGGCGAACATTTTATCCGGATACACCACACGGCCGCGCGTCAGCAGGTCATCGCCAAAGGTCTCATGCCGCACCCCTGCGAGGCGGATGGCGTTTTCTATTTTTTCCGTGCGCAGCCCGCTGAACACGCCCTTGGCCTTGTCGTCCGCGAACAGCAGCGACGCGCGATAAACGAACAGATAATCCAGTTCGCGTGCCCGCAATAATTCGCTCCCGAGCTGGGCCCCGCCCTCAAAGAACACGCCGGTGATCTTTTCTTCCGCGCATTTCTTCCGGAACTCCGGAAGTCCCACGCGCTGCGTGAGCGACGGCATGATCCACACCTGCACGCCGGCCTCGCGCAGCTTGCGCACATAGCCCAGGCCGCCCTGCGCCGTGGTCACGACAATCGTGCGCTCCCGGAATTCGTCGCGGTACACTTGCGGCTGCACCCCATTGGCCGCCGCCGAGCGCAATAAACCATCGAAAACGAACCGCACCGGGCACCATTCCTCGCCGTTGATGCGGGCCGTCAACCGCGGGTTGTCTTTTATCACCGTGCCCGCGCCCACCGCGATGGCTGGAAACAACCGCCGCCAGCGCATCACATCCGCCCGCGCCATTTCGCCGGTGATCCACTTCGAGTCGCCCGTGCGGCAGGCGATGCGGCCATCCAGCGTCACCGCTGATTTCGCCGCAAAAAACGGCTGGTGGCGGGCGATCCAGTGGTTGAAGATGATGTTTAGGTCCGTACACGCGTGTTCCAGCACGCCCGTTGTCACTTCCACGCCCGCGGTGCGCAACAACTCGAAGCCCCGCCCGGCATGCGCGGGATTCGGGTCGGTCGCGCCAGCCACGACCTGCTTGATGCCGGCTGCAATAATGGCCTCCGTGCATGCGCCCGTGCGCCCATGGGTGGAACAGGGTTCGAGGGTGACATAGAGGACTGCACCGGGTTTTGCTCTTCGCCCGAGCGCATCGAGTGCCGCGCGCTCGGCATGCGGAGCGCCATCGCGCTCGTGAAACCCCTCGGCCACCACCTCACCGCCCTCGACAATCACCGCGCCCACCATGGGATTCGGATGCGTCACACCCCAGGCGCGGCGGGCCAGCTCCAGTGCGCGCCACATGAAAAACTCGTGTTTGTCCGGTATCACAACCGCCCAGCCTGGGTTGTTTTTTCCACCGAGTCCATTGTGATTGGGCGGTAGTAGTTGGTAATTGGTAGTTAGTCGTTGGTTTCGATCTGACGCTTGCTATGCACTCTGTCTTGTCCGCCATAGGTTTTTCCGAAGGACGACATCCGAACCAATTACCCAATATTAGAGCATATCAAGATATTGTGCACATAAGTAAAAGGGTGGAACGCGTCGTCCCGACGCGTTTATTTTGGGTCTTCCCTTTTCCCTTTGAGCGAGTCGGGACGACGCGCTCCACCCTCAACTCAGTTTCATCTCAAGACGCCCAGGGATTCTTTTATCATTGCGGCTATCTGTGCATGATAAGTTCAAATGCTCTAGCAGCCAATAACTACGTCGCCGGACTCATCCGGCCACGTAAGGATTGCTTCGCTTTTCCTCGCCGACCGTCGTATCCGGGCCGTGGCCCGGAAAAACCCTGGTCGCATCCGGCAGCGTGTAAATCTGGCTGCGGATCGATTTCTCCAGCACGACGAAATCGCCGCCGGGCAGATCGGTCCGTCCCACGCTGCCCGCAAAAAGCGCATCGCCGACAAAGGCCAGGCCGGCGGGCTGAAGATAAAACAGCACGTTGCCCGGACAATGCCCCGGCACATGCCGAACTTCGGCCGTTGTGCCCAGCACGGCGATCGTTTCTCCCGGCCTCACCCAGGCATCGACCTTCACGGGCTCGAGCTCCTGGCCCGGCAGCATAAACCTTTTCATCACCTCCGGCGTCTCGATCAGCGGGCGGTCGTCGGCATGTGCCCGGACCCGTGC
Source organism: Opitutaceae bacterium (assembly GCA_035568935.1). Taxonomy (GTDB): domain Bacteria; phylum Verrucomicrobiota; class Verrucomicrobiia; order Opitutales; family Opitutaceae; genus DASRHD01. The sequence goes on along the minus strand of DATMNP010000048.1, from coordinate 16,022 downwards.
GCCCGTCGCCCGCACGACCTCCGCGGCACCTTGCATGTGATCCCAATGGCCGTGCGTGAGCCACAACTCCACCAGCCGGCATTTTTCGTTGCGCAAAACAGGCTCCACCTCCGCCCACACCTCGCCCGGCGCATCGACCAACACGGCCTCGCCGCGCGCCGGCTCGGTCAGCAAGTAGGCATTGGTCTCGATCGGGCCGGCCGGCAGGACGTGGATGTTCATTCGTGAGTGGTTGTTGGTAATTAGTAGTTGGCAGTTGGTCAATTGCGGTGGGCAGCTGGTTTCGATCCGACGCTTGCGTGCCTTCCGGGGGCTCAAAGAGCCAAGGATGGCCTCCCAACTAACCACCAAATACAAACTACTATTACTCCTTGTTAGAAAAAAATCCCTTTCACTCGCCCGTTTCCCTTGCTAATTAAGTCGGCCTTTATGCCGACGCTAAAGTTCGCCGTTCTTGCTGGAGACTACATTGGGCCCGAGGTCATGACCGAAGCCCTGCGCGTGCTTGAGCACGTCGCCAAGCAGGAGAATCTCATCCTCTCCTACAAGCTCGCCGATGTCGGCGGCGCCGGCATCGACCGCCATGGCAAGGCGCTGCCCGACTCCACGCTCCAGCTTTGCGCTGCGTCCGACGCCATTCTTTTCGGCTCGGTCGGCGGCCCGAAATGGGAAAAACTTCCGCCCAAAGAGCAACCCGAGCGGGCCGCCCTCCTGCCGCTGCGCAAGTATTTTACGCTTTTTGCCAACATCCGCCCAGGCTTGCTCTATCGTGAACTCACCGACGCCTCTCCGCTTAAAACCGCGCGCATCCCCGATGGCATCGATATCGTCTGCATCCGCGAGCTCACGGGTGGCCTTTACTTCGGCAAGCCCAAGGAAACCACCGTGCTTCCCGACGGCGATGTGCAGGCCGTGGACACGATGGTTTACCGCAAGAGCGAGATCGAACGCATCACCGCCACGGCCATCGCCGCCGCCCGCTCGCGCAAGAAAAAGCTTTGCTCGGTGGACAAGGCCAACGTCCTCGAGACTTCCGTCCTCTGGCGCAAGACCGTCACCGACTACGTGGCCGAGCACGCGCCCGAGATCCAGCTAACCCACATGTACGTGGACAACGCCGCGATGCAACTCGCGCGCGACCCCAATCAGTTCGACGTGTTCGTGACCGAAAACATGTTTGGCGACATTCTCTCCGATGAGATGGCTGTGATCTGCGGCTCGCTCGGCATGCTGTCCTCCGCCTCGCTCGGCGCCGGTAAAAACTCCCTGGGCCTGCCTTTCGGCCTCTATGAACCCGCCGGTGGCACCGCGCCCGACATTGCCGGGAAAGGCCTGGCCAATCCCTGTGCCCAAATTCTCTCCGTTGCTCTGATGCTCCGCTTCAGCTTCGGCCTCGACAAAATCGCCCTGCGCATCGAAGCGGCCGTGAAAAAAGCCGTGACGGGCGGCACCCGCACGGGCGACATCGCCTTCGGTGAAAAATCCGTCGGCACCAAGGCCATGACCGATGCCATCATGGCCAATCTTGTTTAACCCAAAGATCGCCAAGTGACGCAAAGGATCAAACCCTTCTTTTCTGCTTCGCGACCTTCGCGGTCTTGGTGTAAAACTCCTCCCTCATGACCTCTGCTGAGATCCGCCAGTCATTCCTCGATTTCTTTGCCGCCCACGGCCACACGATCGTCCCGTCGTCGTCGCTGCTGCCGGACTCGCCCGGGTTGCTCTTCACCAACGCCGGCATGAACCAGTTCGTCCCCATTTTCCTCGGTGACCGGAAGCCCGACGTTTCGCGCTGGGCCGGCGTGAAGCCCAACCAGGATACCCGCGCGGCCGACACCCAGAAATGCATCCGGGCCGGCGGCAAGCACAACGACCTCGAGGACGTCGGCTTCGATACCTACCACCACACGCTGTTTGAAATGCTCGGCAACTGGTCGTTTGGCGATTACTTCAAAAAGGATTCGCTCACTCTGGGGTGGGAACTGCTCACGAAAGTCTGGGGCATGCCGCCGAAGCGTCTCTTTGCCACCGTCTATTCCCCTGACAAGGCCAAGGGCGATCCTTCCGACTTCGACCAGGAAGCCCACGACATCTGGGCTGACATTTTCACGAAGGCCGGCCTCGATCCCGCTGTCCACATTGTCAACGGCAACAAGAAGGACAATTTCTGGATGATGGGCGACACCGGCCCATGTGGCCCGTGCTCGGAAATCCATTTCAACCTTCTCCCCGACGACCATGAAACCGAGGGGCGCAAGTTGGTGAACGCAAGCTCACCGCGTTGCATCGAAATCTGGAACCATGTTTTCATCCAGTTCAACGCGAACGCCGACGGCACCTTCTCGCCGCTCACCGCGAAACACGTCGATACCGGCATGGGCTTCGAACGCGTCGCCGGCATCCACGCGACCACCAATGGCTTCAAGGATTTCTCCAAAGACCCGTCGAATTACAATGCCGATGTCTTTGCGCCGCTCTTCAAAAAAATCGCCGAGCTCTCCGGCAAGACTTACCGGGGCACCGTTCCAACCACGCGCGAAGGCCTGGGCCAGCAGGAAAAAATCGACGTCGCTTTCCGCGTGCTCGCCGACCACGCCCGCTGTGTCTCCTGCGCCATCGCCGACAGCATTCTTCCGGGCAACGACGGGCGCAACTATGTCGTCCGCCGCATTCTCCGTCGTGGAATTCTCTATGGCCAAAAACTCGAACTGGAGCCCGGGTTCTTCAGCCAGCTGGTCACACCGGTCGTCGAATCGCTTGGCCCCGTCTTTCCCGAACTCAGGCAGCTGCAGGATGTCGTTCGCCGCGTCATTCGTGGCGAGGAAGATAGCTTTGGCCGCACCCTTGAACGGGGCCTGGTTTTCTACGGAAAAAACATGATCGATTTGGCCGCAAACTTTGCCGCCAAAATCGTCCCCGACGAGAAGGCCGCCTATCACTCAACCCTGGCGACAGGATTGCGCCTGGGCCTCGAAAGGTCCGCCGAAATTTACAGCATTAAATTGGCCAATCCCGAATCGGCCCGGCAGCATCTCCAAGCACTGCGGCAAAGCTTTAAGATTCCCGGCTCGCTGGCCTTTGTGCTTTACGACACGTACGGGTTCCCCCTCGACATGACGCAGCTGCTTGCGGCGGAAAGTGGCCTGACGGTTGATGTCGCCGAATTCGAGCACCTGATGGACCAGCAGCGCGACCGGGCAAAAGCCGCGCAGAAAAAAGCGGTGGTGGTTGCGGCAACCCAGGGCTCCGAACCCATCGACCTGATTCCCTCGAAATTTCTCGGCTACGCGCAGACCAACGCCAGCGCACAACTCATCGATGTCATTACGACCGGCGACGACACCTTCCTGGTTTTTGACCAGACTCCCTTTTACGCCGAGATGGGTGGACAGGCCGGCGACACCGGCACCGTGCAGATCAACGGTGAATTCGTGCGCATCAGCGATTGCGTGAAGGACAAAGCCGGGCGACATCTGCATCGGACGGATTCATCATTCGTGATTGGCGATTCATCCTTCGCCCGCGGCGCCAAGGCTGAACTCGAGGTGGAAGTCTCGCGGCGGCGTGCCATTTCCCGGCACCACTCGGCCACCCATTTGTTGCACTGGGCGTTGCGCAAAGTTCTCGGCCCCCATGTCCGCCAGGCCGGCACCCGCAAGACGCCGGACCGCTTGCGTTTTGACTTTTCCCACTTTGAGGCTGTCACGCCTGCGCAACTCCTCGAGATCGAACAACTCGTCAACGAGCGCGTGATCGACAATGCCAAGGTCCTGGCCTACGAGACCGAGTTCGACAAAAAGCCCGAAGACACCCTCGCCTTCTTCGGAGACAAATACGGCAAGGTTGTCCGCGTCGTCGATATCGGCGGCTACAGCCGGGAGCTCTGCGGCGGCACCCACGTTGCCACCACGGGCGAAATCGGCCTGGTGAAGATCCTCGCGGAAAGCGCCATCGCTGCGGGCACGCGCCGCATCGAGGCCGTCGCCGGCCAGGCCGCCATCGATTTTATCGCCGCCCGTGAAGCCATGCTCCTCGCCGTCAGCGCCCAGCTTTCCGCCGGCCCGACCGACATTGTGAAAAAGCTCGATTCGATCCTCGGGTACCAGAAGGAACTCGAAAAGAAGCTCAAAGGGTTCGAACAAAAGGCATCGGCCGGACTTTCCGACGAACTCGCCGGCCAAGCCACGACCCGCGATGGCCTGAAATTTGTTTCTGCGGCGGTGACCGCGGATTCGCCTGAATCGCTCCGCAGCCTCGGTGCGCAAATCCTGGCCAAGCTCGGCGAAGGCGTGGTTGTGCTCGGTGCGCCGTTCGGCGACAAAGCCACGGTGGTCGCGTTCTGCTCGCCCGCCGCGATCACCGCCGGGCACCAGGCCGGCAAGCTCGTGAATGAACTCAGCCAGAAGCTCGGCGGCAAGGGCGGCGGCAAGCCGGACTTTGCCATGGGCGGTGGCCGCGATGTGGCCAAACTTGCCGAGGTGCTGAAGATTTAGTTTTTTAACGCAAAGACGCAAAGAAGCTGGATCCATTCAGAAACCAGGAAACCATGAAACAGGTGTTGAGCATTTGACCGCGATCATGCCTATGCTCCTGGATTCTTGGCTTCTGAATTAAAATTCACCTCTTTTTGCATCTTCGCGCCTTTGCGCTAAAATTTTTCCCATGATCAATTACTCCACTCCCGACTTTACCAAACATCCGCCGCGCAGCCCGCGCATCCGTCTCGGCGGCTACGTGCACCTGCCGCGCCTGCTCGACAAGGCCCGCGCTTGCGCCGCCGGCAGGCTTGGCGAATTCATTTATCCCTGCCCGCTGGACAAACGTTTTTTCGCCTTCACCGGGATCGATCCCGACGCTTTCCTGGCGGCGGTGAAATCCGGCCTGGGCGACGTCGGGATGCTCGCCTGGGTCAACGAACATGCGAAGCCCACCCGCATGATATGGGAGATTGAGGCCTGGTCGATCTGGCTGGAAAATCTCGGCCCCGGCGACGTCAAACGCCACGCCGGCATGTCCGAGGACATTGCCAGGCTCTCCCCGGGACGCGACGACATCCGCACCAATTTCGACCGACTGGACCTTGACGATTACATCAGCTTTGGCGGGAAAGGATGAATAGCAGGAGGGGCTGGTGGTTTTATTTCCAAAACACACCCTAAATCATGTAGTCATCCGGTTTCGTTGTGTCCGTGCTGGCGGCCATGCCGGTTTCAGCCGTCGTCGGCTGTTTGCGGTCGTAGAAGATGCGCACGTCGGCCTTTTGTCCGCCGGTGCCTTCCTGCTTGAGCAGCTGCGAAGCCCGCTGCAGCGCGCGTTTCGTGCTCATGGTGAGATTGGCCTCGGCCGGAAAAACGTTGTCCACGCCCAGCTGCGCAAACATGCCGCTGCGTTTCAGCACGCGCAGGACGTCGGCATTGCAGCCGCTGATGAGCAGGTGGCGGCCGGTTTGGCTCAAATAGTCATTAAGCGATTCCATCGCCATGACCGTGGTGGCGTCGAGATGCCGCGCGTTTTTCATGCGCAGGATAAAGACGCGGATATTCTGGTTTTCCGCCTGCCGCCGGATGTGCTCCTGGAAAAGGTCGGCGGCGCCGAAAAACAAATCGCCCTCGATGTGGATGATCGAAATTTGCGGGTTGGCCCGCTTGTCCGGGTCGGCCAGCTCGGCGAGCACGCCACTATCGTTGAAGGCATATTCGACCAGAGTGGGCGTGCTCGATTTTTGCAAAAACAGCGCGAGCGCGACGCCGATGCCGACGTAAATGGCCGTATCGAGCCGGAGAAAAAACGCGGCGCCCAGCGTGACGACGAACACGACGGCGTCGGAACGCGTGGAGCGCACCGCCACCCGGATCTGCGGCTTGTTGATGAGCTTGTAGCCGACGCGCATGAGATGCGCGGCCAGCGCCGCCACCGGGATGTAGTTGAAGACCGGCGTGACGAACAGGAGTATCAGCAGCACGATCACACTGCTCAGCATCGACGACAGCTGTGTCGCCGCGCCGCTCTGGTAGTTGACGGCCGAGCGGGTAAACGACGAGGAGCCGGGCGTGACGCCAAAAAGCCCGACCGCGATATTGCCCGCGCCCATGCCGATCAGTTCCTGGTTGGGGTCGAGGCGCTGGCCGCTTTTGGCCGCAAGCGACTTCGTAATCGCCGTGGCTTCGAGCATGCCAATGATCGCGACGGCGATGGCCGTGCTCCCGAGCGCCGGCAGCATCTGCATCTGCGCATGCCATCCCGGCAGGCCGGCAAATTTGGGGAAAACGGCCATGAGCGCACCCTCATCCTTGACCAGGCGGAAGGGCACTTCCTTCAAGGCTAAGGGATGGTAACGATCGATGAAAAACGCGAATACCCGCGCCAGGATGCCAAGCGTCGCCAGGCCGATAAGCGCCTCGGGCCAGGTCTTCCGATAACGCTTGATGCCCTCGAAAATCACCAGCGTGACCACGCCGATGCCGATGGCCCAGGCGGAAACATTCACCTGCGCGAGCGCCCCCCAGACACCTGTCAAAACGGTGACGAATCGCTGTCCCGCCGGCACGCCGAAACCGAGGAAATTCGGCAGCTGGCTGGTGATGAGAAGGATGCCGATCGCCGCAGTATAGGCGACCACGACCGAGCGCGAAATGAATTTTGTGATTTCGCCAAAGTTGAGCAGTCCCGCGAGACACTGCACGAGGCCGATCAGGAAGGCCAGGTACGCGGCGAGCGGCAGCGGGTCGAGGCCGAGGCCCGAGTTGGCGGCGATGGCGGTGGCTGTGATGAGGCTGACCGATGTGGTCGGGCCGAACACGTGATGATGCGATGAAAAGAACAGCGCGCTCACAAATCCACCGATGACCACCGAGAGGATCACGCTGGTCGGCGGCAGCCCGAGGATGAGCGCAAATCCGATGGCCTGCGGAATGGAAACCAGCGTCAGCGTTGAACCGGCAAGCAAGTCGGCCCGCAGTTTGGTCCAGGAGTAATTCCTCAAATCCGCGGCAAACGGCAGGCGCAGCCGGAACATTTTTGCACTCATCGCGGACGCTTCCTCGAGCGTCTCCTTTAGCAACGTTTCAGCTGTGCTCATTATTGGAAGCTATTCCAAAACTAAAAATGCGCCATTTTGAATTTTGGGATAGCTTCCAATCAGGTCTCAACCCCGAGTTTTTCAAGGATGCGATGCAAGTCGTCGTTGCCGTGGTATTCGATGATGAGGCGGCCTTTTTTCGGCGAATGTTTGAGCGAAACGCGCGCGCCGAGATGGGAAGTGAGTTTTTTCTCGATATTGGCGACGGCCGCAGCCTCCACCGGCGGGACCGCGCGGCCCGTGGACGATGCCGGCGCGGGTGAGCCCGCCTTTTTTGCCTGCACGAGCTTTTCTGTCGCACGCACGCTCCAGCCTTCCTCGATGACGCGCCGCGCGAGCAGCGCCCGCTGCGCCGGCTCCTCCACCCCCAGCAGCACCTTGGCATGGCCGACGCTCAGCAGGTTTTTCGCAATGAATCCCTGGATTTCGCTTTCGAGTGTAAGCAGGCGCAGTGAGTTGGCCACCGTCGCGCGGCCCTTGCCCACCCGCTCGGCCGCCGATTCCTGCGTGAGGTCAAAATCGCGGACCAGGCTCGCATAGCCATAGGCCTCCTCGATGGGATTCAATCCTTCGCGCTGCAAATTCTCGATCAAGCCGATCGCAGCCGACGACGCATTGCTCGCTTCGACGACCCGGGCCGGGATGGTTTTCAACTTGAGCAGGTTAAATGCCCGCCAGCGGCGCTCGCCCGCGATCAGCTGGAATTTTTCGCCGTGCCGGCGCACCACCACCGGCTGCAACAGCCCTTCGGCCCGGATGCTGTCGGCCAGCTCCCTCAGCTGCTCCGCCGGAATCTCGCGCCGCGCCTGATACGGGCTGGGCTCGATGAGATCGACCGCGATTTCCTGGAAGCCGGGTGCCGCGGCAGGCGCGGCCGCCGGGCTGCCGGCGCTGGCGTGATGGGCCGCGGGGGCGTCTGTTTTTGAGGCGGCGGCGATGAGTCCGCCGAGTCCGCGGCCGAGGCGTGATTTGGATGCAGCCATGTCAGTTTTGGGGAGCTGGTGCTTGTGCTTGCGGGATGAAAAGCGTCTGGCCGACCATCAGCCGGGTTGGGTCGGCAATTTTGTTGGCATTGGTGATGTCGCGCAGGCTGGCGTGGTTTTTCTTGGCGATGCCGGCGAGCGTGTCGCCCTTTTGCACGGTGTAGCTGAAGCCTTCCTTCGGGTAATCTTCCGTGAAGTTCCGCGGCGCCACCGCCGGCCGGGTGGCCTGGCCTTTGGCGAGTGCATCGATCGCCGCCTGCGTTTGCCTGGCGAGTTTTTCCAACTGCACACTGACCTTCTGGAGCGTTTCGGTTTTCGACTCTGCCGTGGCCGCCTTGACCGTGCGATTCAATTCCGCAACGGCGTCGTTGAGCTGGGCGACGGTCGCATAGGTTTGCGCGGCGTTGCCCGCCTGGTTTTTAAGATCGTTGTTCTGCCGCTCAAGCTGTTCGACGCGGATTTGCAAATCCCCCAGGCGCTGGGTGAGCAGGTTTACGTCCTCGCGAAGGTTGGCGATGTCGATCGATCCCGCGCCGGATTGCGCGCGCGCCGGGCACGAAGCCACGGCCAATCCCAGTAACGCACACCCAACGCGAAAAAATTTCATGCCGCGATGCTTGTGAAAATCAGCGGCAAAAACAAGCGTGGTGTAAGCGAGGTTGTTGGTCATTGGTCCTTGGTCATTCGTAGTTGGTATTTAGTTGGGTGTTGGACGTTGAATGTTGGGTGTTGGACGTTCAAGGAGCGGCCTCATGGTTCGCGAAGCCAGCACCGTGCCCGGCGCAATGGAAAACCCCCGCAAAAAGTCGGGTGCCGCCAGCATTTTTCCGCCCGGCCGCTGCAAGCGCAGCAGCCGCAGGATACCCTGGCCTGTCGCGATGAGCAAACCTTCGCCGTCCGCGCCCAGAACTTCTCCGGAGCCCGTGGTTTGTTTGTAACGTATTATATTACAAACTTCCACCGTGGGCACGCCATCGGCCGACCCCAGTTTCACCGGCAGGCCGGAAATCTCCACCGCACATCCGGGCCAGGGGAAAAGCCCGTTGATGCGCGCCGCCAGCACCGCCGCGGGCGCGGCAAAATCGAGCACCCCGTCGTCCTTCGTCAAACGCCGGCAGTAAGTCGCCTGGGTTTCGTCCTGCGCCGCGAAAGCAAAGGTTCCACCACATAACTTTGGCAGCGTGCGCGCCACCAGCGGCCGGCAGGCCGCGGCCAGCTTTGCTTCGATGTCGGCCGCCGTATCGCGCGCGTGGATGGACACACGCTCGGCGTCGACGACGGGCCCGGCGTCGAGTTTTCGAATAATACGCATCAGGGTGACGCCGGTCTCGCGCTCGCCGCAGGCGATGGCCGTCTGGATCGGCGAGGCCCCGCGGTATTTTGGCAGCAGCGAAGTGTGCAGGTTGAGCAGGCCGAGCCGCGGCGTCGCAATGAAATCGTCGCGCAGCAAATGGCCATAAGCCATGACGAGCCCGACATCGGCGTTGAGTGCCGCGAGCTGGGCACAGGCGGCTTCGTCGGGTTTCTCCGGTTGGAACACCGGCAGGTTCCGCGTGAGGGCCCAGCGCTTGATCGCGTTGGGTTCGGTTTTCTGCCCGCGTCCCGCCGGACGGTCGGGTTGGGTGAAGACCGCCACCACCTGCGCGTGCGCGCTCCCCTCGCCCGCCAGCTGATCGAGCAGCGGCAGCGCGATGGCATCGGAACCGAAAAAAACAAGGCGAAGGGGAGTCACGGCAAGAAATTCAATCCCTGAACCAAGCACTTCAACCGTTAATTGACGCTAATCAAACCCGATCAATTTTTTAACCACTGATGGACGCTGATTGCCACTGATGACAAGGTCTTGAGCCGTGAGAATCCATATCCGTTGCCTATCCGCGTCATCTGCGGTAAAAAGGGGCCTTGCAAACAATTGAAGTGACCGATGCATCCGTGATGGTGATATCCTTGGTGATGTGGAAGCCTGGACATTCGGCGTTAGCGGAACGCGTCGGCTTAGCGCGAAGGCGCAAGGGCAAGGCGGAAGCCGAGGTAGGCGTCACGGTCGCGCGAGTCAACCCCGTCGCGGCGGGCGAAGCGGAAGTAGTCCGCCGCGCTGAACGAACCGCCACCGCGAATGACCCGGCGGGTGCCCGAGCCTGGCCCGACCGGATCCACCACATTGCCACCAGGGTAATCGCCAAACCAGTCTGAACACCATTCCCAGACGTTGCCAAACATGTCATAAAGCCCAAAGGCATTCGGCTTTTTCTGCCCGACCGGGTGAGTCGAGCCGTTGCTGTTGCTGCCATACCACGCGATGTCATTCAAGTTGCCGCACCGCGCTCCGGTCATCCCCGCCCGGCACGCGTATTCCCACTGCGCTTCCGTCGGCAGGGTAAAGGCATAGCCCTCCGGCAGGCGTCCAGCTGCGCGTTCCTGCTCAGTGAGCTTGCGGCAAAACTCCATCGCATCGTCCCAGGACACCTGCTCAACCGGCGCGTCTGTCCCGACAATGGCAAAGTTGCTTGGATTATCGCCTGTCACCGCCTGGTATTGCCCCTGGGTCACAGGCATTTTCCCCAGCCAAAACCCTTTGCTGATGGTTACGGTTGTTTGCGGCCATTCGTCGTCGCGCCGGTCAAACTCCGCATTTGGCGAGCCCATCGTGAATGTGCCGGGAGTAATCCAAACCAAATCCAGGGGTACGGCGTTCGGCAGGGTGGTCGTATGATTTTGCCCTGATGTATAATTAAGGGGCTCCAATGCTTTCTTTACGGTTTGCTCATCCAGCCAGTCTTTCAGCTTCAGTTGCACCAGCAAATGCTGTAAATCTGGATCGCTGCTGCCCGCTGCGCCGGCCGCTAATAGTTTTTGCCCAGCTTCGAACCCGGCCATGGTATCGTCCAGGCTCAAGGCCGCCGCCGCGCGAATCTGCCAGAGCAGGATTTGGTCGGGATGCTTCTGTAAAAACTGCCGGCTGTCGCCCATGAATTGCTTCAACAATGTTTTCTGTCGGGCCAAATCCGTCATTTGCTGGGCTTCCCGCGCCCGTTGAACCAGGGCACTGTAATCGATTTTGTCCATGCCGGTGAGCGGTGCAGGCGATTCACTCGCTGCAGTCTGCGCAACACTGACTGCAGACTGGACGTCCGGCGTGGTATCTGCCGGTTTGGCCGACACGAGGGCTTGGTCCATCATCACCTTGGCCTTAACCAATCGTTGGTCATTGGGGTAGGCCAATACTAGCCCCACGGCCAATTGCTGAGCCTCCGCGTATTTTTCTTCACGAACCAAAGCAAATAATTTTTTGATAACGAGATCCGGCGCTTCATCGACCGGAGCTGGATTTGCCACAGCGGCGTTCGTGTCAGCGGCCTGGACGTTTTCTAGTGGCGGTTGCGCACGCGACGGGAAGGCGGTCGACGAAATGATGATCCAACAATAAATAGGGTATTTCAGTAGTCTAAACATGGGGCGTTTTACTATAAAATTGTTGTTGACTCATAGGGCAAGAGCCAAACTGGTCACGGGTCATTGGTGTTTAGTAATACGTGGTTTGTGGCAGGTAATTCTGCGTTCGCGGAACACGCCTTGCGCCAACCTTGTATTCAAATGCACGCAATCCGCCTTGGTTCTATCCACGGTGCCCCCGATGGCGGCGAGTGCACAGCCTCGGCGGTTTCGCCCTGCCTTCCGCCCAGTCTTTATTCGCGCCTATTCGCGATTCAATTGCATGAATCGTCTTGGCGTGACTAATCCAGAAACCATGAAGCCAGGAAGGTTGTTTTCCTGGCCTCTGAATTATTTAGCGTCGAAGCGCGGCTTCAAAACTCGTCTGGTGGCTCCTGGTAGGTTTTCTTGTTGCCGGTTCTTTCCGCGGCGGAGGTCCGCGGCTTGCCCACGAGGTCGAAGTGCACCGGGCAGCCCGCAAGGTCGAATTCCTCCACCAGCCCCGCTTCGAGGTAGCGGCGGTAACTTTCGGTGAGCTTTTCCTCGCGGTTGCAAAACAGCTTGATGCGGAACGGACGGTTGCCCGTCTGCACCGCGTAATAAATGCGGAAGCGCCGGCCCGCGATCGACGGTGGCGGCGTCCGCTCGGCCAGGTGGATGAGGGCCTGGTTCAGGCGGGCGGTGGGAAGTTTCTTGTCGAGCGTGCGGTGGAGCTTCACCGCCGAGTTGAGCATGCGGTCGATCTCGTAGCCGCTCATCGCGGAGACGAAAACCACCGGCGCGCCCGGCGTGAAAAACAGCCGGTTGAACAGCTCCTTCTCGTATTTCTTCCGATAGTCGCGCTCGCTGTCGTAGCCCTGGATGCCCTCGGGCTTGTTAAAGGCGTCATGCACAAGGTCCCACTTGTTGACGACGATGACAACGGGTTTGCGCTCCTTGATGGATTCGCCGGCGATGGCCTTGTCCTGCTGCGTGACGCCTTCGAGCGCATCGAGCACGAGGAAAACCACGTCGGTGCGCTGGATGGCATCGAGCGAGCGCAGCCGCGAAAAATATTCGACCGGCGACGCGACCTTGGTCGAGGCCTTGATGCCGGCCGTGTCGATCAGGCGGAACGGGTAGAGGTTTCCATCGCGGCCCTTGAATTTGAACGGCACTTCGACCGCGTCGCGCGTGGTGCCGGGAATCTCGCTTACGATCAGCCGGTCGCTTTTCAACAGGTTGTTGCCGAGCGACGATTTGCCGACATTAGGCCGGCCGATGAAGCAGATGCAGAGCGGATCGGAGGAGGTTTTGGAGGCGGACGCTTCATCCGCGGTCGGTGGCCCGAGTTTTTCCAGGATGGCGTCGCGTACAAACGACTCGCCGCGTCCGTGCTCGGCGGAGACGGAAATCGGGGCGCCAAGGCCAAAACGAAAGACGGCCGACATATCGACTTTTTCCTCGTCGAAGTCCGCCTTGTTAACGATGACCTGCACTTTTTTTCCCCCGCGGCGAAGCCGGGCGGCAATGCGTTCGTCGAGCTCGGTTATGCCTTCGAGCCCATCGATGATAAAAAGGATCAGCGAGGCCGACGCGATGGCGAACTCGACCTGCTGCTCTGATGCCGCGATGAGCTGCGCCGGGGTGTCGCCACCCTTCAAGCCCAGGCCGCCGGTGTCGAGCAGCGTGTAGGCGCCGTCCTCGATGTCGGTGGAAATGACATCGCGCGTGATGCCCGGCTGGTCGTGCACGATGGCAATGCGCTTCCGGGCCAGCCGGTTGAAAAGGCGGCTTTTACCGACGTTGGGCCGGCCGACGATGGCGACAATTCGAGACATAAGGTTAGAGGCTAGAGGCTGGAGGCCGAAGGGAAAGGATTGTTTTCCTCCCGCCTCACGACCCTCGCCTCTGGCCTGTGCTTTGCACAAAGCGCTCGATCCGGTCGCAGGCTTCGACGATGTGTTCGTAGCTGGTGGCAAAGCTCGCCCGCACAAAGCCGCGGCCATTTTCGCCGAAGGCTGTGCCGGGCACGACCGCCACGCGCTCTTTCTCCAGCAGGCCGTAGGCGAAATCGCGCTCGCTCAAGCCCGTCGCCGCCACATTGGGAAACGCATAGAACGCACCACCGGGCGAGTGGCACTTCAGCCCCGCCTCGTTGAAGCGGCGCACGATCAGATCGCGGCGGCGATGATACTGTTCGCGCATCTGCGCGACGCTCTCGGCGCCATGCTGCAACGCCTCGAGGGCCGCTTCCTGCGAAAGGATCGGCGCACAGAGCATCGAGTACTGGTGCACCTTCATCATTGCCTCGATGAGCTCGGCCGGGCCGCACGCATAGCCGATGCGAAAGCCGGTCATCGCGAAGGCCTTGGAAAATCCGTGCAGGAAAATCGTGCGTTCCTTCATCCCCGGCAGTGAGGCGATGCTCGTGTGCACGTCGTCGTAAACCAGCTCCGAGTAAATCTCGTCACTCAGGACGATGAGGTCTTTTTCCACGGCGAACTTCGCAATTTTCTCGAGCCGCGCGCGGTCGCAGACGCCGCCGGTGGGATTGCACGGCAGGTTCATCATGAGAACCTTGCAGCCTGGCTGCCACGCACGGGCGATGTCCTCGGCATTGAGCGCAAAGCCGTCCTCCGCCCGGGTTGGCACGGGCACGGCGATGCCATGCGTGAGCGTTACACTCGGGTGATACGACACGTAGCAGGGCTGGTGAAACAGCACTTTTTCGCCGGGATTGATCAGCGCGCGCAGGGCGAGGTCGATCGCCTCGCTCACGCCGACCGCGATCAGGATCTGGTCTTCGGGCCGGTAACCCACGCCGTAGTGCTTTTCAACATACGTGCTGATGGCGCGGCGCAGCTCGATCAGGCCGAGGTTCGACGTGTAGTGGGTCTTGCCCTTTTCCAGCGCGTAGATCGCGGCTTCGCGGATGTGCCAGGGCGTGTCGAAGTCCGGCTCGCCGATGCCCAGCGAGATGACGTCCTTCATCTTGGCGACGATTTCAAAGAAATCCCGGATGCCCGACTTGGGCAGGTCGACGACATGGCGGGCGATAAAGCGTTTGGTGTCCATGGTGGGGGCGCGGAAACAAAAATCAGCGCGGGCGAATTTCCCGCTTGGCCGATTTTCCTTCCTCTTCGGTTTGGCAGCCTGTTAGGGGGTGACGTTCAGCCGGCCGTTTTCCTCCACCGGCACGTCGATGAGGAAACCGCCCTCCTTGTAGGAGCGCAGCATGAAATGCGTGCTCGTGGAAAGCACGCCGCCGAGCGTGGAAAGTTTTTCCGACACGAAGGCCGCCACTTTTTGCAGGCTCGGCCCCGTCACGAAAATCAGCAGGTCGTAGGCGCCCGACATGAGGTAGCACGACTCGACCTCGTCGAACCGGCCGATGCGCTCGGCCAGGCGATTGAATCCGCCCCCGCGCTCCGGCGTCATCTTGACCTCGATGACGGCGCGCACGGCGACGGCGGCGGTGGCCTCCCGCGAAAGATCGAGCACCGGGCGCCAGCCGAGGAAGATTTTGTCTTTCTTCAACTGCTCCAGATGCTGGTTAACCTCGGCTTCGGACAAGCCCGCGACCTGCGCCATTTGCGCGGTCGTGAGGCTCCCGCCTTCGATCAATAGCTTGAGAACAGGGTTCATGAGGATCTCCATTCTCTCAGAAAGGGGGACCACTAATCCACACTAATCTTTAACCACGGATTACACTGATCAGCGCGGATGGGAGCAGTTTAAGCTTGGGATCGGAAGAATGTATCCGTGCAAATCCGAGTAATCCGTGGTTAAAAGGCCTCCGTGGCCTCAGTGTCTCCGTGGTGAAAGCATTTAAGGATTTCGAATGCTCACACGGTCGTTTTCCGACCACTCATTGTGGCCGCCCGGGATCAACGTGAACTTCGCCGAGGGAACACCGGCTGCCAGGGCTTTCGCGTGAACCACCGGGATGGTGGCATCGGCTTCCGACGCAAAGATATCAACCGGGCCTTTGTAATGCGCCATCGCCTCCACGTTGTCCCAATCGTCCCGCAACAACACGCTGACGAGAAAAGCGGGAAAGTGATCTTTCGCCACCAACGAGAGCTTTTCGAACGGAACGATCAGCACGAATTTATCCGGCGGCGGGGTCAGCGCCGCGAGGGTGCACGCGGGCCCGTTTCCAATCGACTCGGCCACGACGCAAACCGGAACGTGCGGATAAGTGTCCCTGAGCAGCAGGTACGCCTCTTGGGCCGCCTGATTGAAGGCTTTTCGCGACGGAACGCCTTGGCGCATTCCATATCCCGGATATTCCAGGATGAAGACCGAGTCATCCGGCGAAAAACTTGGAAGCGCGTAGGCCCGGTCCGACGCCTGCCCTCCGTTTCCGTGGATCAGCAGCCAGACGTTCCTGGGCGACTCCACGATTCGCGAATAGCCGATGGTCTCTCCGTTGTGGATCCAAGCCGCCAATCCGTTATTGTCAGGCCGATGACTCGGAAAATAAAGCAGTTTTCTCTGAATGCATGATGAACAACCAAAGAGCAGGAGCAGAACGACGGCTATTA